>DATMPY010000062.1:0-26425 GCA_035566955.1 Solirubrobacteraceae bacterium | reverse complement strand
TTTGCGGGGGTCCAGACCGCACTCATACCGGGCCTCGCGTCCGCCGAGACCCGGTGTATGCCAAAGCGAACGCCCGTACAATGCTGCTGACTAGCCCAGCCGGTCGGCGAACTGCCGCGGCGTGATGATCTCGACGGCGAGCTGGACGGGATCAATGGCAAGCAGATCGAGGTCCCCGCTGATGATCGCCTCGGCTCCACTGGCCTCGGCAAGCGCGACCAGATAGTCGTCGCGGGGGTCACGGCACACGGCCGGGTGAGGGCCAGGCGGATCGACAAGCAGGACCGTCTGTGCCGCCAGGTCCGCAACGAACCGAACCGCCTCATCAGACGAGACATACTTCTGCAAGCGCGGTCGCGCGAGCACCATCGTGACCTCCCTCAGCAGCAGCGGCGAGGTGACCAGCTCGACGCGACCGTCGAGCGCTGCGTCGAGGGTCAGCACCGAAGGCGCCTGCGGAGAGCGGGCCAGGGCCGCGGAGACGAGTACGTTCGCGTCCGCAACGACCCGCGGCATCAAGCAGCGTCGCGTTCGGCGCGAGCGGCGTGCAGCTCCTCGCGCACTAGCGCCATCGCGGCATCTTCGTCCAGATCGCTGCGCGAGCGGATGCGGGCAACCAGCGAGCGCAGGTCATACGCGCGGATAGCACGATCAACAATCTCGCCCTCGCTGACGTGTGCCTCGGCGGCGTGCGAGCGCAAGATCGACGCAACCTCCGCGTCAAGATCGACGTTCATCTGCTGGCGAGCAGTAGCCATAAAAGAAGCCTACCGCAGCCCTGGCACCGCTCTCAACGACAGGAGCACGGGCGGCATGAGCCTGGGCGACCTTCGGGTGCCGACCCTCTGTGCTCATGAAAGTCCCAAGCTGCTCGACCTCATCGAGATGGATGCGCACGCTCTGCCAGAGCAGATGGCGACGCTTGGCGACGACCCCGCGTATGCCGATCGCGGCGGCGAGCGCCACACACAGCGCCGTGCCGTCGCTGACCTCGATGATCCGGTAGCGGCTCTCGCGCTGCTGTGGTTCGCTGACGCGCCCGAACTGGATCAAGTGCGGACGGCCGGGCTGCTCCTCGCGGAGCTCGAGCCCGCCGCGTGCGACCTCGAAGTAGGTATCGCGCTGCGCGATCGTGCAGCGCGCGATGAACGACTACGAGCAGCGAAACGCGGCCACCGACACACCGCGCCACCTTCACGTCGTCAACTCCGCATAAGCACACGCCAACGGCGCCTCCCCGTAGGCAATGCTGTGCAGGTGTCGCCGAGTCCTGCAATACCTACCTTCCCCCGTGCAGCGCAGTCGTCGGCCTATCTGAATCAGGCACTTGAGGCTCTGACCACTGCCAGTAGCGCACCGCGCTCTACGCCGAGATAGCGGACTACTACCAAGGCTCGATGCTTGAGTCCTCGCAGCGTCGGCTCAGCGCCATGAACCGGCGCCTCAGCTTCCTACGGAGCGCGGTGCTGTTTACCGCCCTCTCAGCCGAGGCGTATGCCAACGAG
Organism: Solirubrobacteraceae bacterium; assembly: GCA_035566955.1. Classification (GTDB taxonomy): domain Bacteria; phylum Actinomycetota; class Thermoleophilia; order Solirubrobacterales; family Solirubrobacteraceae; genus Palsa-744. The sequence goes on along the minus strand of DATMPY010000062.1, from coordinate 24,920 downwards.
TTTCTTGAGGCTGCGCTGCCCGCACGAGACGCGCAGGCGCTTGATCGGCTCGTTACGTCGGAGAAGCTGTTGATCGGCTCCCGCCTGGTCGGCGTCGAGCCGCCGCTCGATCGTGGAAGGCTGCCCTTGCAGCGGCTATTCGCTCTCTTCGAGGTCCGCAACGCCCTCGTGCATCCGCGTCGCTCTGGCGCCAAGAGCATCGGTGCCTACTCGCACAACGTCACCGAGCAGGACAAGGAGCTGGTCGGCCCCAAGGCCGCCGTCAGCTACATAGTGGCCGTCGCCGAGCTGACCGTTCGGTTGGAGCCGTACAGGCCGGGGCGGTCAATCATTGGCGAGGCCACAACCATCGTCAAGCACCGTGCCGTATTGGACGCTCACCGCAAAGTGCTTGGCGATGAGATTTTGGTCGTGCCCGACCCCGAGGATGCGGCGCCCGTGCCTCTGCTCATCCAGATGCAGCGCCGCGCTGCCAAGCGCGCACGATAGTCCTCGGCGGGCTCGATCCAAACCTGGAGAGGTCGCCGGCCGAGGATGCCTTTGCATCCCGTTTGCATCCCGTTCCCGCCGCCTTGCATCCCGTTTGCAGCCCTCCAGACCACCGAACAGCCGCGAACACGGGCAAATCGCTTACCGCTAGAGCCAGTGTTTCCGGGCCTTTTCGCCCGTGTTCGCTGGCCTTCGCGGTTCTCTAACCAATCGGGGCGCCCGGATTCGAACCGGGGACCTCACCGACCCGAACGGTGCGCGCTACCAGGCTGCGCCACGCCCCGACGCCCGTTCAGTATCCCACACGAGGCGCCTCGGCCGAGGACAGCCTGGGGCGCCCGACAAACCGCCCCAGAGCCAGACGCCCGAGCCGATCTGGGTGGGCCAACGCCGCGTGAGCCCGGGCCTCCTCCGTGGGACGCGCACCGAGCATCCCCCGCTGGTGCCCAGACCACTATCCTCGCCCCGTGCCCACGCTGCTCACCGACATCGTGGGAGAGCTCGACCGGCTGCTCGAACCTGAGCGCTTCCAGGACTACTGCCCCAACGGGCTCCAGGTCCCCGGGCGAGAGGAGGTCACGACTGTCGCCACCGGGGTGAGTGCCCACCTGGAGCTGTTCGAACGCGCCCGCGTGGAGGGCGCCGAGCTGGTGCTCGCCCACCATGGGATCTTCTGGGGGACAGGGCCCGGACCGATCGACGCTGCCCTCGCGCGCCGCCTGCGGGCACTGTTCGAGGGGGACATCTCGCTGCTCGCCTACCACCTCCCCCTCGACGCCCACCCCGTAGTCGGGAACAATGCACTGCTCGCCCGCGCCCTCGGGGCGGATGCGCTAGTGCCCTTCGCCTCCCACCGTGGGGAGCTCATCGGGTGCCTCGCCGAGCTTCCCAACGGGGGGCTGTCCGCAGCGGAGCTCTTCGCTCGGGTAGCCCGGGTCACCGCGCGGGAGCCCCTCGTATTCGACCATGGGCCCCCCAACGTGCGACGCATCGGGATCGTCACCGGGGCCGGCGCCGATCACCTCGCCGACGCCATCGCGGCGGGGGCCAACGCCTTTCTCACCGGCGAGCCCGCCGAGCGCGTGATGGCCCAGGCCCAGGAGGCCCGGGTGCACTTCATCGCCGCCGGGCACTACGCCACCGAGACCCTCGGGGTCAAGCGTCTTGGGGAGCACCTCGCCGAGCGCTTCGGGCTGCGCCACGTGTTCTTGAATATCCACAACCCCGTGTAGGAGCTCAGGCGGCGAATAAAGACCGCACGTTGCGGGAAAGTCAGCGGTTGCCACCGTCCGCCCCCCACGGTATATCTACATATAGTCACCATCACTACACGAGGAGATTCCCCGATGGCCAATCACCTGACGCCCACCGAGCTTGCCCGCGAGTCCGGACTGGGGCGCAGAGAGGTCCTTTCGAAGTGCATGGAGCTGGGGGTCCCGATCTTCAAGGGGCGCATCGACAAGAGCCTCTTCCTCGCCACTCTCCGCCAAGGGGCATCCCCGGGGCAGCGCCCCGCGGCGCTGGAGAGCTGACACCAACCACTGGCGCTCTCACTCCGAGAAGGTTGTGAATCCGGCTGTGGTGAACCGCCCCAGCGCGTGGCCCAAGGTCTCCGGAGTCCATCGATCCGGGGATGCGAGCATCATCCGCAAACCCGCGTCCCCAATACCCGCGAGCGTGTGCCCCACGAACTGGGCACTCCCATCGAGCCGCCGCGCTGGGGTTCGCCCCGCCAGCCAGCCCCGAGCGGCCTCGGTGAGCTGGGCCACGAACTGCTCCCGTCCACGGCGGATGCGCGCGTCGATCAACGCGTTGGCATCATTCCCCCCGCGCAAGGCGACCCTGTAGGTCTCCGGGGTCTCACTGACGGCCCGGAGCATCGCGGTGAACCCCGCGGTGAGCATCGCCTCTCGATCTTCAAGTCCCGCGCTCGTCGCGAGCGCGGCGCCGAACTGCGCGAACACGCGCTGCTCCTCGCGGTCCAGGAGGGCCCCGAAGAGCTCCGCCTTGCTGGCGAAGCAGGCGTATATAACCGGCTTCGTTACGTCCGCAGCCTGAGCGATCGCGTCCATCGAGGTCCCCTTGTAGCCCCGCTCGAGGAAGAGCCTGAACGCCACATCCAAGATTAGTGGGCGCCGGCGCTCGGGGCCAAGGTGCGCGGCGCGGGCACGTGGGACCGGCGGGGTTGACAGCTGGGGGGCTGACATCGGTAGAGCTGCCGTGGGTGGATCTGCCGACGAGGGCACTGCCAAAGGTGGATCCAACGAGGAGGGCGCAGCCGGGGGTGGGACTGGCGAGCTCACTGCCATCTTCCTACTCTGGTAGAATTTTCCTACTTGGGTAGATTCTAGCGTGGGAGCCTCGGAGGGAGGGTAGTGAGATGGGTCTCGGAGAGAGGGATCGCGAGATGGATCGCAGCGAGCAGTCCAACGTGGCCACCCGCGACGGCGCGCCGCTGATTCGGCGGGCGAGGATCTCCTTCGAGAGGCGCCTACCAAGTGCGAGGGATCTCCCGCGACTAATTGCTGCTCCGAAGCCATATCCTCTCCTGGAGGAAGGTTCGCCAGATCCATCGGAGGAGAGAGCCATGCAGGCAAGCACCACAGAGCAGACCGCCGGCTCGAGCCCGGGCCAGGTTTCGGGGACCGTCCCCGAGGTCCCAACCTCGCGCACGATCGCTGACCTGATCCCCAACGCCACCGCCGCCTTCCCGGGCCACGTCGCGGTGCGGCACAAGCAGTCCGGAGCCTGGCAGGACGTCACCTACACCGAGCTCGAGGAGATCGTCCGCGAGATCGCTCTCGGCCTGGTCGACCTCGGCATCGAGCCCGGGGACCGCGTGTGCATCCTCGCGGGCACCCGCCCCGAGTGGACCTACGTCGACATGGCCATCACCGCCACCGGGGCCGTGGTGGTGCCCATTTACCAGACCAACTCCCCCGAGGAGTGCCACTGGGTGATCTCCGACTCCGGGGCCTGCGCGATCGTGTGCGAGAACGCCGAGCAGCTCGCCAAGGTCGCTGCCGTGCGCGAGCGGCTGCCGGAGCTGCACACCGTGGTCGTGATCGACCCCGTGGACGGGTCCCCATCCGGCGGGTCCTCCGAGGAGGCTGGGGACTCTTCCCCGCAGGACGCCGGCTCGTCCCCCTCTCAGACAACCGAGGTGGCCGGCGAGTCCTCCCGGGCGCCCAACGTGCCCTCCCCGAACGGGACACCCGCCGCGCCGCTGCCCGCGATGCCCCTCGCCGAGGTCCGCGAGCGCGGCCGGGCACGCTCCGACGGGCCCGCCGAGCTCGAGCGCCTCCGCGCCGCGATCCTCCCGGAGGATCCCTACACGTTCATCTACACCTCCGGCACCACCGGCCCCCCTAAGGGGTGCGTGCTCTCCCACGGCAACTACCGCTCCACGATCGACATGGTGCGCGAGGTTGGCCAGATCCGCAACGATGAGGTCACCTACCTCTTCCTCCCCCTCGCGCACGCCCTCGCCCTGCTGATCCAGCTCGGGGCCTTCGACCGTGGCAGCACGATCGCCTACTTCGGGGGGGACGTCAAGCAGATCGTCGGCGAGCTCCAGGAGGTCAAACCAACCTTCCTGCCTTCGGTGCCGCGGATCTTCGAGAAGATCTACACCCTCGCCCACGGCGCGATCGAGGCCCAGTCCCCCGAGGAGCGGAAGCAGACCGAGGCCGCACTCGCCCTCGGCGCCAAGGTCCACGACCTGATCGCCCGCGAGGAACCAATCCCCGAGGAGCTCCAGGGCCCCTTCGCGGAGGCCGATGAGAAGCTCTTCAAAAACGTCCGCGCCATCTTCGGTGGGCGCGTGCGCCAGGCCGCCACCGGCGCCGCCCCGATCGCACATGAGATCCTCGAGTTCTTCTGGGCCTGCGGGGTCCCCGTGCTGGAGGGCTACGGGATGACCGAGACCGCGACGATCTCCACGATCTCCACGATCGAGAACCACCGCTTCGGCACCGTGGGGCGCGCGCTGCCGGGGGTGCAGCTGCGGATCGCCGAGGACGGGGAGATCCTGATTAAGGGCCCCAACATCTTCCAGGGCTACCACCACAACGCCGACGCCAGCTTCGGGGCGGTGGAGGAGGGGTGGCTGCACACCGGCGACCTGGGCTCGCTCGACGAGGACGGCTACCTCTCGATCACGGGGCGCAAGAAGGACATCATCATCACCGCCGGGGGCAAGAACCTCACCCCGGCCAACATCGAGAACGACCTCAAGCAGTGCCGCTGGATCTCCCAGGCCGTGATGCACGGCGACCGCCGCCCCTACCCCGTGGTGCTGATCACCCTCGACGAGGAGGAGATCTGCGGCTACGCCCGCGAGCACGGCCTGCCCGAGGATCCCCCCCTGCTCGCCCGCGAGCCCGCCATCCGCGAGCTGATCGGGAGCGAGGTCGACCGCGTCAACGCCCGCTACGCGAACGTCGAGCAGGTCAAGAAGTTCGCCATCCTCGAGCACGACCTCTCCCAGGCTGGCGGGGAGCTCACCCCCACCCTGAAGGTCAAGCGCAACATCGTTGAAAGTAAGTACGCCGCCGTACTCGACTCGCTGTACGCGAGCAAGTAGGCTGTTGTGGTCGGGAGTTTCATTTTCGTGGGACTGGGCGTCACGCGAAAATGCGCTAGCTTAGGGAAAGCGAACGAGCCACGTAATTCGTGCCTACCCTGGGTGCGCGGGCTCGCAGGTGAGGACAGCCAAGACCATGCGAACTGATCCAAGCGACAACGGCGGCCTCTTCGTCGGCAGGCGTCCCGGCACTGCACCGGTCCGCTACCGCCGTCTTCCCCAGCGTGGCAGCGCGGCGCGCCAGCGGATCGACAGGTACATCGCCGACGCGATGTTCGCGGCGATGTCAACCCTCAGCCTCTTCTGCTGGGGCCCCATCCCGCTCGCCTGCCTCTGGATCGGCTCGCAGGTGGACTACTACTCGGGCAGCATCAGTCTCGGCATCCTCGCGGCCTTCGCGGGGCTGTTCATCCTGCTGTTCGGGTCACTCAAGCTGATGCGGGGCCTCGACGAGGGGTGGATCCTGGTGCGGCGCGCCGCCGGCTACGATCAGCGCGGGGGCGTGCTCTCCCGGGTGTTCGCTGTCACCGCCGCGATCTGCGCGGGGGCCTTTGGGATCTGGTTCATCTTCATACACGGCCCCGGCCAGATGGTGAGCTCCAACCAGGGGCAGTAGGCCGCCGCGGCCGAGCTCACGACCGCCACCAGCCATGGGACTGCTCGACTACTATCGCCAGTTCGACGGGGTTCCCGAGGAGGAGATCAACCGCGAGCTGCGCGAGGAGGCGGCGGAGCGCCGGCGCAAGGCGCTCACCCGCGTCCAGACGATCGACCTCTCCCAGACCACCTGGCCGGAACTGCCCCACCCGAACATCGCCAACTCGATCACCTTCATCGCGCGGCGGGGCCTGCAGCTCTATCCCCACCTGCGGGGCTCGGAGCTACGCAACGAGCTGGCCGACCGCCACGGGGTGGACCCGGCCCGCCTGATCGTCGGCAACGGCGCGGCGGAGCTCCTGAGCGCGGCCACCCGCGCGCTGATCGAGCCCGGCCAGAAGCTCATCACCACGTGGCCCTCCTATCCCCTGTTCCCGCTCATGGCCCGCCGGGCGCACGGACAGGCGGTGCCGGTGAGCGGCGGGGTGGACGCCCTGCTGGCGGCGGTGGCGGAGCACGACACCCGGGTGGTGGCGGTGGCCAGCCCCAACGATCCCACCGGCGAGCTGCTGGGGGTGGCGGAGCTCGAGCGGCTGCTCGTGGGCCTACCCGACGGGGTGGCGATGCTGCTCGACGAGGCGCTGATCGAGTTCGCCGACACCCAGCCCGTGGACGCCTCGCTGGCGCTGCTCGAGGAGCATCCCCGCCTGCTGGTGTTCCGCAGCTTCTCCAAGGCGTGGGGCATGGCGGGGCTGCGGGTGGGCTACGCGATCGGCGGCCCCGGCTCGCAGGAGCTGCTGGCCGAGCTGGAGCCGGACCTGGGGGTCAACGAGCTCTCGCAGGCGGGGGCCCTGGAGGCGCTGCGCACCGCGGGGGAGCTGCTGGATAAGCACGTGCACGCGGTCGCCGTGGAGCGCATCCGCCTGAGCACCGCCCTGTGCAAGCGCGGCTTCGAGGTGTCCGACAGCCAGGCCAACTTCCTGTGGGCCGCCCACCCAACCCTGGATGGCGGGGAGCTCGCCGCGCGGCTGTCCCGGGCGGGCGTGCTGGTGGCCGCCGGAGGCGGGCTGGGGGAGCCGCGGCACGTACGCATCAGCCTCCGCAACCCAGTGGCCTCGGACCGCCTGCTCGCGGCGATCGACAGCACACTCGCCCAGCCCGAGGACGGCGCGCAGCCTGAACCTGAGGGTAACGCCCAGCCCGAGCCCCAGAGCGAGCCCGAGTCCGCGCCAGAGGCAGCTTGAGCGCACTCGCAGAGGGCTGGGATCGACACCGGACCGCTGACCGGGGCCGCCGCTCAAGCGCCCACTCTTCCCCGCCGGCGCTCAGGCCCCCGCGGACTGGGACTGGCGCAGCAGCACCCCGGTGGTCCCGTCGAGCAGCCTGCGCCAGGCGCTGACGTCCTCGTTGGGCTCCGCGGCGTCGAAGTTTTCCACCACGCTGCGCAGCCGCTCGGCGGAGATCTCGATCCCGTGGCGCTCGCAGATGGCGTGGTAGCGCTCGTATTCGCCCGCCAGGTGGGCGGCGACGGACTGGAAGCCGTGGCTGGCGATCTCGATGCGGGAGGTGAAGTTCATGATCGAGGTCTGGAACATCAACTCGTCGGTGGGCTCGGGCTCGATTAGCACGATGTCCACCCCCGGGTAGCGCTCCTCCCAGCGACCGGCGAGCTCGTGCAGGCGCTGGTGGGCGAGCAGCTTGAACGCCTGGTAGCCGATCTGGGAGAAGCCCATGTCCGAGACGCGCCGCGGGCGACGTCCGCGCACGGTGCGGACGTTGGCGGAGAAGTCGTTGACGAACGGCACCACGGGGTTGATCACGACCACCAGCTCGGCCCCGGCCTCGACGGCGATGTCGAGGTTGGTGGTCGAGGTGATCCCCCCGTCCACCAGCTCGCGCCCGTCGACCTGAACGGGGGCGTACACCATCGGCAGCGCCCCCGAGGCGCGCACGGCGGTGGAGATCGGGACGCCGTCGAAGCCCTCGGCGCCGAACACGATCCGCTCGCAGGTGTCGAGGTCGGTGGCGGTGATGTACAGCTCCCGGCGGAGCTCGCGGAAGTCGTCGGTGCGATCCCCCTCGGCGAGCACGCGGTGCAGGTAGCTCTCGATGCCCGCGCCGGTGTACAGCCCCGCGGGCAGCGCCTTGGCGAGGCCGAGGGCGACGTCCATCACGGAGACCTGCCCGGGCTGGGCGACGAACTGGCGGGCGATGGAGGCGAGCCGGAGGGGCAGGCGCGCGCCGCTGCTCACCAGCTCGGCGAGGTTAAGGCGCAGGAGATCGCCGAGATCGATGTCGCGGAACGGCTGGGGCCCCTGGCTGGTGGCCACGCGCATCATCTCCTCGGGGGTCACCCCATTGGCGCAGAGCGCGGCGATGAACGACCCCGCGGAGGTGCCCACGTAGACGTCGAACTGGTTGACGGTGCTGTTGACCGCGAGCAGGTCGAGCGCGCGCAGCGCCCCCACCTCGTAGACCCCCCCGGTGAAGCCTCCCCCGCCGAGCACCAGCGCGGTCTTGCTGGGCCGCCGGCGACGCACGCGCCCATTCGTGCTGGGCCCACTTGCGGTCGCGGCGCTTCGGGTGCGGCGAACCTTGGCTGCGGAGACAGGTGGCCTCGCTCGCGTCGTTGCCGGTTCCAGCTTGACAACCTTACCCATACCACGGTTAATTGTAGACCTGCGTGCCCCGGCGCCGGCCTGCATCGCCCTGGACCCTGCTCTGCGTGCTCTTTCTCGCCGGCGCGATGGCGCCCGGCACAGCGCTCGCCGGCATGGGCGGAGGCACCTCGGCCACCGTCTCGGGCACCCCGGCGGCGGCCCTGCACGGGTACCTCGCCCACGAGCTGCGCCTGGCGGGGAGGCTGTCGGGGGGCTATGTGTATGACATGACGAGCGGGCAGACGCTGTTCTCCGAGCGCGCCGAGGACCGGCGGGCGCCGGCGTCGGTGGAGAAGCTGTACACCGCGACCACGGCGCTCGAGCGGATGGGGCCGGCGGCCCAGCTGGAAACGACGGTGCTGGGCGTCGGCCAGCTCGCCCCCGGGGGGGTGTGGGAAGGCAGCCTCTACCTGCACGGCGGGGGCGACCCCACGTTTGGGAGCACGGGGTTCATCCACAGCCACTACGGAGGTGTGGGGTCCTCGGTGGCGACGCTGGCGACTCAGATCGCAACGACGGACGGCATCCGCCGCGTTACGGGCGGGGTGTGGGGGGATGAGTCCTACCTCGACTCCCTGCGGGGGGAGCCGTCGAGCGGCTATGCGTTCGATCCCTATCTGGAAGGGGTCCTGAGCGGGTTGGCGTTCAACCGCGGGCAGAGTGGCTTCGAACGAGGCCCCCACGCCCCGGCGGCGTTCGCGGCGCGGGAGCTGCGGGCGGCGCTGCGGGCGGCGGGCGTAACGGTTGCGAGGACCCCCGCCCGCAGCGGAGCGGCTGTGACCCCCGCTGGGGCGGTACGCCTGGCGGGAGTGAGCTCGCCGACGGTCGCGCAGCTGCTGAGCCTGACGCTGCCCCCGTCGGACAACTTCTTCGCGGAGACCCTGCTGAAGGACCTGGGGGCTCGCTTCGGCGGTGCGGGCACCACCGCCGCGGGGGCGGATGCGGTGCGCGCAACGCTCGCCGAGCTGGGCGTCCACCCGCAGGTGGTAGATGGCTCGGGACTGTCGCGGGCCGATCAGACCTCCCCCTACGAAGTGGTGGTCCTGCTCAACGCGCTGGCCCACACGACCATCGGCACGACCCTGCGGGAAGACATGGCGGTGGCGGGCCGTACGGGCACGCTCTCAGAACGGATGCGGGGCACGGCGGCGGCGGGCCGCTGCGAGGGCAAGACGGGCACCCTCACGGGGGTCTCCAACCTGGCGGGCTACTGCGAGGCGGCAAACGGGGAAGAGCTGGCGTTCGCGTTCTTCACCGACGGGATCGGGACGGCGACGGCGCACGTGCTGCAGGACAACATGACGGTCTCGCTGGCCCGCTATTGATATATGAAAAATCAAGAGCCCGTCTGACAATAGTTATACGCAACTTTAAAAAAATATATCCCTCCTCCCCGTCGAGATCAGAACGCAACCACGACCCCCACAAATCAAAATCGAGCATCCGTATAACAATAGTCTGACGGCCTCCCCAAAGCGCTGTGCGCGGTGCGCGCCCTGCTACAAATCAAAAATCGAGAGTTCGTATAACATTAGTTATGCACTGCTCGGAAAATATAACCTCCCTTCGCCCACCTACCGAGTCGGGGAGCCTTGCCGCGCCACCGCCCGGGCCACCTCCCAGCCAGGTCTCAGCCGTCGTGTGTGGGTGGGCCATCGATCATCGCCCGCAGGCGGTCCTCGTCGAGCACGCGGACGTGGAGGCGGCGGGCCTTTTCGAGCTTCGACCCGGCGCTGTCGCCGGCAACGAGGTAGCTGGTCTTCTTGGAGACCGAGGTGGTGACGCGCCCGCCGGCGGCTTGGATGCGCTCGGTGGCGTACTCGCGGGTCCAGTTGGGGAGGGTGCCGGTGAGCACGAGGGTCATGCCGGCGAGGGGGCCCTCCGAGGGCGGGGGACCCGCTTCGGCGAAGCGCAGCCCGATGAGGCGCAGGTCGGCGATCACCTGGCGCATGTGGGTGTCGTCGAGCTGCTCGCGGATCGAGCGGGCCATCTTCTCGCCGATGCCGGGGGTCTCGGCGATCTCCTCCCAGGTGGCGTGCAGGAGGGCGTCGATGTCGCGGAAGCGCTGGGCGAGGTTGCGGGCGGTGACCTCCCCCACCTCCTCGATCCCCAACGCAAAGAGCACCCGCGCGAAGGGCCGTCGCTTGGAGTCCTCGATCGCGGCCAGGAGGTTGCGCACGGAGAGCTCGGCGAAGCCCTCCAGCCCGAGCAGCTGCTCGCGGTTCTCCGCCAGCCGATAGTAGTCCCCGGGGACGCGCACGAGCCCCTCCTTCTGGAGCAGCCGGACCTGCTTCTCGCCGAGCCCCTCGATGTCCATGGCGCCGCGGGAGACGAAGTGCTTGAGCAGCTGCCACGCGCGCTCGGGGCAGTCGCGGTTGGGGCAAGTGGTGAAGACGGAGTCACGGGGCTTGACAGTCTTGGTGTTGCAGAAGGGACACCGCGCGGGAGGCCGCGGCCGGGGGGGCCGGCCCTTGTGCTCCACCACATGCGGGGCGGGGGAGATCACCTGGGGGATGACGTCGCCGGCGCGCAGGATGATGACGTCCTCGCCCTCGCGGATGTCCTTGCGCCGGAGGTCCTCCTCGTTGTGCAGCGTGGCGAGCTTGATCGTGACGCCCCCCACGGAGACGGGCTCGAGCATGGCGTAGGGCCGCATGTCGCCAAACTTGCCGACGTTCCAGCCGATCCGCTGCAGGCGGGTCACGGCGGTGGTGGGGGGAAACTTCCACGCCACCGCCCAGCGGGGGTCGCGCCCAACCGAGCCGAGGCGGCGCTGGAGGGCGAGATCGGAGACCTTGATGACGACCCCGTCGATCTCGAAGTCGAGCTCCCCGCGGCGGCTCTGCCAGGCAAGGCACTGGGCGATGACGTCGTCCTCGGAGTGCAGCAGCTGGATGTCGCGGTTGACGCGAAACCCGTGCTCGCCAAGCCATTTGAGGGCTTCCCAGTGGGTGTTGAAGGTGAGCCCCTCGGTGACCCCCACCTGGTAGCACCAGATCGAGAGGGGCCGCTCGGCGGCAAGGGCGGGGTCGAGCTGGCGCACGGTGCCGGCGGCGGAGTTGCGGGGATTCATGAAGGTCGAGAGGCCCTGCTCGGCGCGGCGCTCGTTGAGGGCGGTGAAGTCTTTGAGCGACATGTAGAGCTCGCCGCGCACCTCCAGCAGCGGGGGGGCGTCCTCGATGTGCAGGGGGATGGCGCGGATGGTGCGGAGGTTGTGGGTGATGTCCTCGCCGATCTCCCCGTCGCCGCGGGTGGCGCCGCGCTCGAGCACGCCGTTGCGGTAGACGAGGCTGATCGCCAGGCCGTCGACCTTGGGCTCAACCACGTACTGGAAGTGGGGCTGGGCGATGCCCTCGCGGGCGAGGTGGTTGCGCATGCGCTCCACCCACGCACGGAACTCCTCCTCGGAGCGGGCGTTGGAGAGCGAGAGCATCGGCTCGAGGTGGGTGACCTTCTCCAGCCGGCTCACAGGCGTCCCCCCGACGCGCTGGGTGGGGGAGTCGGCGCTCAGCAGTTCGGGGTGGGCGGCCTCCAGCGCCCGCAGCTCCTCGAACAGGGCGTCGTACGCGTCGTCGCCGATGACGGGATCGTCGAGCACGTAGTAGCGGTGCGAGTGGTACTCGACCTCGCGCCGCAGCTCTGCAACCCTGGCCGCGGGGTCCTGGATCGTCTTTTTGGGATCGTCCGCGCGGGTGTTCTCCCTGCCACGCGCACGGGCGCGGGGCTTCCTGCCCCGCGTCGGCGGTTCAGCGCTCCGACCGTCGGCGGCTCGTCCCATCTCATCCTCCGCCAATGCCGACCCCTCCCAACGTCCACTCCTCCACCAACTCCGGTCTCATCCTGCTCTCCACAGCCCATCCCACGTCAACGGCCCTCTCAATACCCCCCGGATACCCGCCTCATCCCGTCCGCCGCACGCCGTGTACCCGCTCACCTCACCCGGCCTCCACGGTGGGGGAGTCGAGCAGGTCCTGCAGGTCGAAGCCCGCGAGCGCCTCGATCCCCGGGAGGTGGGTGAGGTCGAAGTGGATCGGAGTCACCGCGATCCTACCGGCGGCCACCGCGGTGAGGTCGCTGCCGGGCTCCTCGTGGAAGCCGGGGTCGTCCCCGTAGATCCAGTAGCGTCGCCGCGCCGGGGGCCCGGCCTCCTCGCGCTCGAGCTTGAGCTCGTCGCGGTAGATCCGCTTGCCGAGCCTCGCCACCTCGACCCCACTGGGCTCGCCCGCGGGGACATTGACGTTGAGCAGCGTGCCCGGGGGCAGGGGCAGGACCTCCAGGCGCTCGACGAGGCGCGCGACGAAGCGGGCGGCCACGGCGAAGTCGAAGCCGCCGTGGAAGCGGTAGTCGAGCGCCCGTGCGCGGGACTGCTGGGAGACCGCGATCGCGGGCAGCCCCAGCACCACCCCCTCCAGGGCGGCGGCCACCGTGCCCGAGTAGGTGATGTCGTCGCCGAGGTTGGCCCCGTGATTGATGCCCGACACGACGAGATCGGCCTGGAAGTCTTCCACGGCCCCCAGGCTGGCGAGGCGAACGCAGTCCACGGGGGTGCCGTCGGTGGCATACCCCACGGTGCCATCGGGGAAGGGGACCTCTTCGACCCACAGCGGCCGGCGCGTCGTGATCGAGCGGGCCATCGCGGAGCGGTTGCCGTCGGGGGCAATCACCGCGAGGCGCACATCGGCTAGCGCGGCCAGCGCGGCGCGCATCGCCAGCAGCCCCTCGGCCTCGATCCCGTCGTCGTTGGTGAGCAGCACATTGAGCGCCATCCACCCCCAGGATAGGTGCCGCACGCGACGTAGGATCAGTGAGCCGTCAGCAGCTCGACGTCGCGCCCTTGTGCCAGTGCGTGGAGTCCCGCGTCGAAGGTCACCACACATACCCCCCGGCGCCGGGCGAGCGTCAGCAGATGCGCGTCCGTCACCTGGCGGTAGCCGACCATCGTCGGAACGTCGCTGTCGCCGAGCGACACGTCGTCGGCGAGGAAGCGGTGGCCATCGATCGCGCGCAGCGCCGCGAGCACCGCACGCGCCGCCTCAACGCCGATCGCGCTCGGGAGAACCTTGGGATTGGAGGACACCCGCACGAAGCCGCTCTCCGTGAGCGGGCAGGTCGCCCAACCGTGCGGGCTGTGCTCAGCGAACCAGGTGCGCATCCGGACGTGGTGCACGTGCGAGTCCCACGCCAGCGCGACCAGTGCGTTGACGTCCGGCAGCCCCACCGCTGGCGTCAATCATCCTCGAGCGCGCGCCGCACCATCTCGGGGGTGATCGCCGGGGTGCCGGCGGGCACACGGATCACCGGCAGGCCGTCCGCGGTCTCCACCCTCGCCGGCGTCAGCCCCCGGCGGGCGAGCTCGGAGATGACGGCCCCGAGCGAGCGCCGCTCGCCCGCGGCCAGCTCCCGCGCAGCCGCAACGATGTCGTCGTCGATCTGGAGGGTCGTACGCACAGAACTGATGCTACCGCATCAACGCATCAGATTCGGGGGACGGCAGCTTCAGGAGCTCGGGCAGGGAGGTCGTAGGAGACCGACGCCAGCGCCAACCCATGTGCGGGAGCGGTGAGGCCGGCCTCGGAGCGGGGCCAGCCCTCCAGCAGCCGCCTGAAGTCCTCCACGGTGCGCCGGCCGCCGGCGACCTCGAGCATCGTGCCCACCAGCACCCTGTTCATGTGGCGCATGAACGTGTCCGCCTCGATCCAAAACTCCAGCAGCTCCTCCTCCGTGCGCCACTCCGCCCGCAGCACCTCCCGCTCGAAGCGCACGTGCTCGGTCTCCGTGGGCGTGAACGCCGTGAAGTCGTGGCGCCCCGGGAGCGCGCGGGCGCACTGGCTGAGCAGGTCGCGGTCAATGCGGCTCGGCCACCACAGGGCGCTCCCGCGCGTGAACACCCCGCGCTCCCTGCGGGCCAGTACCCGATAGCAGTACGTGCGGCTGCGCGCGTCCCGACGCGCGTCGAACCCCTCCGGGGCGGGCTCCGAGGCGAGCACCGCGATGTCCGCGGGCAGCAGCGTGTTCAGTCGCACCGGATCAACCGCCTCATGGGCGTAGCTTGCGACCTGCCCCCACGCGTGCACCCCCCGGTCGGTGCGCCCCGCCACCGTCAGCCCCAGCGGCTCCCCATCCACGCCCCGCTCGCCGAGGATCGTTCGCAGCACCCCCTCCACCTCCTCCTGCACCGTGCGCAGCCCCGGCTGGCGCGCCCAGCCAGCGAACTCGCTTCCGTCGTACTCGAGGGTGAGCTTGGTGACCATCGGCGAGGCAATCCTACGCACCCCATACGCGGGGCACGGAAGCCCCGCGCCCCTGCGCGTGGCGTGCACACCACCCGCGCGGACGATCCCAAACGACTCCAATCCATAACCCCGGGACCCGCGGCCTCCGGGCCCAGCCGGAGTCCGTCAGACCAGCTCGAGGAAGACCATCTCCGTCGCGTCCGAGCGGCGCGGGCCGAGCTTCAGGATGCGCGTGTACCCCCCCGGGCGGTCCACGTAGCGGGGGGCCACCTCCACGAACAGGCGGTGCACCGCGAACTTGTCCTGCGCCAGCGCCGCCAGCGCCTGGCGGCGGTTGTGCAGATCGTCGCGCTTGGCCAGCGTAATCAATTTCTCGATCTCCGGCTTCACCGCCTTCGCCTTGGCTTCCGTGGTCTTGATCCGCTCGTGCTCCAGAACCTCCTTGGTGAGGTTCATCAGCAGCGCCTTGCGGTGCGCCGAGTCGCGGCTCAGCTTGTTGCGGGTCTTCTGGTGTCGCATGGTCGGTTGGGGAGTGTAGAGCCTCCCGCGACCCCCCGTGCGGAGCTCCGGGACAGGTCCCAGAGCCCGCCGGCCGATCGCGGTGTGTGTGGGAGGGCCTCTCAGTCCTGGCGCAG
This sequence comes from Solirubrobacteraceae bacterium, assembly GCA_035566955.1. Lineage (GTDB taxonomy): Bacteria > Actinomycetota > Thermoleophilia > Solirubrobacterales > Solirubrobacteraceae > Palsa-744. Next base: position 9,721 of record DATMPY010000062.1, on the reverse strand, counting down.
GTGCAGCCCTCGCGCTTCCAGAGTTTCGATGACCTCGTCGATCGACTTCTTGCCGAAGTTGGGGATCGCGTTGAGCTCCGCCTCCGACTTGGAGATGAGGTCCCCCACCGTCTGGATCCCCGCCCGCTTGAGGCAGTTGTAGGAGCGCACCCCCAGCTCCAGCTCCTCGATCAGGATGCTCCACTCCTCGCCCTGCAGCGCCGCCTGGCCGCCCCCGCCCACCGCGAGGCCGTGGCCGTCGAGCTGCCCGCCCGGGGAGGCCCGCAGCTCCTGGATGCGGTCCGCGTCCGTGAAGATCGCCAGCTGGGAGATCAACAGCTCCGCCGCCTCCCGCAGCGCCGCCTGGGGCTCGATCGAGCCGTCCGTCTCGATGTCCAGCGTGAGCTTGTCGAAGTCCGTCTTCTGGCCCACCCGCGCCTGCTCTACCGCGTAGGCCACCCGCCGCACCGGGGAGAAGATCGAGTCGATCGGGATCACCCCAATCGGCTGGTCCGGGGACTTGTTCTCCTCCGCCGGCCGGTACCCCCGGCCGCGGCCGATCGTCATGTATAGCTCGAGCTTCGTCTTTTTCTCGAGCGTCGCGATGTGCACGTCCGGGTTGAGGATCTCAACCCCCGCGGGGAGGTCGATGTCCTTCGCGGTGATGTCACCGGGACCCGTGACCACCAGCGGCGCCTCCACCTCCGTGGCGTCGGAGTGCATCCGGCACACGATGCCCTTCAGGTTGAGCACGATGTCCGTCACGTCCTCCTTCACGCCGGGGATGGTCGAGAACTCGTGGGCCACCCCCTCGATGCGCACGCTCGTGACCGCGGCCCCCGCCAGTGAGGAGAGCAGCACGCGGCGCAGCGAGTTGCCGAACGTGTAGCCGAACCCGCGGTCGAGCGGCTCGATGGTGAACGTGCCGCGGTTCTGCTCCACGGACTCGCTTGTGATCCTGGGGATTTGGAAGTCGAGCATCAGGGTCCTAACCTCGTTGTGATCTCACGCCAGCATCCGGCCGGACACCGGCTCCATGGCATCGCCGTCACGCGCGAGCGGGGGCGATGCCGGCAAGGCTCTTACTTCGAGTACAGCTCGACGATGAGCTGCTCCTGCACCGGCGCCGCCACCTCGCGCCGCTCCGGCCTGCGCAGCACCTTGGCGGTGAGCGACTCGTGATCCGCCTGCAACCATGCCGGGATCTGCCCCGTCAGCTCCGTGGCGTCCCTCACCACCTGGGTGGCCGGGGTCCCCGCCTTGATCGCGATCACCTCGCCCGGGCGCACCTGGTAGCTGGGGATGTTCACCCGCCGCCCGTTGACCGTCCAGTGGCCGTGGCGGATCAGCTGGCGGGCCTGGCGCCGGGAGGCGGCGAAGCCGAGGCGCACCAGGACGTTGTCAAAGCGGCACTCCAGCAGCGCCAGCAGGTTCTCGCCCGTGATCCCCGGCTGGCGGGAGGCCTTCTCGTAGTAGCCGTGGAACTGCTTCTCCAGCACCCCGTAGTAGCGGCGGGCCTTCTGCTTCTCCCGCAGCTGCAACCGGTACTCGCTCTGTTTCTGGCGCCCCCTGCCGTGCTCCCCGGGCGGGTAGGAGCGGCGCTCCACCCCGCATTTGTCGGTCAGGCAGCGCTCCCCCTTGAGGAACAGCTTCTGCCCCTCCCGGCGGCACTGCTTGCACTGTGGGCTTGAGTCGCGCGCCATTAGCTAGACCCTACGCCGCTTGCGGGGGCGGCATCCGTTGTGGGCCTGCGGGGTCACATCCTTGACGCCCGTCACATCCAGGCCCGCCGCGGAGAGCGAGCGGATCGCCGTCTCCCGGCCCGAGCCCGAACCCTTCACGTAGACCTCCACCTTCTGCAGGCCCTGCTCGATGCCCTTGCGCGCCGCCGCGTCCGCCGTGACCTGGGCGGCGAAAGGGGTGGACTTGCGCGAGCCCTTGAAACCCGCCCCGCCGGCGGACTCCCAGGCGATCACGTTGCCCTGCACGTCCGTCAGCGAGACGATCGTGTTGTTGAACGAAGTCTTGATGTGCGCCTGCCCCACCGGAATGTTCTTCTTGGGCTTGCGCCGCCCACGGGCGCGCTTGGGGGCGGCCATCAGTGATCCGCGAGCCATCCAGGCCCGCGTCCCGAGTCGATCGCACGGCCTCCAGCCGTGCTTGACCGTGAGCGCTCCGCGCTCACTTCTTACCTGCCTTCTTCTTGCCCGCCACCTGCATCCGCTTGGGGCCCTTGCGCGTGCGCGCGTTGGTCTTCGTCTTCTGGCCCCGCACCGGCAGGCCGCGGCGGTGGCGCAGGCCGCGGTAGCACGCGATCTCCTGCAGCCGCTTGATGTCCTGGGAGCGCTCCCTGCGCAGGTCGCCCTCCACCGTGAGGTCGCGGTCGATCGCGTCCCGCAGGCGCGACACCTCGTCCTCGGTGAGGTCCCGCACGTAGGTGTCCGGGCTCACCTTGACCTCCGCGAGCAGCTTGTTGGCCGTCGAGCGCCCGATGCCGAAGATGTAGGTCAGCCCGATCTCCGAGCGCTTGTTGAGGGGCAGGTTGACCCCCGCGATGCGTGCCACTAGATCACCACCACCCCATCTGGTGAGACTCGGGGATCGTCAGGCAAGGACGCAAGGAGGGGACAGTGGCCACCCACGGACCCGACCGAGGACGCAGCATGGCGATCATCCGAGGCCACCAGATCAGCCCTGCCTCTGCTTGTGGCGCTTGTTCTGGCAGATCACCAGGACCGCCCCGTGGCGGCGGATGACCTTGCATTTTTCGCACATCGGTTTCACCGACGGTCGTACCTTCATGATCCCTTTCGGCTGGTCCGGCGATCCGGCTCTGGCAGCCGGGGCGGCTGCCGCTACCTGATCGAGGATACGCCCGCAGCGCGAAACGCTTTCGCCTGCAAGCGGGACGATCGATCGTAGCACAGGCGCCGTTTGGGCCGCATCGCAGGAGGTCCGGCAGGGGCTCAGCTCGCGCCTGCGGTCACCTGGGTGCGCGGCGCGGATTCCCCGGCCGCGGCGTCCTCGGCCCGCGGGCCCTGGGCGTCCTCCTGGAGGTGCCACGGGGTGAGGATCCGGGGCCCATCGGCGGTGATCGCCACCGTGAACTCGAAGTGGGCGGCGGGGGAGTCGTCTTGAGAGAAGATCGCCCAGCCGTCGCCCGCCATCCGCACCGCCGCCCGCCCCGCGGTGGTCATGGGCTCGATCGCCAGCACCATCCCCTCCTCCAACAGGGGGCCCTTGCCGGGGCGCCCATAGTTGGGGACCTGGGGGTCCTCGTGCATGCTGCGGCCCACCCCGTGGCCGACGAGGGAGCGGATCACCGAGAGTCCCGCCCCCTCGATGACCAGCTGGATCGCATGGGAGACGTCGCCCATGCGGTTGCCCACCCGGCACTGCTCCACGCCCGCGAACAGCGCCTCCCGGGTGGCGCCCAGAAGGTTCTGCTCGCGCGGGCCGATCTCCCCAACGGGGAACGTGCGCGCAGCGTCCGCCACCCACCCGTCGAGCGTGACCCCCACATCGATCGAGATGATGTCCCCCCGCCGCAGGCGGTAGCGCCCGGGGATGCCATGCACGACCATCGCGTTGGGGGAGGCGCAGATCGAGCCGGGGAAGCCGCGGAAGCCCTTGAAGGTGGGAGTCGCCCCGTGGGAGCGGATGAAGCGCTCCGCGGCGGCGTCCAGCTCCTCGGTGCGCACCCCCGGGCGGATCCTGCTCTCCAGCAGCTGGAGGGTCTGCACCTGGATCGCGCCCGCCGCCGCCATCTTCTCGATCTCCGCCGGGCTCTTCTTGATGATCACGAAATCCAGCTTAGCTTGGCGGGGCCTGGCCGGGCCACTTGGCGGGGCCTGGCCGGGCCACTCGGCGAATCCCGGCGGGCCACTCGGCGGAGCCCGGCGGGCCACTCGGCGGAGCCCGGCCGAGCGGCAGGCCAGGCGAAGCCGGCCGGTGGGCTAACTCAGAGCTTGTCCTCCAACCGCAGCGTGGCGACGGTGGCGCGGATGTGGGCGTGGACCTCGTTGGGGGTGCGGCTGCCGTCGAAGCGGCGCAACAGACCGACACGCTCGTAGTAGCCGATCAGGGGCTCCGTCTGGGCGTGATACACCTCCAGGCGGCGGCGAATCGTCTCCTCGCGGTCGTCCTCCCGCTGGATCAGGCGGGAGCCGTCCTGGTCGCAGACCCCCTCGTGCTTGGGGGGGTCGAGCTCCACGTGGTAGATGTGGGTGGGGTTCTTCACGCACACCCTGCGCCCCGCCAGGCGGCGCACCACCTCGTCGTCCGCCACCTCGATCAGGAGCGCCGCGGTGAGCTGTCGATCGAAGGCCCCCAGCGCCTTTCCCAGCGCGTCCGCCTGGGACTCGTTGCGGGGAAAGCCATCGAGCAGGAACCCGTCGCGGGCGTCGGCGGCGCCGATGCGCTCGGTGATCATGCCCACGATCACCTCGTCCGGGACCAGATCCCCCGCCTTCATGTACCGCTGTGCCTCCCGCCCCAGCTTGGTGCCCTCGGCCACCTGGGCGCGCAGCATGTCGCCCGTGGAGATGTGCGCCAGGGTGAAGTCCGCCTGCAGGCGGTCCGCCTGGGTGCCCTTGCCCGCGCCCGGGGGGCCGAGCAGGATCAGGTTGAGCTCGGACAAGTGCCCGAGGTTACTTCAAAAAGCCCTCGCGCTCGTGCGGGAGGGGGGCAGGCCCCCCTCCCGGCCACCCCCTAACGTCTACTTCAAAAAGCCCTCGTAGCTGCGCATCATCAGCTGGGCCTCGAGCTGCTTAATCTCTCGCGCGGGAGGGGCAGGCCCCCTCCCAGCCTCCCCCTAGGACGAGGGCTACTTCAAAAAGCCCTCGTAGCTGCGCATCATCAGCTGCGCCTCCAGCTGCTTCATTGTTTCCAGGGCCACCCCGATCACGATCAGCAGCGAAGTGCCCCCGAGCTGGAGGTTCACGTGGGTGCGGTCGAACAGGATCGTCGGCAGCGCCGCCACGGCCGCGAGGAACAGGGCGCCGGGGAACGTGAGCCGCGCGAGGATGCGGTCGAGGAATTCCGCGGTGGGCCGCCCGGGCCGCACACCCGGGATGAATCCCCCGTACTTCTTGAGGTTGTCCGCCTGATCGACCGGGTTGAAGGTCACCGCTGTGTAGAAGTACGTGAACACGATGATGAACAGCGACTCGCCCACGATGTAGTGCCAGCCGTTGGGCGAGAAGAAGTCCGAGATCTGCTGGCCCCAGTGGGTGTGCACGAGCTGCCCGATGGTGGGCGGGAAGGCCATGATGCTGGCGGCGAAGATCACCGGGATCACCCCGGCCATGTTCACCCGCAGCGGCAGGTAGGTCTGGCCGCCCTCGCTCATCCGCCGCCCGATCACCCGCTTGGCGTACTGCACCGGGATCCGCCGCTGGCCCTCCATCACGAACACGATCGCGGCCACCACGGCGAGCACCATGAAGGGCATCATCACCTTGAAGACCTGGTTCTGGCTCGTCCACCACGTCTGGATCCCCGAGGGCAGGCGGGAGACGATCGAGGCGAAGATCAACAGGGAGATGCCGTTGCTGATCCCTTTCTGAGTGATCAGCTCGCCGATCCACATCAGCAGCACGCAGCCCGCCGTGAGGCAGATCACGATCAGGAAGATGTGGGGGAAGTCGAACTTCGTCACCACCGATTCCCCCGCGTTCGCCTGCAGCGAGTGGAACAGGAAGACGTAGCCCACCGACTGGGCGAAGGCGAGGCCCACCGTCAGGTAGCGGGTGTACTGGGTGATCCGCGCCTGACCGACCTCCCCTTCCTTGGAGAGCTTCTCCAGCGAGGGCACCACCACCTGCAGCAGCTGCAGGATGATCGAGGCCGTGATGTAGGGCATGATCCCCAGCGCGAAGATCGCGATCCGCGAGAGGCTGCCGCCGGAGAAGAGGTTGAGCAGGCCGAGGATGTTCGATCCCCCGAGCTGCTTCTGGATGCTGTTGACCGCCGTCAGGTTGACCCCCGGCACCGGGATGTGGGAGCCCAGGCGGTAGATCAGCAGCATCGCGGCCGTGAAGCCGATCTTGCGCCGGATGTCCGCGACCTGGAATGCGTTGAGGATCGTGGCGAGCACTGCCGGCGAGTTTAGACCCCGGCGGCGACTCGCGCGCGGGTCTTCTCAGAATGGTCTCCGCAAACGCCCCCGGGAACGGCTTGTGCAGAAGCCCGCCGCGTTCCCGACCACGACGGCACCGTCATCAACCTCGATCGCTCGCGGGGGCGCTAGGAGCCCGCCGCATCGACCACGACGCAGCTGCCACCCGCAGCCTCGATGCGCTCGCGGGCACTGGCGCTGAAGGCGTTGGCATGGACGGTCAGCGCCTTGCCGAGATCGCCCTTCGCCAGCACCTTGACGGGGATGTCCTTACGGGTCCCGAGGCCCTTGGACTTCATCGACTCGAGCGTCACCTCCGCGCCCGCCTCGAAGCGGCTGTCGAGGTCGCCGATGTTCACGGCCTGGGTGTGGGTGCGGAAGGGCTCGAAGGGCATCGACTTCTTCATGTGGGGGCCGCGAAGCTTGCGCATGCGCATGTGGATCGGCATCTGCCCGCCCTCGAACCGCGCCCGGCTCTTGGCGCCGGAGCGCGAGCCGTAGCCCTTCTGCCCGCGGCCCGCCGTCTTGCCCGTGCCCGAGCCTTCCCCGCGGCCCACCCGCTTGCGCGGGCGGCGGCTGCCCGGGGCCGGGGCGAGGCTGTGCAGCCCGATGCGGGGCTCCTCGCTCGCGTCGCCCACCCGCTCTGCCGCGCTCACTTGCCCACCCGCTCTGCCGCGCTCACTACCCACCCGCGCTTCCCCGCTTGCCCGCGCCGACTCGCCCTCCTGGACCTCGACGAGGTGGCGCACCGCATGCAGCATCCCGCGCGCCTGGGGGCTGTCCTGCACCTCCACCGTGTGCCCGATGCGGCGCAGGCCCAGCGAGCGCAGGGTGTCGAGCTGGCGCTGGTTGGAGCCGTTGCGGGAGCGCCGCTGGATGACCGTCAGAGCAGCCATCAGGCAGGCGCCTCCCCGGGGGCCTGTGCGGCTGGTGATGTCTCCGTCTCGACCTCGGCGACCGCCTCTGAGAGCGTGGCCTCAGCGGGAGTCTCCTCGGTGGCCGGCCCGGGGGCCTCCTCGGCGGCCGGCGCGGGGGTCCCAGCGGCAGTCTCCGCGGTAGCCGGAGCGGGAGTCTCGGCCGCAGCCGACGCAGGAGTCTCCGCGGTAGCCGGTGCGGGGGTCCCAGCGACAGCCTCCGGCGCGCCGTCGGGCACCCGCTCCGCGAGGCCGAGTACGCGATTGATCGAGAGGCCGCGCAGGCGGGCGACCTCCTCGGGGGTGCGCAGCCCGCGCAGGCCGGTGATGGTGGCCTTGACGAGGTTGATGGGATTCTGGGTCCCGAGGCTCTTGGAGAGGATGTCGTGGATCCCGGCGAGCTCCAGCACCGCACGCACGCCGCCCCCCGCGATCACCCCGGTGCCGGGAGCGGCGGGCTTGAGCAGGACGCGCCCCGCGCCGAAGATCCCCGTGGTCTGGTGGGTGATGGTGCTGCCGTGGCGGGGGACGCGGAAGAGGTCCTTCTTGGCGCGCTCCACGCCCTTCTGGATTGCCAAGGGAACCTCGTTGGCCTTCCCGTACCCGACTCCCACGACTTCCCGTTCGTCGCCCACCACCACGAGCGCGGTGAACGAGAAGCGCCGCCCGCCCTTGACCACCTTGGCGACACGGTTGATCTCGACCACGCGCTCCTGGAGGTCCAGGCCGGTGGCGCTGACTGAGCGATCTGAGGAGATGTATGACATAGAGAGAGAGAGAGAGGAGGGAGGGAGGGAGGGAGGGAGGGTAGTCGAGGTTGTGGAGAGCGGTTGGAGGGCGGCGGTTTGAGTGGGAGTTACCCTAGACGACTATCCCCGCCTCGCGTAGGGCCTCGGCGAAGGCGCGGACGTGGCCGTGGTAGCGGTAGCCGCCGCGGTCGAACACGGCCTCGGAGATGCCTGCGGCCTTGACCCGCTCGGCCAGCAGCGCCCCGGCACGGGCGGTGCGCTCCGCCTTTGCCAGCGGGCGCAGCTCGGGCTCATACCAATTGACAGCGGCCAGGGTACGACCGGAGATGTCGTCGATCGCCTGGGCGGAGAGCCCCTTGTTGGAGCGGAACACCGAGATCCGCGGCCGCGTGGCGGTGCCCGCGATCTTCGCCCGCACCCGGCGGCGCCGTTTGAGCCGGCGCTGGTCTTTGGTGAGGAGGGTCATGTCAACGCCCCCTCACATCAAACTCAGCTCCGCATGAGTTCGCAGAGCAAGCTGGGCAAGGACGCAAGGAGCGTGGCGTGCTGGCCGAAACGGGGATGCGAGCGAAGCGAGTGTCTCCCGGCTTCGGTACGCGAGCGACTGAGGACGCAGATCCAGCGCAGCTATGCGGGCTCATGCGCGCTTGCCCACCTTCCGGGCCACATACTCGCCCTCGTAGCGGATGCCCTTGCCCTTGTAGGGCTCGGGGGGGCGCTGCTTGCGGATGATCGCGGCGGTCTCCCCGACGAGCTGCTTGGAGATGCCTTTCACCACGATCCTCGTGGGCTGGGGCACTTCGAACTCGATCCCCGCGGGGGCCGCGATCGGGACCGGGTGGGAGTAGCCCACGGCGAGCTCGAGGTTCTTGCCCTTCAGCTGCGCGCGGTAGCCGACACCCTGGATCTCCAGGCGCTTTTCGTAGCCCGCGGTGACGCCCTGCACCATGTTGGCCACCAGCGTGCGGGTGAGGCCGTGCAGCGCGCGGTGCTCGCCGCGGTTGGTGGGGCGGGAGACGAGCAGCCGCTCGCCCTCCTGGACGACGTCGATGTCGCGGGGGATGCGCTCCATAAGCTCACCCTTCGGGCCCTTCACGCGCACCGCCTCCGGCTCGATCGCGACGGTCACGCCGCTCGGCACGGGGATGGGCTGTCTTCCGATCCTGGACATGGTTGTCTCCCGGGCCGCGTCCGCTACCAGACCAGCGCCAGGACCTCGCCGCCGACGCCGGCCGCGCGCGCGTCGTGGCCGGTCATCACGCCCCGCGAGGTCGAGACGATCGAGGTGCCCATCCCGCCCTGCACCTTGGGGATGCGCCCAGCCTGCACGTACGTGCGCTGGCCGGGCCTGGAGACGCGCTTGAGGCCGGAGATCGCGGAGCGGCGGTTGTCGGTGTACTTGAGACGGATCTCGATCACCTCTCCGGCTGCCCCGTCCGGGGCGGGACCGACCGACCACGATTCGATGTAGCCCTGCTCGACGAGGATCCGCGCCAGCTCGCCCTTGAGCTTGGAGGCCGGGATCTGGACCGTCTCATGCGCAGCGTGAATCGCGTTGCGGATGCGCGTGAGGAAGTCGGCTATCGGATCGGTCATGGACATGGGCAGGTGGTGTTAGTAGTCAGTGGTTGGGTATCAAAAATGTTCTTTGAGCTTTGTATAACAATGGTTTGACAGGCTTTTGAAAAAGAACTCGGTACAAGCCGGGCAAGGTGAGGGTGAATGTATTCTTTTTAAGTCGTGTATAACGATAGTCAGACAGAGTTTTAAAAAGGAAACCTAACCCACGGTCTCCTACCAGGAGGACTTGGTCATCCCGGGGATCTGGCCGTTGTGGGCTAGCTCGCGCAGGCAGATGCGGCAGAGCCCGAACTTGCGGTACACCGCCTTGGGACGCCCGCAGCGGTTGCAGCGAGTATAGGCGCGTGTCTTGTACTTTGGCGGCCGCGCCTGCTTGACGC
>DATMPY010000061.1:0-42071 GCA_035566955.1 Solirubrobacteraceae bacterium | reverse complement strand
GTAGCGACATACGTGCCCTGCAGCGGCTCGCCCGTGCACTGCGTCGGACTCGTCAGATACGGGACGGGAGGGCTCGTCGAAGGTTGACCGTCGATCTGTGGCTGGGATGCTTCGGGGTACCCCAGCGGATATCCGACATCTGCCGCTGTCGGGCTGTCGTAGACACACCCGCCGGCCCGATAGCCGCAGACGAGCCCGCGCATCCGATCGTGGCTCGGATCGGCCGGCACGCCCCACACGGTCAACGAGATGCCGTCAAACTGCAGGAAGTTGTCGTTGATACTCTGGAAGTTCGTGCGCACCCCATAGTCGCTGGGCTCCAGCGTGACCGTGCCCTCGATGCCGTAACCAACGGCGCTGAACCCGAACTTGGCGATTTCACCGGGATTCGTCGAGAGGTTGAAAACGGGCACCGTCTCACGAGATTGGATGGCGTCACCAAGGCTCAAGTTCACTGTCGCCGTCCCGATCTGCGTGCCCAGCGAGCACTCCAGCGGAACATTGTTCCCTTCTTCGATTTCGGTGAACTTGGCGAGCGGGCACTTCGGCGTATCTGCGAGGTCCCCGACGAATCCAGGCGGCAGCACCAGCCCGCTTTCATCTGGATCGCCGGCGAGCAGACCTTTCCCGATCGAGGTGAACGCGAGCGTGCTCGTCAGGTCGGGATGCCCGCCCGCCTGGGTGCTCGACAGCGCGATCGCCGTCGAACCGGGCGCGAGGCCGAACTCCGCAGGCGTCGAACTGATCACGGTCGGCGTTTCCCGGACCACTTCGGGCGCGCCGCCGCCAGTGACCGTCACGAGGTTCGTAACGCTCGAAGGAGCGCCTTCCTGCACTTCGACGGGGATCTTCAGTTCAAGGAAATCGTCCACCGCAACGCTCCCCGAATAGGTGCACGAGGAGCCGGCACACGCCATTTCCGTGCCCATCTGCCAGTCATCTCCCGTGGCGGTGGCCGCGGCCTTCAGCCCGGGCGGAAGGACGTCCATGACTGTAATCGTGCCGTCGCTCGGCGCACCGCCGGTGTTCTGTACCTGCACCTTGTACACGCCCGTGCTGCCAGGCCCCGGGGCTAGGTTCGTCGGCGCGGAGAACGCCGTGACCGTCCACTGCGGGCTCGGCGTCGCAGACCCGAACGCGGACGCCGGGAAGAACACGGCGATCAGCGCCAGGGCGCCCGCGACGAGCGGCAGTGATGCGTGATGATGCCTCTTGAACATGTTTTTTACTTCCTCCCCTTCGCCGACTTCTTGGCCTGCTGCTTGACGCACCTGCCGCGCTTCTTGACGAATCCCCGCCCGCACTTCTTGGGCTTCGACTTGGATTTCGATTTTGGTTTCGTACTGGGTTCGACCACGGGTTGCGACGGCGGGAAATTCCCGACGCCTTCAAAGGTCACGCTCGCCGGCGTCGCGAAGATCGGCGCCGCCGCCGGCACGCCCTGACAGCCGGTGCCCGTGCACTGCAACGGGGTCAGTCCGGCGAAGCCGCCGTCCACACGCGCGTCGTAGATGTCGTCGGACTGATCGGTGTCCTGCGGCGAGAGCTGGGCGTGCGTGGAGAAGAACACGTCGCGGCCATCCGCGCTCGAGCCGAGGAAGAAGGCGTTGTTCGGATCGCCGGGCGAGCTGATCAACGAGAGTGTTTCGTCATGCCACTCGTACACGTGCACCTTCCCGGGGGTGGCCTGCGGCACGAGCGCGCTTGCCGAATCGAAGAACACATCTTCGCCGTTTTCCGAGATCGGCCGTGGCGGTCCACTCGCCGGAGACTGGAACGTCGTACGGGCAAACAGGGCATCGTCGACCGGAGCGCCACCCGCACACGACACGCACACAAGCGATGGTTCCTTGTCTTCCGCGGCCTTTGCGTTATACCGGTAGAGCTCCAGGCACTGTGGGGGTGCAGATCCGCCCGGGTAGGCGTTCATGCATTCGACGCCCGGCGCTCCGAGGTTGTCAAACCCCGTGATCGGCCGGTTCGTCCCGAACACCAAGAATTGTCCGTTACCTGTCGTGTACCACTCCTTTTCGGAGGCGAGCTCGTGTTCGATGCCGCCATACCAACTGCCCGAAAAGCCGCGGACCGACAGCGGATAATCGTCCTCATTGAGCGTCGTTATGAAGGTCGTCGCACCGGTCAGGGTGTCATAGCGATAGAGGTTGACGGAGGAAAAGAACGCTTCGCTCTGAGGCAACGCAGACGCTCCGGCCGCTAGCTTCCCATATGCGGTGAAGTAGGCCGCCGAACCATCACTCGAAATCGCCCCGACGAAGTGGACTTCCCCTACCGCGTCGCCCGATTCGCCGTGCGAGATGCGCGTCAGCTTGCCTGTGATGGTTTCATACTCATACAGCTCCAGCGCGTGTCCCGTGTCGTCCTTGGTCAGCTCCATCCCAGTCAGGAAGAAGACCTTCGAGCCGTCGCTCGAGGCGCCCACGAACACGGCGGGCGCCAGCGGGTTTTCCGCCGTGCCTACTTCCACGCCCGCTTCGGGCGCTGAGATCTCGACGGTCCGCGCACCGTCCTCGCGCATATACAGCTGCGGCGGGTTTTCCTGCGGACCAGCGCCAGGATTCCAGCAGCCGGGTCCTTCCGGTTTTTCAGCGCTCAACCCGCCGGCACCGGGGTCGGGGGCGGTGAAAAAGACCTTCGAGCCGCCGCTCGAAACCGCGCTGTGGGCGCCACCGAATCCAGTTTCTCCCTGCCCGAGCCTCGCCCCGCAGGTCAGCAGCTTCCCTTCGTTGTTGACGTTGACGAGCCTGCAGTTCGACGTTCCGGAGGCGCATTCCCCGCCGCCGGACGATTCGTACAGCGCCTCGCTCCCCTCAACCTGACCTTCCGCGCTCGGCGTCAACGAGTGGTCCTGGGTTTCCAGGATGACCTTGCTCAGATCGCGCGACCCCCCCACCAACTGCCTACCTTCCTCACTGTAGGCCGCTTCCCCGCTCAACGAGAACAGGCTCGTGTACGGACCACCCGCGGGACCAACCAGATTCGTCCTGGACCAAGCCGACGGGTTGCCCGCGAACAGGTTGGCGCCCGACCCGACCTGATCGACGAAGCCGACTGTGGACAGATCGACAGGATCGAACACTTCGGGCTCCACCAACTGCTCCTGGACGGCCGGAGCGACCACGCGCATACTCCAGCCCCCGACGCCGCGCGAGAAGACGTAGGCGGCCACCCCGCTCGGCGCGCTCGGCCCAATGGAGGACTCCGCTTTGAGCAGCAGCTCGTTGCCGTCTTCGGCGGCAAAGGCCGCATCGTTCGGAATCGGTATGAGCCCCAGGGTCTGAAACAGGTCGATCGCGTCGCCCTTGTCTCCAGGCGTGACCTGCTCATACACTCGACACTGCGGCAGGCTGACCGAGGGCCCCTGGCGCGAAGCTTCATTCGGGCACGATTCAGCGGCCAACGCGCCAGGAGCCGCGACCAGCGCCCCCGCCGCAAACGAGCACAGCGACGCGACAGCCATCAGGACGATACGACGAGCAACCATCAAAACCATCCCCTCCTAGAGAAGCGATCCACACGAGACCCGCGGGACCGCGGGCAGGACAAAACGGCCGCGGACACCCAGCCCACGACGGCCCCTCTCCCCGTGGGGGAGAAGGCAAAGCGGCGCGCACGCGCCGGATGAGGGTCCCGAGCGGCTAGCGCTCTAGAACAAGAGAGAGAGAGAGAGAGAGAGATGCGTCAGGCTGCTGACGCATCTAGGTACGCCACCTTGGCGGGTGCCAGGAACTCCTGTCACGTCAATCCCTCTCGAGCTCACGCGGAAAACAACTCCCTCATCGATCAAACCCGGTCCCTCTCCCAAGCAGACCCTGGTGCTTCTTTGACAGGCCGGCCACAGGGCGGCCGCACCCAACCCGGTCCTCTATGTATGAAACCTTGCCGGCACCCCGGGGTCGGGGCACATGGCGAAGGCCACTATAGACACCCGCGACGGCATTGTCAAGCCCTAGGCACATGGGCCGCCACCTGCCCGGCACGGAAGGGGCCTCACGGCGCGGCCGCGGGCGGCGGGCAAACGCGCTGTCGCGGGGCATGGAAGCCCCGCGCCTGTGCGCCCCGGAGCCACGCTGCGACCGAAGCCGGGAGACACTGGCCTTTCGGCCAGCATCCCCGTTTCGGCCAGCGGACGATCCCAAGGCACAGGCACGGTCCGGCCAGCGTCCCGCTTCCTACCGCTTTAGACCCGGATCACGGTGACCGCAGCGAACACTGAGAAGTCGTCGTCCTGGGTCACCACCGCGACGCCGTGCCGCAGGGCGCTCGCCGCGATCCATGCGTCGTGGCGGCGCAGCTTGCGGCCCGCCTCCAGTTCCTGCGCGGCGATCCGCGCGAAGCAGGACGCCGTCTGCGCGTCGATCGGGAGCAGCGGATACGCGGCACGCACGCGCGAGAGCGTGGCGAGGCGCCGCGCGCGCGTCTCGGTGTCCTGCGCGCGGAGCACACCGAGCTCCAGCTCGGCGGCCGTGATCACGGACACCGCGATCCGCTCCGGCACCTCGCCCAGCTTGCGCCCGGCCTCCTGCGCCACGAAAACCGAGGTGTCGGCGATTCCGCGCTTCACACGTCCTCTACCAGCGCTCCGCGCACATCGGCGAGATCGGTCAGCAGATCCTTGTCGGCCGCTGCCTCGTTCGCGATGCTGAGCAGCACTGTCGCGGGTATCCAGGGATCGCGTTGCTCCGTATGCGGCACGATGTCGGCCACGGGATCCCGGTTGACGGTCAGCGTCACTCGCTCGCCGGAGCGCACGGCCGCAATGACATCGGCCGTGCTGTTGCGGAGGTCGCGAACCGATACAGCCCTAGCAATGTGCACGATCGTAGCACATGGTTGCTACATTGCTCGGGTCGCTGAGGCTCGCGGGACGGATCGCCACGTATGGCACGGTCGCCTCAAGCTGCTCAGCGCCACGAGCCCCACCGGCAAGCGACCGCTGCTCAGCCCACCGCAGTACTGGCCTGCCGGCGGATCGTGTGCTCGATCTCCTCGCCGCGGTGCGTGAGACTCCAGACGTTCGGCTCCCCCCGCGCAGAGCCAGCCCCGTTGTTGTAGATCAAACCGAGATGCTTGAGGCGCGCGAGGAGCTTGGAGATCTGGCCCTGATCCTGGACGCCCGAGGCGTCCGCGATCTGGCGGTTGCTGGGACCCCGCCCTTGCCCCCCCAGCTCGGAGATCGCCAGCAACACCCGCACCGTGCGATACGTCAAGCGCATATCGAGATCGCGCAGCGCGTCGCCCTCCTGGTGCGCCGCGCGCCGCCGCCGCGGCACCGGCTGCGCGGACTCCCGTGCCGCCGTCGCCTGACCCTGGTAGGGCAGCACGATCATGCCCATCAACGGGCCCAGGAGGCCGACCATCGCCGAGGACTCCTCCTCGGTGGACCCCCCCTCCGCGAGCCTTGCGTGCAGCACCGCCAGGACCGCGCCGACCACGCCCTCCGCCGTCAAACGCGTCGGCTGCGCGCTGCCCCTCGCCTCCCCCCGACCCCCGTCCACCGCGTCTATGAGGGCGTGGACGACCCGTGCGCGACGCTCCAGCGCCCGCGGGCCCGCGCCGAGCGCCTCCACGATGCACAGCGCGCCCATCCCCGGCTCGTCCTCCAGAAACTCCAGTAGGGCGCCCAGGCCCGCCCTGACCCGCTCTCGCCACGTACCCGGAGCGCCGTACGCGGGGAGCACGCGCTGTGCCGCCCCGTGCACCGCCATGTCGAACGCCGCGAGGAAGCAATCCTCGCGATCCTCGAAGAGCTCGTAGAACGTCCTGCGCGAAACCCCTGAGCGCGCCACGATATGCGCGACCGTGACCCCGCCCGCGCCGCGCTCCCTGGCGACCTCGGTCAACGCCGCGATCATCCGCGCGCGCTGAATATCCGCCACCCCACCCCGGCCGCCGCCGCGGTCCACGTCACCGCGCGCCGGAGCGCCACTCACACCATTACGGGCCACACCACCACCCGCCACGACACGCCCCCGCCGCGGCCACCGCCACCACGCGGCGAGCCGCACCTCGAGCTCGCACAGACACCGCGATCACACCCCCTACCCCTTCTTCCCCCGCTTCCCCTTCGCGGCCCGCTTGCCTCCCTTGCGCTTGCCTTTCTTCTTGTGCGTGGCCTTCCTTGCCTTCGCGCACCCGTTGACCGCGATCTTCGTGCTCTGGTGCAGCACGACACCGTTCTGCCCCACGAATTCCGTGGGCATCGCCAGACTGCTCTTGCACAGGTTCACGTTCGCCGCCAGCGCCGAGAACGGACCCTGCGGCAACGTCAATTCAAACGTCCCCACCGGGACATCCGGGATTGTCTTGAACGTGCTGCTCGTGATCCCTGCTTTGCTGATGAACGTCGAACCCACCAGATCGACCGTCGCGCCATAGCCCTCCAACACGACGACCAGACTCGGGAACGCTTCCCCGCCATGCGAGACGAAGTACGCCGGGCCCGTCAACGGCACCGGAATCACCGGCGTGGTAGCAGTCGCGTGCCCGATGATCGACGCCGCCGGGCAATTCGCGGGGTTCGCTTCGAACGTCGCCGCCGTACACGCTTTCTGCAACGTCGGCAACCTCGACGGCAGCGCCTTCGGCAGTTCGACTTTCACCCGGGCGATGTTCGCGTCATACGGCCCCGCCGGGTAGCCCAGTCTGACAGTCAGGCTCGCCCCGTCCAACCGCGACGCTTTACCCGACGTCGAGGCGGTCAACTTCGGCCTGAACGCGAGCACCGCACAGTTGGTGATCTGGAACGGCACCGACAGCGCCGAGAAGGACCCTTCATCGCTACCGAGACTGCCAGTGACCGCCAGCGGGCTGCAGTTCGTCGGGTTGAACGTGAAGTCCGGCCGGTCGATCGTCACGTTGATGTGCTTGATCTCCAAGGGAATCCCGTCGAGGATGTGCGGGATCGCATACGGACCCGACGGGTCCGTCGTGATCGTCAACGCCGCCGTGCTCGGGTCCACCTCGATCTTCGCGCGGACCACGACATCCCCGAGGTCGAACGGGCCCGCCTTCGCCGGGTTGACGATCGACAGGCCGTACGGCGCACCGTCGTACGGGCCCGTGATGTACACCTTCCCACCGGTCACGCTGTAGGGGTTCCCGCCCAGGCCCACACTGACCGTCGTTTCCCCGATCAGACTTTCCGCGCCGCACGTCCCCGCGTCCGCCTGCGCTTCCCCGCACAGCTTCACGCTGGAGAGCGTCCCCAGCAGCCCCGGGGGCATTTTCAGCTGCACCGACTGCAGGTTCTGTTCGCCGTCTTCCCGTGACATCGTCATCGTAAACGGGCTGAACCCACCCGCCTGGATACTCGTCGTGCCAGCGTTCAGTGTCGGCTTGAATGGCAGCGGGTCGTGGCACAGCGCGCCGTTCGGGCCGCTCGTGATCCTGAATTCCGACGACGCCGGCACCGCCGGGTTGCCCGACCACGGCACAATCGAGGCCGTCGTCGTGTAGCCCCCGCACAGCGCCGGCGTGCCCAGCGGCGCGCGCGAGCCGCCGAAGAAGTGGATCGCGAAGTTTTCGAAGGGCACCTGGGGCGTTTCCTTGAAGGTCGAGACGAGCTGGCCCGTCACCGGGTCGGGCGTGATCTGTCCGGCCAACTTCACGCGCACCCCCGAGACCGGGTCGTAGGCGACCACATAGAGCGCAAGGAGGCTGCCGAACGGGTTGGCGTTCTGCTCGGCCAGGTAGGCGGCGCCCACCAGCGGGTTGGGCAGCAGCGGCGTCCTGATTTCGACAGTCCCGATCTTCGAGGCTTCCGGGCAGCTCTGCACGGCCGGGCTGTCAAGGCCGACCTCGCCTTCGCCGCACGCGAGCAGGCCGTCCGCACCCGCCGGGTTGATCGCGATACCCGCCGGCAGCGTCACGGTCGTGTCTCTCACCGTCGACTCGCCGAGGCCTTCGGGATTGAGGCTCGCTTCCTGGGGTACGTGCACCCCCACAGTCAGACCCGTGGGGGTACTGCCCTCCTGCCCGTCGGGCGCGACGCTGATCGTCGGTTCGAAGTTCAGCTGATTGCAGCCATCCTCGCCCGTCGGTTCGCCGACGCTGTTCTGGAAAGTGTATTCCCGGCTCGTGAACTGCCCGATCTGCGCCCACGAGTCCGCTTCGACCGTGCTGTGCAGCGGCCCGGTGCACGAGGTCGGCATGATCAGCAGCGGCTGCGCTTTTTCGCCAACCGGACACGACTGTTCCGTTTCACTTCCCGAGTCGACCGCGGCCAGGCAGCCGTAGTTGCGCACGTTGTCGTGTCGCGCGTCGGCCGGCACCCCCCAGAAGGTGACCTCGTCGCCGATGAACGCGAGCGACTGCGTGATGTTGGGCACGCTCACCACCACGCCGTAGCCGCCGCCGGTGCGCACGGAGGTATCGAGGATCACCGGCCCGACGGGCGTCGGAAAGCCGAACTTGGCCGGCTCACCCACAGACGGTTCGAGAATGTACAGCGGCTCGCTCGTCGCGCGCGGACTGGACCCGGCAGGCTGGAAGGTGGTGACGATCGGCGTCGCCACGCCCACGACCGTGTTGTTGGGACAGAGCGTCTTGGCAGCGCTCGAGTTGAACTGCAGGAAGGTGTGCAGGCTGCACTTCGGTAGCGGCGTGGGATTGCCCACAAGCCCCGGCGGCAGGTTGAAGCGCAGGTCCTTCGTGAACTCGAGTGGATGTATTTCGGGGTTGAATCCAGGAGGATAGTCGCTCTGCGGAGCCAGTTTCACCTGTGCGGCCTCGGTGTTGAACATCAGCGTAGTGGTCATCTGGAAGGGGTGCGACCCCGCTTGCGTGTCCTCTGTGCCGCCATCTTCTTCGGGGGTGACTTCATAGGTCTGCACCCCATAGGACGGGATCGGCGCTTCCACCGCGAGTGCCTGCCGCGAGCTGGCCGCCGCGGCGCCGCCACCCGTCACGCGGACTTCGTTCTCGCCGCGACCAGCGCCCGGGGCGACCTTGGCGATGATCTCGATGATCATCTGTTCGTACGGGTGCACCTGCACGCCGTACTTGCATTCGACCGTCTGCCCCGAGATCGAGCAGAGCTTCGGCACTGTGAATCCAAAACTTTCAAAGAATTTGAACTTTTCTTCCAGACTTATCTCAGCGTACCAGCCGGGATCCTGGCCTCCGCCCTGCCCGTACACCCCGGTCGCCGTCACGCCGGCGGGCAGCTTGTCGACCACGGTGACGAAGCCTTTGGTTTCGTCTTTGAGGACCGCTTCTTCTTCGTTCTCCCCCGTAGTCGCCGCGGTCGGTGCGTCGCCGACGTTATCGACGACCACGTCGATCCTAGCTTCGCTGCTGTCCGGTGCCGCGGGTGCCGAGATGGTCGCCAGGTGCCACCACGGCCGCGCCACAGAGGCCTGCGCGGCAGCTGGCAGCGCCAGCATTGCCGCTGCCAGCGCGGTGGCCAGAACGCTCCGCTTGATCAATCCCGCGATGGTCATCGCTTTGCTCCCTCTGCTCGCCTTGGACCGGCGGTGCTCTTGCGCGCCCGCCTGGTTTTCCTACGCTTCTTGCTCTTCTTCTTCACGCATTCGCCGCGTTTGCCAACCGCGCCCTTCGCACAGCTCTTCGGCGTTGCGCTCGGCTGCGGCTGCACCGCGACGTTGCCGGCGCCGTTGAAGGTCTCGCTCGGCGGGGCGCCGAACAGCTCGGGCTGGAGTGAGGGCGCCGCCTTGCACGAGTCCCCGCTCGTGCATTCGGGCGGCGCGACCGGTTCTGCCCGGCACGGCTTCGCTTCCGCGCAGATGTGCGCGTCGTAGACGTCGTAGGCGGTGTCACGGTCTTCGCTCGTCAGCCTCGCGGCGGTCAGGAAGAACGCGTCGCCGCCTTCGCTCGCGTCGAGGAATGTCGATTCCGCGGCGGACTGCCCCGAGGAGATCAGGCTCACACAGCCGCCCGTGGATGTACTGAACGTCGCGTCCGCGCTCGTGCAACTCCCCACGCCGGCCGGCTCGTACTCGTACACGTCCGCGACCCCGTTCGTGTCCTGCGGAACGAGCGCGTCGCTGCTGTTGAAGAACAGCCGCCCGCCGTTCGAGAGGTCGACGGCCTGGTGGAACGCCACGCCCAGGTCCGTATTCCACTCCAGGGCGATGTCGGCCGCCAGCCAGTGGCCTCCTTCTCCACTCCAGGCTCCGCTCTGATCCATCAGCAATTCTCCGCCGGTACCGCTCCCAGAGCGATCGAATATGCCGAACGGACGTGCGCCGCTCGGATTGCACGAGGCACACACAAGGCGGTTCGTTTCCGCGTCGTACAGGTACACCTCCTCATCGGGCTGCCCGCTGCGCGCGTCGCGGTTGTCATAGCCTGTCAGCGACCTGTCCGACATGAACGCCAGGTAGCGCCCATTTGGCGTCACACGCGAGGTGATGTTCTTGACTTCGCTGCTGCCGTTGACTTCGCGGCGCCAGTCATGTGAGTCTTCGCGGGAGAGCGTTCCGATGAAGGTGGTCTGCCATTCCCCTCCGTCGTCGTGCATCACATAGAGGTTGTCCTGGCCCCTCGTGGCCCCGCTCGCCAGCACGCCCTTGGCTACGAAGTAGACGTAGGAGCCGCCTTCGCCGATGCCCACCAGCATGTTCTGCACGTCGGCGCTGCGTTCGCCTTCCAGATGCTTGGCGGTGAGGTCTGTGGTGGTTCCACTCTCGGGGTCGAACACATAGAGTTCTCCTTCCTGTTCTTCCCCGCTTTCCGGTTCGAGGTAGAAGAGCCGCGACCCGTCCCTGCTCATCGTCTCGAATTTCGTTTTGCCGCCGGGACGGCCGAACGGCACCGTCCTGCGTTCGACCATGTCGCGCACATACCAGTTGTCGCCCGCTCCCAGTTGGCCGTACCGGAACACGATCCAGCGCCCATCGGCCGACATCGCCCACGGATTGGGGTAGCCGCCTTCGCCTTCTGCGCCGGTGCCGAAGGCCGCTCCCAGCTTTGGCTTGCCGTCCGGGAGGATATTCACGAGCTGAAGCTGCCCGCCGCTCCACTCATACAGGTTCACCGCATATGCCCTTGACTGACCTTTTTCTGTGAAGGCTTCCGGTGTCAGGGCCGCCCAGTCGGCGAAAAGGATATGACCGAGATCGGGGGTCGCCGCCTGGAATGACATGTCTTCATAGGCGTGTTCCAGCTTGTCGGGCGCCCATCTCGTACCCGCCGGCACATTTGCCTGCGTGACGAGTGGCTCATAGGTTCCGCTGGTATCGTTGCGTACGTAGAGCGTCGGTTCCGTCGCTTCTTCGGACTGTGGCGATTTGAGTCCCCGCCCTTCCATGACCCCCAGCGAGAGGTCCGGCGTGAACGTCATGAATGCTTCCGCGTTCGTCAGCAGGTTGAGCGCCTGTTCTCCTTCCGGGAGGATGCTCTCCGTCGGAGAGATGTCACGTGTCCGCCAGCCGTCCGGCCCGCGCGTCGAGAGCTCCGTGGCGCTGGCGATGGCTTCGCCATTGTTGCCGACGTGGCCGACAATGTCTTCTCCGATCGGTTCGCTTGCCGCGTAGACGATGCCGCTGCCGTCGCTGGCGGCCTGGACGTGTTCGACGTCTTCGATCAGCGCGCCGCCTTTATTGGGAGGCGAGACGAGTTCCCACGCGCGGCCGTCGGGCAGTGCGAGCTCCCCGCTCGCCGGCTGCGTCGTGAAGGTGCGATCTGCGCCCTGCACAGTCCCGACTTCGCTTTCGGTCACCAGGCGATAGTGGTAGGTGGCGCTCGGTTCAAGGCCCTGGACCTGGGAGGCAATCGGCGCGTAGCCCATGCCTTCCCCGACACTTCCAGCGAAGACGTGGCCGTAGGCGGTACTGCTGCCGTATTCCAGACGATAGCTCGTGCTCGCGCCCAGCGGATCGATTTCCGCCGCGAGCGTCGCGCTGGTGCTCGTCACATGCGTGGCCCACGGACCCTCGGTCTCGGCGGGAGCGGTCTCTGAAATGTTCTGATCGGGACCAGGATTCGTGCCGTTTGCATTGTGCGCCACCACCCGCCAGTGATAGGTCGCGCTCGGGACCAGGGCCTTCTGTGGCAGGTGCACAACCACGTGCTGGTCTTCGAAACTCGAGCCGATCGATTCCGCGGACGTGCTCGTAGCGCTCGCATAGCCACCTGCCTTGAAGTCAGCTTCATCGACATATTCGAACTTCACTTCAGTGGAGCTGCCCTCGGGGTTGACGAGCGCTTCGAGCGTTGCGGCGCCCCGCAGTTCGGGCGTCGCCCGCTCGCTGCCCGGCTCGACCAGCGGGCCCGGCGGAGGAGCGGGAAACCCCCACACACCGAAATGACCGTATCCCGAGGTTTCTGTGTCGCTCCCATACACGAGCAACTCACCCGCGGCTTCGTCGAAGGCCATGCTGCTCGTCAGGTAGGTCAGCGTGTGCCCGCCAAAGCTCTCGAGCTCCTGGCCGGAGGGACTGTACTCGCGGAAGTCACAATTACACGATTGAGATGAATTCCCTTCGTTCTCGGAGATGAAGACGTCGCCCGCCGCGTCGAGCGCGATACCCGCGACCGATTCGCTGCCTGCGTCGAACTTCGCCGCCGCTTCGCCGCCGCCCGGTTCGAACTCGCGCACACCCGGTACGCCTTCGTCCTTGACGAAGACGTCACCCGCCGCGCTCACGGCGATCGCGCTGACCTTGCCTTCGCTCGATAGCGCGGACAGCGAGATGTTTTCCTTCCACACCCCCGACGGTTCGAAGACCTCGACGCGCGCTCGATCGCCCACGTACACATCGCCGTCGGGGCCGACGGCGATGTTGGCCTCCTGAGAGCGCCAGTTGAATTCACCGTTGCCCGCGCCTTCCGTGCCCGCCCCGCAAGCTTCGCCAACCACGCACACGTTTCCGCCGGCCGTCTTGTTCACGTGGCCGCCGAACATCAGCAAGAACTTTCCTTCGGAGCTGAACTTCTCCACGCGGTAGTTGCCGTCGTCGACGACATACACGTCTCCGTGAGAGCCACTCAGCGGGTCGTCGTCGACCGCCACGCCCGCCGCATTCTGGCTGTCGAACTGGCCGGCGCCCGAACCATAGGTGCCCTCCCCGCATCCGGTCGCATTCGTGCAGACCTGGAGTTCTTCGGCGCGCTGCTGTCCTGCGGCCGGCGGAATCACGCCCCAGCCCCAAGCCCGTAGGAATCCACCCGACTGATCGAACTCATCGATCCGTTCGTTGTCTGTGTCGCTGAGGTATATGTCCCCGCCTTCACCGACCGCCATCCCAAATGATTTGTCTATCTGTCCGGCTTCGACGCCGATGGGCCCGAACTGGAACGATCCTCCCGCTGCCCGGGCTGCCCCCACGCCGGTGCCGAGGATTAGACCCAGCGCACAGAGCAGCGCGACGGCAGCAAAGATCGACCTGCGAGCACTCATCGAACCATCTCCTCCTGTAAGGAACCGACATCACGCCGACCCGATCCCGGGCAGCACAAGACCGCCGCCGGCATAGAGCCCGCGGCGGTAGAACGAAACGCTGAAAACGCGCCCGCGGCACGTGTGGAGCCAGAGCCCCTTGGAGGGCTTTCCCGTCGGGGCGCCGAGGCGCCCGCCGGAGAGGTTCTGGACCTAGCCCCTAGAGGCCAAGAGAGAGAGAGAGAGAGAGAGAGATGCGTCAGGCTGCTGACGCATCTAGGTACGCCACCATCACGGGTGCCAGGAACTCCTGTCACGTCAATCCCTCTCGAGCTCACGCGGAAACTCAACTCCCTCATCGATCCTGAGACCCGGCCCTCTCCCAAGCTGAAAACCCTGCCCAGTGCTGTGTTGAAAAGGTCGACCACAAGGAGGCCAGACCCAACCAGACCCAATATGTATGGAACCTGCATGGACCCCGCGGACGGGGTGCATGACGAAGGCCACTATAGACACCCGCGACGGCATTGTCAAGCCCTAAGGCCGCGGACCCGCGAGCCGGCATCGTACCCGACGCCAGAAAACCCTGGCGGACAGAGGCCAAAAACACGCAGCAGGCCCCGCGGGACGCGCTCAGCCTCCCGCGGGTGTCGTGGTCTGCCGTCTGATCGTGTGCTCGATCTCCTTGCCGCGGTGCGTGAGGCTCCACACGTTCGGCTCCCCCCGCACGGGGCCCGCACCGTTGTTGCAGATCAAACCCAGGTGCTCCAGGCGCGCGAGCAGCTTGGAGATCTGGCCCTGATCCTGGACGCCCGAAGCGTCCGCGATCTGGCGGTAGCTGGGACCCGCTCCCCGCCCACCCAGCTCGGAGATCGCCAGCAGCACCCGCACCGTGCGATACGTCAAGCGCATATCGAGATCGCGCAGCGGGTCGCCCTCCGGGTGCACCGCCCGCCGGCGTCGCGGCACCCGCCGCGCGGACTCCCGCGCCGCCGTCGCCTGACCCTGGTAGGGCAGCACGATCATCCCCATCAGCGGGCCCAGGAGACCAACCATCGCCGGAGACTCCTCCTCGGTGGAGGCACCCTCCGCGAGCCTTGCGTGCAGCACCGCGAGGACTGCACCGACCACGCCCTCCGCGGTCATCCGGGCCGGCCGCGCGCTGCCCCTCGTCTCTCGGCGCCCCTCGTCCACCGCGTCGATCAGCGCGTGCACGACGCGCGCGCGACGCTCCAACGCCACCGGGCCCGCGCCGAGCGCCTCTACGATGCACAGGGCGCCCATCCCCGGCTCATCCTCCAAGAACTCCAACAGCGCCCCCAGACCCGCCCGGATCCGCTCCCGCCACCCACCCGGCACTCGATACGCCGGGAGCACACGTAACCCTGCGCGCTGCACCGCCAAATCGAACGCCGCCAGGAAGCAATCCTCACGATCCTCGAACAGCTCGTAGAACGTCCTGCGCGAGACCCCCGAGCGCGCCACGATATGCGCCACCGTGACCCCGCCCGCGCCGCGCTCCCTGGCGACCTCGATCAGCGCCGCGATCATCCGCGCGCGCTGGATCTCCGCCACCCCACCCCGGCCACCGCCGCGATCCACATCACCACGCGCCGGAGCGCCGCTCACCCCATTGCGGGCCACGCCACCACCGGCCACGGCGGGCCCCCCGCCACGACCACCACCACCGCCACCACGCGGCGAGGCCACACCTCGAGCTCGCACAGACACCGCGATCACACCCCCTACCCCTTCTTCCCCCGCTTCCCCTTCGCCGCCCGCTTGCCTCCCTTTCCTTTGCCCTTCCCCTTATGCGTAGCCTTCTTGACCTTCCCACAACCAGTCACCGCGATCTTCGTGCTCTGGTGCAGCACGACACCGTTCTGCCCCACGAATTCCGTGGGCATCGCCAGACTGCTCTTGCACAGGTTCACGTTCGCCGCCAGCGCCGAGAACGGGCCCTGCGGCAACGTCAATTCGAACGTCCCCACCGGCACATCGGGGATCGTCTTGAACGTGCTGCTCGTGACCCCCGCTTTGCTGATGAACGTCGAACCCACCAGATCCACCCGCGCGCCATAACCCTGCAACACGATCACCAGACTCGGGAACGCTTCCCCGCCATGCGAGACGAAATACGCCGGGCCCGTCAACGGCACCGGCAGCACCGGCGTCGTAGCAGTCGCGTGGCCGATGATCGACGCCGCCGGGCAATTCGCGGGGTTCGCTTCGAACGTCGCCGCCGTGCACGCTTTCTGCAACGTCGGCAACCGCGAGGGCAGCGCCTTCGGCAGTTCCACTTTGACCCTGGCGATGTTCGCGTCATACGGCCCCGCTGGGTAGCCCAGCTTGACCGTCAGGCTCGCCCCGTCCAACCGCGAGGCTTTCCCCGAGGTCGACGCGGTCAGCTTCGGCTTGAACGCCAGCACCACGCAGTTGGTGATCTGAAACGGCACCGACAGCGCCGAGGTGGACCCTTCACTGCTACCCAAGCTGCCCGTGATCGCCAGTGGGCTGCAGTTCGTCGGGTTGAACGTGAAGTTCGGCCGATCGATCGAGACATTCACGTGCTTGATCTCAAGCGGGATACCGTCCAGGATGTGCGGGATCGCGTAGGGCCCTGACGGGTCGGTCGTGATCGTCAGTTGCGCGGTCGTGGGGTCCACTTCGATCTTCGCCCTCACGATCACCTTCCCGAGGTCGAACGGGCCGGCCTTCGCGGGGTTCACGATCGACAGGCCATACGGCGCACCCTCATACGGGCCGGTGATGAATACTTCCCCGCCGGTCACGCTGTAGGGGTTTCCACCCAGGCCAACGCTGACGATCGTGTGCCCAATCAAGCTTTCCGGGCCGCAGGTGCCCTGGTCGGCCTGTGGTTCCCCGCAGAGCTTCACGTTGGAGAGGGTCCCCAGTAGACCGGGGGGCATCTTCAGCTGGATCGACTGGAGGTTCTGCTGGCCGTCCTCGCGGGACATCGTCATCGTGAACGGGCTGAACCCGCCCGCCTGGATGCTGGTCGTACCAGCCGTCAGCGACGGGCTGAACGGCAGGCTGGCGCCTGGGCATGGGCTCCCGTTCGGACCGGAGGTGATCTGGAAGGACGACGAGGCGTTGACCGTCCCGTTGCCGTCCCAAGGCACAAACGATGCCCTTGTCGTATACGTGCCGCACCGCGAGGGCGTCGTCAGAGGCGCGCGTTCCCCACCGAAGAAGTGCAGTTCCAATTCTTCAAACGGCAGGTCAGGCGTATTCTTGAACATCGTTACGATCTGCCCAGGCGCTTCACACGATACGCCGCTGACGATCTGCCCCACAGCTTCGCACAAACGCACTTCGCCCGCGAGCTTGACGAGACTCCCAGAAACAGGGTCTTCCATGATCAGATACATCGCGATCAAGCTTCCGAACGGGTTATCGTTCTGCTTGGCCAGGTACACCGCGCCTTCAAGCGGGTTCACAAGGTCCGGCGTCCTGACCTTAACAACCCCGATCTTCGACCCATTTGGGCAAAAGCTCACACCGGGTTCCAACGATTCGAGGGGCGTTGGCGTAAACGTTGCGGTCTTCACGCCCGATTCGAATTCCGGATTGAATTCCGTGAAGCCCGTGAAACCAGCCAACCCCTCAGAACATGCTTCCAATCCATCGGCCCCCGCCGGATTGAGCGCCACACCCGCAGGCAACGTCACCGTCGTATCCCTCAAAGACGACTCGGCCAGACCTTCGGGATTGGCAGCCGCGCCCTGAGAGATATGCACACCCACGGCCAGCCCCGATGACGAGCTCGCATCGGGAACATCCGGAGCGACCGTGATCGTCGGCGGGAACTCCAACTTCGAGCAACCGGTCAACGCCAACTGTTTACCCGCCGCATCACGCGTCACATTGGTAGCACCAACGAAATGACCAGGATCCTGATAGGAGTCCACCGAAACCGAAGACCGCAGCGGACCCGTACAACCCGTCGGCAACGTCAAAAAGGGCTTACGCGGTTCCGAATTACCCGGCACACCAAACACCGTCAACCTGGTCGCAACCACCGGCAGGGCTACCGGCGAATCGATCGAGGACGCCTGCAGCGGATAGTCACCACCCGTCAGAAGACCAACATTGATGAACACGTTCGGGACGACGAAATGCGCAGCAAGCTGCGCCGGGGTACCACGCGGCGCCACCATGTTATACACCGGCTCCTTGATCGGGGCGAATCCGCGACCGAATTCGCGCTGATCGCCGAATTCCACTTCCAGTTCGCCCACCTGCGATTCAGCGGGACACAAGCCACTTGACCCCCCGCTGTCCAGTTGTGTGAGCGTGCACTTCTTTGCAGTCGCGGTGGGATTGCCGACCAGTCCCGGGGGCGGGTCGACGATAACGTCCTTCAAATTACCGTCGGGCTGAAGCGCGTAAAGCGAGTCGGCAGTGGATTCCCGCGGCAGCATCCTTGTGTTATAAGAGATGTTCGTCTTCATCTCGTACGGATGCGAGCCAGCCTGGGTATCCGGGGTGCCATCCTTGTTCAAGAACGAGATTTCAAAGCTCTTGATGCCAAAACCAGGGCCGGCGGTTGCGAATAGGCCGCTGCTAGGACTGCTGCCGTCGGCGTTCGACGCCTCGAGGCGGAAATGGTAGAGCAGTCCCGGCTGAAGACCGCTGACACCAACCGATACCGCCACCGCACTCGTGCCCGATCCTATCTCAGCCGCCGTCTGCGCACACGGAGCACTCTGTTCGTAAGAACCACTGGTACCGTATTCGAACACACACGAGCTTACGGGGGCACCACGCGGATTGACCGTCCCCCCGAGCGTCGCACCCGTCCTCGTCACGTTCGTGGGCGCGCTTACCGCGGCAGCGGGGGCGGCGCTGCCAAACACATAGACCTTGCCGTCGGCGGGATTGGAGACATAGATGTCCCCACTCGCTCCGTTGACGGCGATCCCGCCCTGTCCCAAGGAGCTTGAGAGCTGCAACGAGCCGAAGTTCGAAATGAGCTTGCCCGAACTCACATCTTCGGATGAACCCCGCTGTACCACCTGTCCGTCCATTTCCCCCGGGTCCCACTCGGATACCGACGACTGGTCGTCGACATAGAGATGACCGGTAGCCCGGTCGAAGGCGACCGCGACATCAGAGCTGCTGTCAACCCGGCCGAGTTCTTCGCCGTTGGCGCCGAACCTTTCCACGCAACCGCACGCGAAGAGCAGATAGGCATCACCCGTCGGACCGACCGCAAAACCATGCTCCGGCGCCCCGATCGTACCGCGGCCCTCGATCTGGACGCTCGTCACAAAGTTGTTTGCCGCGGAATTGTCAAACACGTCGACCACAGGGCCAGCTTCTTGATCGTCGTTGACCCGAACGTTGCCGCTCGCGTCAACACCGAGCCCCAAGAGTTGTTCGCCGGAGAACGGACCATCGCCTGGGAACGGACCGGCGATCTGGCTGAGATAGGCGCCGCTTGAACTGAACTTGTCGATCACATGGTGCCCCGCGTCCATCACGTACAGGTCACCGGCGGAGGGATCCGATGGACTGGTCGAATTGTCGACCGCGATCGCGGCCGGGGTATCCTGCGTTTCCGGGAAGGAGAACGACCCGGCCGGCGTGGCGCCGCCGGTGAGCTGCCCTTTCGTGCCCCAGCTTTCGATCGGGCCGCCGGAGGCGTCGAACTTCCGAACCGTGCCAGCACCGATGTCGGCGACATAGACGTCGCCGCTGGACTGGTCGATCGCGATACCGTTCGGGTTTGCGAACGAGCCGAAGCTGAACAGGAACGGATGTGTTTCAGCCAGCGCAGAGGAGGCGCCAACTCCAATCACGACGACTGTAGTGACCATGAGCGACACTGCTGTTGTGATTCTTCTGGAGAGCATGATGATCACTTACCTGTCTTCTTGTTGGCGTGGGCGAACTTCCCGGCTTTCCCATGGGGCTTCCTTACGCACTTGCCCCTCTTTTTCACGTAGCCCCTCCTGCACTGCGCCGGCTTTGACTTGGACTTCACCGTCGGCTTGGCTCCAGCCGGCGACGCGAGGTTCCCCGCGCCCGAGAACGTCGCGCTGGACGGCGCCCCGAAGATCGCCGGCTGTGGCACGGGCGCCGCACGACACGCATCGGCCGTCGTGCACGGCGGTGGCGTGGACGACGCGGGGAAGCCCCCGGCCACGCGCGCGTCATAGATGTTGCGTGCTTCTTCCTCGGTGTCCTGCGGCACGAGTTGCTGACGCGTGAGGAAGAACGCGTCATCGCCACTTTCACTCGCGTCCAGGAACACCGATTCGCTGGAGCTCGTTCCGGCAGAGATCAGATGCACCTGGCCTCTCTCGTACTCATAGACATCGATCTGATTGTTCGTGTCGGACGGCACCAGCGCGTCGGTCGTATCGAAGAACAGCCGCCCGCTGTCAGAGAGATAACGGGGAGTCCCACCACTCGAGGAGCCCTGTTCCATCGTCGCGCCACCCGTCGGAGCTTCGCCGCTGGGATTGCACGAAGCACAGGCGAACTGGTTCGAGGCGGCGCTGTAGAGGAAGATCTCCGGACAACGTAGCGGCTCTTCGCCTGGGAGCCCTTGACAAGGAGTGCCGTTACTTACGGCGTTATCGTAGCCGGTCAGACTCCGCTTGGAGACGAAGGCAAGAAAGGCGCCGTTCGCGGAAACCCGCGCCCCTCCAGTGTCTTCGTTGGAGCGGATGGCGATGAACGTAGTCGCCCCGCCATGGGAGAGATAGATGTTCCGTTGGCCGCCCTGGGCCGTTTCACCGTATTCGTTCGCTTGCGAGCCCGTGAGCACGCCTTCAGCGACGAAGTACACGTACGAGCCGTCTGCGCTGATCCCGCTCACGCTTCTGAACCCGACTTCACTAGCCGAAGTGAGATCTGTCAACCGACCCGTACCAAGATCGTACTCGTAGAGATTCTTACCGCTGCCAGAGACCGTATCGCTGGTCAAGCCCGCCGCTGCTTCGTCTGTGAAGAACACCCGCAAACCGTCTGCGCTGGCATCGACGAACTGACCCCCACCACCACTCCCGCCCGCCTGCGATTCATCCAGCTGCACCGTGTGTTCGCCGTTCACGCGCACGTACAGGTTGCCGCCCGCGCTGAAGAGGATATGAGAGCCATCGGCGGAGACCGCGTTTGCTCCACCCGCCAGCGACCCCACCACGGGGGTGCCGTTCGGCAGCACCGTGACCAGGCGCAGTGCACCGCCGGTCCACTCATACAGGTCTTCGACGCCGGCCGGCGCATTCGCGGTCAGCTGCGAGTGCTCGGAGAAGACGACATGGCCGAGATCTGAGGAGGCGCCCTGGAAGTGCGCATCGGCCGGCGCGACGCCCGGCGGGGGCACGTTGATCAGCTCGTAGGCGCCGGTCGTGTTGTCTCGCAGCAAGAGGTTTTCATAATCCTGAGGTTCGCCGCTCACCACTTCCACGGCTTCCGCGCCACAGCCACCGGGGGCTTGGAATTCGTGCGCGCGCCGCCTCTCTTCAATGCCGTCGTGGAAGATACCCTGCGAAAGATCGGCGGAGTACGCCACCATGTCGTTGCCCCTGCCTCCAGCGGCTTCGGCGCACAACGTCGAGGTATAGGACTGCAGCGGAATCACGTCTTCCGAGGACCAACCGCTCACGCCGCGGGTGGCAACATAGCTCTCGCCACCGGTCTGCGCGCCGGGCAAGACGTCGAGCGACACGTACGCCATCCGGTTGCCGTCGCCAGCCGCTTGGTTTTGGCTGTGGCCCAACCTGCTGGGGTCGGGCTGAGTCGACGCTTTGGTCGGAGGGGTGACCAGCTCGTAGGCGCGGCAGTCCGACAGGATCGCCGAGAAGCCACCACGGAGCTGTTCGTTGGGACAGCTCGCCTGCACACTCGTCTCGGTCGTAAATGTCTGATCGGGGCCCACGACGGTGCCGAGTTCGTTCGTCGCGACGACGCGGTAGTGATATGTGGTGCCCGGCGCGAGACCGCCGGCTGAGGCCCACACGGTACGCGACGTGACACCCTGGCCCACGTTGCCTTCCGGGAAGGGCGTCGTCTGTCCATATTCCTTGGTTTCGCCGTATTCGAAGCGATAGCTCGTCTCGATCCCACCCGGGTTGACCAGGGCGCCGAGCTTCGCTTCGGAGGTGCCCACTTCGGCGGCGAGCTCCCTGCCGAGCGCCGGCGCGGTCGGGGGCCCGTAGACCCAGACGAGGTTTTTGCCGCCATCGGTCACGTACACGCGGCCGCTCGATTCCTTCACGGCCAGCATGCTCGGCAGTTTGGCCCCCCCTTCGACAACACCGATCGAGCCGGCGCCAATGTCGGCGAGCTGCGTCCCGGCGGAGTTGTACTCCACGAGGTGGTGACACGGAGGTGTAAGCGAGCCGCAAAAGTCAGCGCTGTTGTCGACCATCGCGAACACATCGCCGTTTGTATCGAGCGCGACCGCTTCCACGCCTTTGCTTTCGATCTCGCCGATGAACGCACCGGTGGGGCTGAGCTCCTCGATGCGGTTGTTGTGGGCATCGGCGACCCACACGTTCCCTGAGGCATCGACCGCGACACCGGTCGGACCGCTCAGGGCCTGGGCGCCCGAGCCCGTGAACGTATTAAGCAGCGTGCCACTCGGGCTGTACTCCAGCACCTCGTTATCGGGCACGACAGGCACATACACGTCGCCCGCGGAATCCGTCGCGATCTGCACAACCGTGAGCACTCCAGACAAGTTGCGGGACACCGGCACCGAGAACGAGGACAACAGTTCGCCGGTGTTCGGGTTGTAGGTATAGACCGACGCAGGTCCGAAGATTTCGGCTTCACCGAGGACGTAAACGTGGCCGTTGGTCGGGTTCACGGCCGCGCCGGAGTAGTACGCGTTCCCAAACGGGGACGGCGGCGAGAGCAGCTTGCCCGAGGGGTCGAACTTGTTGATGTGCGCCGATTCATAGTTGCCATTGGATGTATTCAAAAGACCTGTTACGTACACATCGCCGTTGGACTGATCAACCGCGGCGCCGATCGCAAACGCGCTGGAGCCTGAGCCGAAGTTGCCGTAAGAGATGAGCTTGGGGGGTTCGGCCTGCGCGACACCGCTGGAAAGTGCCAGCAGGCCGGCGACGCTCAGCGCGAGCGCAGCCACAAGACTCCTGGCGTTGAGATGTCCATTTGTGGGTGAGCCGGGCGAAAACAGCCGCGACGGCGAAGCGCCCGGCCGACGCGCGGAGAGCGATGCAAGGATCATCGAGATCGAGCTGCGAGCACTCATCGAACCATCTCCTCCTGTAAGGAACCGACATCACGCCGACCCGGTCCCGGGCAGCACAGGACCGCCACGGGCACAGGGCCCGGGGCGCCAAAATGAAACGCTGAAAGCGCGCCCGCGGCGCGTGTGAGGCCAAAGCCCCCTTGGGGGCCTTCCCGCGGGGGCGCCGTTGCGCCCGCCGGGGAGGTTTTGGACCTAGCCCCTAGAGGCCAAGAGAGAGAGAGAGAGAGAGAGATGCGGCAGGCTGCTGCCGCATCTAGGTACGCCGCCTTGGCGGGTGCCAGGAACTCCTGTCACGTTGATCCCTTTCGAGCTCACGCGGAAACTCATCTCCCTCATCAATCCGAGACCCGGTCCCTCTCCCCAAGCGGACCCTGGTGCTTCTTTGAAAGGCCGGCCACAGGGCGGCCGGGCCCAAACCCGATCCTCTATGTATGAAACCTGCACGGACCCCGCGGACGGGGCGCATGACGAAGGCCACTATAGACATCCGCGACGGCATTGTCAAGCCCTAGGGCGCGCGGGCCGCCGCGCGGGCGGCGTGGAGACGGCCGCATAACGCCTGCGGAGACGGCCTGTGGCAGCCGCGCAACCCGTCGTCGCGGGGCATGGAAGCCCCGCGCCCGGGCGCCTCGGGCTTGTGCTGAGCCGCGTGGACGATCTCTAGGAATAGACACGGTTCGGACCGGCGCGCGGGCGCAGCGCACGACGCTCTATCCTCGCTCCCATGGCCTACTTCGTCACCGGCGCCACCGGCTTCATCGGGCGCCATCTCATGGAGCGACTGCTGGCCAAGCGCCAGGGGAAGATCCATGTGCTCGTGCGCGAGGGGTCTTTGGGGCGCCTAGAGGAGCTGACCGCCGGCTGGCGCTCTGCGGCGGGGGCCTCGGTCGACAAGCGGATCGTGCCCGTCGTTGGGGATTTGCGCCGGCCGCTGCTGGGGGTCGACGAGGAGCAGGTGGCGGAGCTGCGGGGGCGGGTCGAGCACTTCGTGCACCTCGCCGCGGTGTATGACATGACCGCGCCCGCGGAGCGCAACACGGCCGCGAACGTGGGCGGGACCACGCATGCGGTCGAGCTGGCTCGCTCTTTGGAGGCGGGGTGCCTGCACCATGTCTCCTCGATCGCCGTCGCGGGGGCGTTCAGGGGGGTGTTCACGGAGGAGATGTTCGACGAGGGGCAGAAGCTGCCCTCGCCGTATCACCGCACGAAGTTCGAGGCCGAGCGGATCGTGCGCGAGCAGCCGTTCGTGCCCTGGCGGGTATACCGGCCCGCGATCGTGGTGGGGGACTCGCGCACCGGGGAGATGGACAAGGTCGATGGGCCGTACTACTTCTTCAAGGCGATCCAGCGGCTGCGGCGGCTGGTGCCCGAATGGGCGCCGCTCGTGGGGGTCGATCTGGGGCGCACGAACATCGTGCCCGTCGATTGGGTGGCCGGCGCGATGGAGCACCTGATCCACGTGCCCGACCTCGACGGCTCGGCCTTCCACCTCACCGATCCGCGGCCCCAGCGGGTGGATGAGCTCATCAACGAACTCGCGGTGGCCGCGCACGCGCCGCGCTTCGCGGTCACGATCGACCGGCGGCTCACCCGGGCGCTGCCGACGTGGCCGGTGTCGCTCGCGCTCGCCATTCCGCCTTGGCGCCAGCTGGGGGGGCTTGCGCTGCGCGAGCTGGGGATCCCCGCGGAGGTAATCGCGCATATGGAGCTCGTGCCGCGCTTCGACAGCCGCGAGACGCAGCTCGCGCTCGTGGGGACGGGCCTCGAGCAGCCGCCGGAGCTGCACACCTACGCCGGACGCCTATGGGACTACTGGGAGCGCGAGATGGACCCCAACCTCAGCAAAGACCGCACCCTGGAGGAGGCCGTCTCGGGGCGGCGGGTGCTGATCACGGGGGCCTCCTCGGGGATCGGGCGCTCCGCCGCGGTGAAGCTCGCCGCCGCGGGTGGCATCCCGCTGCTGGTGGCGCGCAACGTCGAGAAGCTCGAGGAGGTCCGCGCGGAGATCGTGGCCGCGGGGGGCACCGCGTTCGTGTACGCCGCGGACATGTCCGACATGGAGTCCGTGGACGGGCTGGTGGAGCGCGTGCTCGCCGACCACGGCAGCGTGGAGATGCTCGTCAACAACGCCGGCCGCTCGATCCGCCGCTCGATCGCGCTCTCCTACGACCGCTTCCACGACTTCGAACGCACCATGCAGCTCAACTACTTCGGCGCCATCCGCCTGATCCTCGGCCTGCTCCCCCACATGCGCGAGCGCGGCACCGGGCACATCGTCAACATCTCCTCGATCGGCGTGCAGACCAACCCCCCGCGGTTCTCCGCCTACGTCGCCTCCAAGGCCGCCCTCGACGCCTTCACCCGCGTGGTGGCCTCCGAGACGATCGGCGACGGGGTGACGTTCACCACGATCCACATGCCCCTCGTGCGCACCCCCATGATCGCCCCCACCAAGATGTACGACGCCTTCCCCGCCATCACCCCCGACCAGGCCGCCGACATGATCTGCGAGGCCCTGCGCACCCACCCCAAGCACATGGGCACCCGCCTCGGCACCATGGGCGAGGTCCTCTACGCCCTCTCCCCCAAGGCCGTCGACCGCATCCTGCACCTCGCCTACCGCGTGTTCCCCGACTCCGCCGCCTCCCGCGGCCAGGAGGACATCGAAGAGCGCGCCTCCTTCGAGCAGATCGCCATGGCCACCCTCACCCGCGGGGTGCACTGGTAGGAGCGCCCCCCCGGGCGCGGGCGCCGCGGGGCCGTCTGCCTACACGCGACCGTACCGCGAGCCGGCGATTCAGAGGTTTTTGCTTGAGATCGTCCACGCGGCACAGTGGCGGCATCACGCGCACGGGCGCGGGGCTTCCATGCCCCGCGTCCCCGCGTCCCACTCGCCACCAGCGGTCGGAGAAAGGAGAAGTGGCCCCTACAATCCAAGAGATGACGACCAGGGAGCGCCTGCACAAACTCGTGGACGAGCTCAGCGAGCAGGAGGCGCTGCGCGCGCGAGTCGTGGTCGAACCCCCTGCAAGCGCCCACGAGGAGGCCTATACGGTCGGCCTGCCCGAGGCTCTGCGGAGGTTCGACTCCGGCCGCGAACAGCCCGACTGGGTGAGCGCGATCCGACGGTCCCGCAACGAGCATTGAGCACGCTCGTCGTCGACGCCAGCTTCGCGGTCTACGCCTGTGGGGTTGCCGGCGGCTTTGACGTGCTTGACGGCAACAGGATCGTTGCGCCGCCGCTGATGTGGTCAGAGGCACGTTCGGCCATCCGCGAGACCGTTTGGCGAGAAGAGGTCGAGGAGCAGGACGCTGCGGTCGCCTACGGGCGTCTCGGGTCGTGCCCAGTCGAGCGCAGGGAACCGTCCAACCTGCACAGTGAGACCTGGCGGGTCGCGGTGGAGCTCGGCTGGGCGAAGACCTACGACGCCGAGTACGTCGCACTCGCCCGCCTGCTCGAGTGCAGGCTCGTCACGCTCGACGGACGACTGCGACGCGGCGCCGACCGGCTCGGGCTCGTCATCACACCGGACGAGCTTTGAGACCCAGCGCTCACCCCATTGCGGGCTCGGCTTGACGGCGGATCGTGTGCTCAACCTCTGCGCCGCGGTGGGTGAGGCTCCAGCCGTTCGGCTCCCCGCGCGCGGCGCCGCCGCCGTCGTTGCAGATCAACCCCAGGTGCTCCAGGCGCGCGAGCAGCTTCGAGATCTGACCCTGGTCATGGACCCCGGAGGCATCCGCGACCTGGCGATTGCTTGGATTGGACCCCCGCCCACCCAACTCCGCGATCGCCAGCAGCACCCGCACCGTGCGGTACGTCAGGCGCATGTCGAGCTCGCGCAGCGGGTCCCCATGAGGAGCCGTCTGGCGGCGCCGCCGCGGCGCCGGCTTGGACGCCTCGCGCGCCGCGATGGCCTGGCCCTGGTAGGGCAGCACGATCATGCCCATCAGCGGGCCCAGCAGCGCGACCATCGATGGGGCGCCCCCACCGGGCGCCGAACCGCCCGCGAGCCTTGCATACAGCACCGCCACGACCGCCCCCACGACACCCTCCGCGGTCAGCCGCGTGGGACGGGCGCTGCCCTTGATCTCCCTACGGCTCCCGTCGACCGCATCGATCAGCGCGCTCACGACCTGCGTGCGGCGCTCCAACGCCGCGGGGCCCGCACCTAGCGCGTCGACGATGCACAGCCCGCCGAGCCCCGGCTCATCCTCCAAGAACTCCAGCAGCGCCCCAAGGCCGGCCCTGACCCGCTCCCGCCACGTCCCCGGAGCTTCGTACGCAGGGAGCACCCGCTGCCCGGCGCGCCCCACCGCGTGCTCGAACGCCGCGAGGAAGCAATCGTCGCGGTCCTCGAACAGCTCGTAGAACGTGCGGCGCGACACGCCCGAGCGCGCCACCACATGCGCCACCGTGACCCCGCTCGCGCCGCGCTCCCGCGCGACCTCCGTCAGCGCCCCGATCATCCGCATGCGCTGGATGTCCGCTACCCCGCCCCGGCCGCCACCGCGGTCCACATCGCCACGCGCCGGGGCGCCGCTCACACCATTGCGGGACATACCGCCACCCGCCACGGCACGCGCCATCCCGTGGCCACTATCACCGCTACCACGCGGCGAGGCCACACCTCTAGTGCGCACAGACGCCGCGCTCACATCCCTACCCCTTCTTCCCCCGCTTACCCTTCGCGGCCCGCTTGCCCCCCTTGCTCTTGCCCTTCTTCTTATGCATGGCCCTCTTTGCCTTCGCGCAACCGGTGACCGCGATCTTCGTGCTCTGGTGCAGCACCACGCCGTTCTGGCCCACGAATTCCGTCGGCATCGCCAAACTGCTCTTGCAGAGGTTCACGTTCGCCGCGAGCGCCGAGAACGGGCCCTGCGGCAACGTCAATTCGAACGTCCCCACTGGCACATCCGGAACCGCCTTGAACGTGCTGCTCGTCACCCCCGCTTTGCTGATGAACGTCGAACCCACCAGATCGACCCGCGCGCCGTAACCCTGCAGCACGATGACCAGGCTAGGGAACGCTTCCCCGCCATGCGAGACGAAGTACGCCGGGCCCGTCAACGGCACCGGCAGCACCGGCGTGGTAGCCGTCGCGTGGCCGATGATCGACGCCGCCGGGCAGTTCGCTGGATTCGCTTCGAACGTCGCCGCCGTGCACGCCTTCTGAAGCGTCGGCAGCCGCGAGGGCAGTGCCTTCGGCAGTTCCACTTTGACGCGGGCGATGTTCGCGTCATACGGTCCCGCGGGGTAGCCCAGTTTGACCGTCAGGCTCGCCCCGTCCAACCGCGACGCCTTCCCCGACGTCGAAGCGGTCAGCTTCGGCTTGAACGCGAGCACCGCACAGTTGGTGATCTGAAACGGCACCGACAACGCGGAGGTGGACCCTTCGGCGCTGCCGAGACTGCCCGTGATCGCCAGCGGGCTGCAATTCGTCGGGTTGAACGTGAACCCGGACCGGTCGATACTCACGTTCACGTGCTTGATCTCCAACGGGATCCCGTCCAGGATGTGCGGGATCGCATACGGACCGGAGGGATCCGTCGTGATCGTCAACGCCGCCGTCGTCGGGTCGACTTCGATCTTCGCGCGGACGATCACCTTCCCGAGGTCGAACGGGCCCGCCTTCGCCGGATTCACGATCGACAGCCCATACGGGGCACCCCCGTACGGGCCGGTGATGAACACTTCGCCGCCGGTGACGCTGTTGGGGTTGCCGCCCAAGCCGACGCTGACCGTGGTGTGCCCGATCAGGCTCTCCGGTCCGCACGTTCCCTGGTCGGCCTGCGGCTCCCCGCAGAGCTTCACCGTGGAGAGCGTCCCCAAGAGCCCGGGGGGCATTTTCAGCTGGATCGACTGGAGGTTCTGTTGGCCGTCTTCGCGGCTCATCGTCATCGTGAACGGGCTGAACCCGCCCGCCTGGATACTCGTCGTACCCGCCGTCAAGCTCGGCTGGAACGGCAGCGGGCTGGAGCACGGCGCGCCGTTCGGGCCGCTCGTGATCTTGAATTCCGAGGAGGAATCGATCGCTTCGGTACCCGACCACGGTTCGATCGACGCGACCGACGTATAGCCCCCACACAACGCCGGAGTCCCCAACGGCGCACGGGAGCCGCCGAAGAAGTGCAGATACAGGTTTTCGAACGGCAGCTGCGGCGTTTCCTTGAACGTCGATACCAGCTGGCCCGTCACCGGATCCGGTTTGACTTCCCCCGCGAGCTTCACCAACACACCAGACACCGGGTCCCGCGCCACGACGTACAGCGCGACGAGGCTCCCGAATGGATTCGCGTTCTGCTGCGCGAGGTACACCGCGCCGACGAGCGGGTTCGGCAACAACGGACTATGGATTTCGACGGTGCCGACCTTCGAGGATTCCGGACACGACACTTCTTCGGGGGTATCCAGGCCGACCTCGCCCTGGGTGCACGCCGACAGGCCATCCGCACCCGCCGGGTTCAACGCGACACCCGCAGGCAACGTCACCGTCGTATTCCTCACCGTCGCCTGCGCATCCCCCATCGGGTTCAGCCCGGCGGTCTGCGGGACATGGACAGCGACCGTCAACCCGGTCGGGGTGCTCCCTGCCTGTCCGTCCGGCGTCACGCTGATCGACGGTTCGAACGTCAACCGGTTGCAGCCTGTCAGACCGAGCGGGTACCCGTACTGGTCGTGCAGAGCGTATTCCCCGCTGCGCTGCACTGTCGGTTCGGGCCAGGAGTCCCCGGTGACCGTCGGCGCCCACGGCGTCGTGCACGACGTCGGCAGCGTCAACAGCGGCTGAGAGCTTGGTTCGATCAGCGGTTCGCACGGGCCGTGCCCAAACACTTCGCCAATGGATCCGCAGTTCCAGCCGCGCTGCCCGTTGTGGCGCGGATCGCCCGGGTCGCCCCAGAACGTAACTTGACTCGCAAGCAGTTCCGTGGCTTGAGAGATCTTGTTGACAGTCACGACGATGCCATAGTCCCCACCGGTACGCACCGCGGTATCGAATATCACAGGAACACCCAGCACCTCGAACCCAAACCGGGCCGGCTCACCGGGTTCCGGCACCATGTTGAACAACGGCACCGAGATCGCGAGCGGCTTCGGAGAGAAGATGGTCAACAGCGTAACCTTCGCGACCCCGACCACCGTATCCAGTGGACATTCGTTATACCCAGGTGCAATCTTAATGTTGAACTCCCCGGTCGTGCATTGCCCGACTGCGTTCGGGTTTCCGACCAGACCCGCCGGCAGGGCGAACCGCAGATCCCTCACCAATGCCGCCGATGCCGCGACGCCCGCCCCGAGCTTCTCGTTGAGATCAACCGTCGTCGTAAACTGAAACGGATGCGACCCAGCCTGCGTATCGACCACACCACCCACACCTTCCGGGGTCTCTTCGAACCATTCCACACCAAACCTGGTCGCCGATGCACCGACCGTGAACGGCTGGCGGCTCGTCGCACGCGCTGCACCACCGCCTTCCACGACCGCTTCATTGACCGCACCCGACTGCGCGCCCGGCTGCACTCGCACCGTCAATTCCAGATCCGCATCCGCATACGGCGGGATCCCCTGCCTGAACGTACAGCTCACCGCTTCAAGCGAGCATTCACCAGAACCATAGAGACCGGCCGTCCCCGCCGCGCCCGCGATCCCGATCGCGGCAATCCCCGCCGGCAACCTGTCCGAGACCGTGATCGGCACAACCGAGCCGTTCGCTTTGCCGTCACCGAGATTGCTCGCCGCGACCAGAATTTTGGCGGTACCCCCCGGCGGAAGACTGGTCGGCGCGGCGCTCGCCAGCACATGCCACCACGGCATTTCGCCTTCCGCGAACGCCGGCGCAGCACCCACGCCAGCCACACCGCACCCCAGCACCAGCATGAGAACAACCTTCACAACAGTGAGCTTGCCGTTTTTCATCCTCATCACCCTCCTAACGCCTCGTCCCAGCGGACAAGCTCCTGCGGGCCCGCAGACTCTTACTCCCACCCTTACCCATACCCTTGCTCTTACCCTGCCTCTTTGGTTTCGTTTTACGCTTCCCACGAGAGGATTTCTTCTTCCTGACAGCCCGCTTCGGCGCGCCCGAGCTCCCCAGTTCAGACGCCGCAACGTTACCCGCCCCGGAGAACGTCGCGCTGGACGGCACTCCGAAAACCGTCGGTTGGGGCGAGGGCGCCGCCTTGCACGAATCTCCACTCGAGCACGACGGCGGTGAGGCCGGCACACTTGCACACGGTGAGGATTCCTGGCACACATGCGCGTCATACACATCGAAGGAGCTGTCGACGTCCTGCCTGGCGAGCCTTGCCTGCGTGAGAAAGAACACGTCGTTCCCGTTTTCGCTCGCATCCAGGAACTCCGATTCTTCACTTGAGGCCCCTGAGGAGATCAGCGACACACAGCCCCCCGAGCTCGCGACATACGTTCGCGCGGTCGTCGTGCACCCGCTCGACCCACCGACACCGAGCGGCTCGTACTCGTACACATCCTCCAGGCCATTCGTAGCCTGCGGCACCAGCGCATCCGCGCTGTCGAAGAACATCCGCCCTGCATCGGAGAGAACACGCGACTGGTAGGAAATGGAGATTCCAACTCCACTATACGGTTCCGTCCACCCGGGGATGCTACCAGCCAGCCAGCGACCCGACCACGTGCCATAGGAATCGATGAGGATGTGGTATCCCGCATACCCGGGGTGGTCGTAGACTCCGTCGGGGCGCGCGCCCGTCGGGTTGCACGAAACGCACCTCAACCCGCCGCTCACCCGGTCATACAGGAACACCTCCTCGTCCGGCGCCCCGCTGGCCGCGTCACGATTGTCGTAACCCGTCAGGCTCCGATCCGACATGAACGCCAGATACCGCCCGTCCGGCGAGACCCTGGACGTCAGATACTGTCTTTCTCCAGGGGCCCTGTCGTTTCCGTCTTCTGCGGAGAGGACAGCGACAAGCCGCGGCGGGGACCACGACGAGCCGGTCTCGGTATCCACATACAGGTTTTCCTGCCCCGACTGCGCGCCTTCCGCGAGCCTGCCGCCCGCCACGAAATACACGACCGACCCATCTTCGCTCCCACCCAAGACTTTCTCCTTCACGTCAGCACTTTCACCCGTGTTCCGGTCGACCGTCAGATCCCTCAGAGAGCCCGTACCCGCTTCATATACATACAGATCAGCAGGCACATGTTCGTCGGCTGGAACCGGTGGCAGTTTCGAATCGAGCGTCAACGGCTCTTCATCCAGGAAGAACACCTTCGAGCCGTCGACACTGGCGATCTGGAAATCGGCCTTGTGCGCAGGTGGCGGCGAGACCCCCGGGACCGGCGCGTCGACCTCGACCGTCTGCCCGGTGACCGTGTCACGCATATAAAGAGGATTACCATCTTCCTGTGTATCGAAGAAGACACGCGAACCATCGCTGGAGAACGCATTCGTCGTATCTTTGGCAAGAAACAACCCACCTCCAAACTCGGCACCTTCGCTCACAGTATGATCGGGGAGCTCGTTCACGAGTTGCAACCGTCCTCCCGACCACTCATAAAGATTCTCCAGCCCTGCACTCGAGCCGGCTTTGACCGCGTTGCTGGTCAACGCAAAGCTTGATCTAAGCAGTATATGCGAGAGATCCGGGGTAACAGCTACAACCTGCGCGTTTTCGGGCGAGCGAGGCCCACCGAATTTCACTCCCGGCACCACATCGCTCGCAGTCAACAGCGGCAGATAACTCCCGCTTTCAGTATCGCGCACATACGGCGTCTGCGCGGTCGCTTCGGGTGAGTACAGCGCAGTCCCAAAGGGTTCTACGATCGCACGCGAAAGAGCGGATGAGAAGAACGTATATTCGGGCATCGTGCCTTCGTTTGCGGCCGTGTGCGACGAGCTGATGTCTTCCGAGGACCAGCCACCCACGCCGCGCCTGGAGAGCACCTGCGTATTCCCAAAGGGAGCCGAGTTGCTCGCCGCGTTGACCCCCACCGGCCCACTCGCCGTATAGCTGATCGCCTCGCCGCCCGCGGACGCCGCGACCATGCCGCCGGTACCAGGGGGGTCGCCTTCTCCGATCTGAAAGACGCGCGCACCGTCCTTGTTCGGCGGCGAGACCAGTTCCCACGCCCGGCCATCGGGCAGCGCGAACGCGCCACCAACTGCCTGCGTCGTGAACGTCTCATCCGGCCCATATACCGTCCCGAGCAGATTGCTCGCGACGACACGCACGTGATACGTCGTTTCCCCCAGCAGGCCCTCCGCGCGAGCAGACACCGGCTCGCTGCTCGCGCCAGAACCCAGATCCCCTCCCGAGAGCGGAACGCTCGCGCCGTAGGATACGCTCGGGCCGTATTCGAAGCTGTACGTCGTATCCGCGCCCCCCGGGCTCACCTGCACGCTGAACAGCGCGCTCGTCGAGGATACATCGGAGACAGCCTCTTCGGAGAGCGCGACCGGCGCAGGGGTCACGAACGTATGATCCTGCCCCGCGTTCACGCCGTTCGCGTTGGCGACCCTCAACCGGAAGTGGTACTCGGTCAACCGTTCCAGGCCTTTCAGTTCTGCGCTGACCGCGACCGGGCTGCCGCCAGACGGGCTGGAGGGAGAGCATTCCACGGTCTGACCATAGGCAGTC
This sequence comes from Solirubrobacteraceae bacterium, assembly GCA_035566955.1. Lineage (GTDB taxonomy): Bacteria > Actinomycetota > Thermoleophilia > Solirubrobacterales > Solirubrobacteraceae > Palsa-744. The sequence continues at coordinate 8,838 of DATMPY010000061.1, read as the reverse complement.
GTCGTGCCGTATTCGAACACGCACGAAGTGACCGGCAGCCCATCCGGGTTGACCTCCCCGCTGACCGTCGCCGACGTTTCCGCAAGGTTGGACGCCGAGCCGTTGCTGATGTCGGGGACGACGAACGCCTGGAACACGTCGATTTCCTGACTGGCGGCGTTCGAGGTGTACACTGTCCCGGTCGCCGAATTCACCGCGATCCCTTGGCTCGCTTCCATTTGCGCAGACCCGAACCGCTCGATCAGAGTCTCCGAGGGGGTGTACGCCGCGACGCTCCTTTCGTGATCGACATACACATCGCCGCCCGACTCGTCGACAGCGAGACCGGTCGTTTCTTCATCGTCTAACTTTTCGACCAGCGCTTCACCTGTCTTGGACAACTCAATCGGAACCGTGAATTTGTTGAAGAATTCGCGCCTCACTCCGATGTATAGGTTGTCTTCCGAGTCCAGCGCGAAACCGATGGTCCCGAACACGGGTGGGTTAATGCCTTCCTCTGTCGGGAAGTGCGGAGTTAGAAAGGATTCGTATTCATTGACGGGCGCGGCGTCATTGAACCGCTGGATCGTACTTTCGAAAATCTCTTGTCCCACCCAGAGCCCGCCATTGCGGTCGACCGCGACACTTATAACTTCGGATTTCACCCCGGCCACTGGTTCAGGAGGAGTCACCTGCCCGATATACACGCCGCTCGCGCTGAACTTGTCGACCACTTCGTCATCGGACACTTCATGGCCCCCGATCACCGCTTTGCCCTCGTCCACAACGTACACGTCCCCTTTGGATGGATCCGAGGGATTCGTCGAATTGTCGACCGCGATCAGGCCTTCGGGTTGCTCTTTTCCAGAGTTGACGGGCCACGAGAACGCCCCGGTCGTGCTGCCGTTAAACTGACCGACATACGCCCCCGTCGAGCTGAAGATCTCCACGCGCCCGTTGCCCCGGTCGATCACATACACATCGCCAGTTTCTTCGTTCACCGCCAGCGCCCCCGGCCGCAGGAGCTGCCCTTCGCCAGAGCCCTCGCCCCCGAACGATTTGCTGAATTCGTGCATCCTCTGCGCCGGCGCCGGAGCGCTCCACACGAACAGCAGCCCGCCGACCACGGCGCACAGTGAAACCACTCTTAACAGCGACCGGCGAGCGATCATCGAACCATCCCCTCCCAGAAGGAATCCACACGAAATCCACCCGCACCCGGGCAGCACAAGACCGCCACGGGCGCACAGCCCGCGGCGGCGGAACGAAGAGGTGAAAGCGCGCCCGAGGCGCGAGAGGTCAAAGCCTCTCTTGAGGCCTTTGTCCCAAGGCGCCGAGGCGCCCGCCGGGGCAAATCTGGATCTAGCCCCCTAGGGCAAGAGAGAGAGAGAGAGAGAGAGATGCGTCAGGCTGCTGACGCATCTAGGTACGCCACCTTGGCGGGTGCCAGGAACTCCTGTCACGATAATCCCTCTCGAGCTCACGCGGAAAACAACTCCCTCATCGATCCGAGACCCAGTCCCTCTCCCAAGCAGACCCTGGCGCTTCTTTTGAAAGGCCGGCCACAGGGCGGCCGGACCCTAACCCGATCCTCTATGTATGAAACTCGCCAGCGCTCACAGTCGTGGTGCACATGACGAGGCCACTATAGACACCCTCGACGGTGTTGTCAAGTCCCCCGGTGCGCAGGCGGTCTCCGCGGCCGCCCGCCGCGGCGATGCTGTCCGCTCAGAGCTCCGTCGGCCCGAGCACGAAGCCAAGCCTGTCCGCGCCGCGGCGCAGGCGAGCGTCGACGGTCACCAGGCGGCAGCCCAGCAGCGAGGCGAGCGCCACGTACTCCGCGTCGTACGTTTTCGCCCAACCCAACTCGTCGGCGATCCGCCACGCCTCGTCGGCGAGACCGGGGGGACGCTTCTGCTCGACGTCGGCGTTCTCCAGGCGAACGCGAGCCTCGGCGGCCTGGTCGACGCCCAGGTGGCCGCGCCATGAGAGCTCGTGCAGCGCCGAGCGCGCCTCCGACCACATCAGCGGCGGCGCACAGAGATCGTCTGCGACAAGCGTCCCGAATGGATCCTCGCCGGGTGCGGTACACCACTCGACGAGCAGGCTGGCATCGACCACCAGCACCTTTTCTCAGTGACTTTCCCGCGATTCCCTGATCAAGGCCGCCACATTTGGCATCGGCGTACCCCAGCGTGTCTTCTCCCAGCCCCACTCCTTCGGTACCGGCAGCATGTCCGGGTACGGGCCGGGCCGCATCGCCTCGAGATCCTCCTCCTCGATCACGTGCTGGGTGCCGACCTTGCTCGCGCGCAGCTTGCCCTCGCGGATCCAGCGGCGGATCGTCTCCGGGTTTCGGCCCGTGCGCCTGGCTGCCTGGGGGACTGTCAGCATTGTTGTAGCATGATACAACAATGAGGTCCGTGGAGGGGCGCAAATAAGCAGCTGGCGTCCCCGCCGACTCGGGATCACGGTGACGGCGGGGAACGCCCGCCAAAAGCACCTCCTTGCACCCAGAATTCGTGTGTACGCCGTCAGGACGTGGTACGCTCCTTGAGAAGAGCAATGCCAACGACAGCCAACCCCCGCTCCCGCCGCATCGACGTGCGCGTTACCGACGAGCAGGACACCGTGATCCGCCAGGCCGCTGCCCTCAGCGGGCAGACCGTGACGGGGTTCCTGCTCGAAGCCGCGCAGGAGCGTGCACGTGAGCTGCTGGACGAGCGCCGCCACCTTGTGATGAGCGATCGCATCTTCGAGCAGTTCGCCGCCGCACTCGACGCGCCTGGCGAGGTGGTGCCGGAACTGCGGGAGTTGTTCGAGCTGCCACGCCTCGCGCGCGAGTGAGCAGCGACGCACGGCTCGTCCGGCTCACCGCCGATCACGAGCTCACAGGCTTCGATTGCGGCGATCGGGCGCTCAACGCATGGCTCCGCGATCACGCGCTCGCGAGCCACCGCGCCGATCTCACCCGCACCTACCTCGCCCTCGAAGGCGGAGCCGTCGCGGGCTATGTGAGCCTGACCACCGGGTCGATGCGCCGTGAGGAGGCGCCCAAGCGTCACGCCCGCGGGATGCCCCGACACCCGATCCCCACGATCCTGATCGCGCGGCTCGCCGTCGACCGTCGCTATCAGGGCGCCCGTCTTGGCAGCCGCCTGCTCGGCGAGGCGCTGCGACTCGCCGTGGATGCCAGCGACACGGTCGCCGCGCGGCTCGTGGTGGTCGATGCCATCAACGATCGTGCCGCCGCGTTCTACCGTCATCGTGGCTTCATCGATACTCCCGAGAACCCCCTCCGGCTCTACCGCAAGGTATCCGACATCCGCCGCTCGCTTGCGAATGCGCTCTGACCGCAGATCATACGACACCACCAGTGATAGACTAAGTCCCATGACTAAGTCCGTTGGGGTCCACGAGGCCAAGACACACCTCTCGCGGCTGATCCAGGACGTGGCCGCCGGCGAGGAGGTCGTGATCACACGCCGCGGCGAGGCGGTTGCCAGCCTTGGCCCTCCGCCAGAGCCAACGCCGCTGCGATTCGGGATCGACGAAGGGCGCTTCGTCGTACCCGAGGACTTCGACGATCCGCTACCCGACGAGCTGCTCGCCGAATTCGAGCGGTGAAGGTTCTCCTCGACACCCATATCTTCCTCTGGCTGCACACCAAGCGCAAGCGCCTCGGCGAGCACCTCTCGCTGCTCGAAGATCCTCACACCGAGCGGCTTGTCTCCGCCGTCAGCTCCTGGGAGATCGCGATCAAGTATGCGCTCGGGCGACTGCCGCTCCCGGAACCGCCGCAGCGCTACGTGCCAAGCCGGATGCGCGCGATCGACGCTGTCGGAGTGCCGATCGAGCATGGCCACGCGCTCGCGGTCGCCGCACTACCGCCGCTGCACGGCGACCTGTTCGACCGGCTGCTCGTCGCGCAGGCCGGGCTGCTCGACGTGCAGATCCTGACAGCGGACGCCGCCATCGCCCAGTACCCGGTTCGTACGCTGCTAGTTGGAAGCGGCGGCTAGTCGAACGAGAGGCGCCCAGGCTCACAGGCCTCCTGCGATGATTCGATCGTGAGCGACAGCCCCGCGATCGAGGTGCATGACCTGCGCAAGCGCTACGGCGAGTACGAGGCCGTGCGCGGGATCGACATCGCCGTGCGGCGGGGGGAGGTGTTCGGGCTGCTTGGGCCCAACGGCGCAGGCAAGACCACGACCGTCGAGATCCTCGAGGGCTACCGCGCGCGCAGCGGTGGGGAGGTCTCGGTGCTCGGGTATGACCCCGCCGGCCGCTCGATCGAGCTACGCCGGCGGATCGGGATCGTGCTGCAGTCCGGCGGCATCTACAGCCACATCACCCCGCGCGAGGCGCTCAGGCACTGGGCGAGCTTCTACCCCCACCCGCGCGACGTCGAGGAGGTGCTGGTGCTCGCCGGTCTGCAGGAGAAGGCCGACGAGCGCAGCCGCAAGCTCTCCGGCGGGCAGCTGCGGCGGCTGGACTTCGCGCTCGCGCTCGTCGGGGACCCCGAACTGATCTTCCTCGACGAGCCCACCACCGGCTTCGACCCCGAGGCGCGCCGCGCCGCGTGGGAGACCATCCGCTCGCTGCGCGCGCTCGGCAAGACGATCCTCCTGACCACCCACTATCTCGACGAGGCCCAGGTGCTCGCTGATCGCGTGGCGATCGTCAAGGACGGGCGCGTGCTGGCGATCGGTCCCCCGCGGGAATTGATAACCCACCCATCCGGAACCCACCCACCCGGGGCCTCCCACTACCACGTCGCCTACCGCGGCGCCGGCGGCGAGCTCGTCGAGCACGAGACCGACGACCCCACCGGGCTGCTGCACACGCTAACCGCCGAGGCGCTTGCACGCGGCGAGCAACTGGAGGAGCTCACCGTCGGGCGGCCCTCCCTGGAGGACGTCTACCTGGAGCTGACCGCCGATGTCTGAGGCCATCGCGCTCTCCTGGCGCCAGTACCGCCTGGAGCGGCGCATGTTCTGGCGCAACCCGAGCGCCGCGTTCTTCAACTTCCTGCTGCCGCTGCTCTTTCTCGCCGGCGCCGGGGCGGCGCTCAGCGGCAACCAGCACCAGCTCGATCGGCTCGTGCCGATGATCGCCGGTATGAGCGTTATGTCAACCACGTTCACCGCGCTGGCCTACAACATCGTGTTCCTGCGCGAGCGCGGGGTGCTCAAGCGCATCCGCGGCGCCCCGCTGCCCACGATCTCCTACTTCGGCGGCGTGGCCGCCAACGCGGTCACCAACACCGCCATGCAGATCGCCATCGTCGTGCTCGCCGGGCGGGCCCTCTTTGGGATCGGCTGGCCCGTCTACTGGGGCTCACTGGTCGTGTTCGTGCTCGCCGGGGTCGTCTGCTTCGCCGCCCTGGGCGTCGCCTTCGCGCACGCGATCCCCAACTTCGAGTCCACCGCCGCCTACGTCAACGCCGTGTTCCTGCCCGTCGTCGCGATCTCCTTCTACGCCTTCGACTCCTCCAGCGTCCCTGGCTTCGTGCGCACGATCGCCGAAGCGCTGCCCCTGAAGCCGCTGATCGACGGGCTCTCCGGCGCGATGGTCACCGGCTCGAACCTCACCGCCAACCTCGACGCGCTCGCCGTGATCGCGCTGTGGGGGGCGTTCGGGCTGTACTTCGCGGTGCGTGGCTTCTCCTGGGAGCAGTCGCGCCGGTGACGGCGGCGGATAGGATCGCACGATGAGGCAGCTCGCCGAGAACCTCCACCAGCTGGGCGGCTTTCCGCCGAACGCGATCAACGTGTACCTCGTCGGGGACGTGCTGATCGACGCCGGCACCCGCCAGGCCGAGCGGCGGATCGCGCGCCAGATCGAGGGGCGCACGCTGAGCGCGCACGCGCTCACCCACGCCCACCCCGACCACCAGGGCTCCAGTCACGCGATCTGCGAGCGCTTTGGCCTGCCGCTGTGGTGCGGCCAGGGCGACGTGCCCGCCATGGAGACCCCCGGGGCGATCAAAAACCCCAAGGCCCCCGGCTGGCTCAACCGCGTGCAGGAGCGCTTCTGGACCGGGCCCCCCCATCCCGTGGCCCGCGCTCTGCATGAGGGCGACGAGGTCGCGGGCTTCACCGTGCTCGAGACCCCCGGGCACTCCGTCGGGCATGTGTCCTTCTGGCGCGAGTCCGATCGCGTGCTGATCGTCGGCGACGTGCTCGGCAACATGCACTTCATCACCGGCGTCCCCGGCCTGCACCTGCCCCCCGACGTCTTCACCCCCGACCCCGCCCGCAACCGCGAGTCCGCGCGGCGCCTCGCCGCGCTGGAGCCGGCACTCGCCTGCTTCGGGCACGGCGCCCCGCTGCGCGACCCGCGCAAGCTGGCCGAGTTCGTCGCGCGGCTGCCGCAGTGAGCGCGGATCCCGCAAGCGTCTTCCTCCCCGACGGGGAGGGGCGGTTCGTGCCGACCGAGCACGCCCGCGGACCGTGGGATCCCCGAGCGCTGCACGGGGGGGCGCCGGCAACGCTGATCGCGGCGGCGTTCGAGCGGATGCAGCCGGAGACAGACCTGCCGTTTGCGCGGATCTCCTTCTCGTTCCTGCGGCCGATCCCGATGGCTCCGCTCACGTTGCGAACACGCGTCCTGCGTCCCGGTCGGCGCGTGCAGGAGCTGGAGGCGGAACTGCTGGCACCAGCGCCGGCGGGCGATGGCGGTAGGGCCGGCGAGCAGCAGGAACTCGTCTGCCGCGCCCACGCGCTGCGCATCCTGCCCGCTCCCGCGGAGCTGCCCGCGCTCGCCGCGCAGGTGGTGGAGCAGCACGAGAGCCCCGCGCTGCCCGGTCCCGAGGAGGCGCACCCGGTGCGCTTCGCCCTGGACGACCTGGAGCGCCGGAGCTTCGCGGCGACCGCCATGGAAATGCGTTTTCTGCACGGTCGCCCGCTGAAGGGACAGCTCCCCGAGGTGGGAGTCTCCAGCGGCCACGCCCCCGTCGGCTCGGCCGCCGTGTGGATGCGACTCTGTCGCCCCGTGCTCCCCGACGAGATCCCCAGCCCGCTCGTGCGTGTGATGGCGGCGGCCGACTTCGGCAACGGCGTGAGCGCGGTCCTGCCGTTCGAGGAGTACGTGTTCATCAACGCCGATCTCGCCGTGACGTTGGATCGCCGCCCCGAAGGCGAGTGGATCGGCCTCGACTCCCGCACCCTGCTGCGTCCCGGCGGGATCGCCTGGGCGGAGAGCGTCCTGCACGACGAGCGCGGGCCGCTAGGGCTCGCCACGCAGGCGCTGGTCGTGCAGCCGCGCTGAGCGCTCCGTCGGCGATTGACGCGAGAGCGAGCAAGACCCGGCCAATGTGAAGGCCATGTGAAGCAGACCCGGTCGAGGTCGCCGACGAGCTGTTCGCCGGGATCGCGTCATCGAACCACAACGGCGCCCATGGCCTCGTCCACCGCGGCGAGGGTCTGGGCGTCGAGCGTGATACCTGAGGCGGCGGCGTTGGCGTGGACCTGCTCGGGCCGGCTGGCGCCGACGATCGCGGAGGCGACGTTGGGCTGACGCAGCACCCAGGCGAGCGCGAGCTCGGCCATCGTGAGCCCCGCGCCCTCGGCGACGGGCGCGAGACGCTGGACGGCCTCGAGCACGCGGTCGTCGAGCAGGCGGTCGATGAAGCCGCTCATGCTCTCGCTGGCGGCGCGGGAGTCTGTGGGGAGCGCCTGCCCGGGCTGGTACTTGCCGGTGAGCACGCCCTGGGCCAGTGGCGACCACACGATCTGGGAGATCCCCTCGCGTTCGCAGAGCGGAATCACCTCGGCCTCCGGGGCGCGCCAGATAATCGAGTACTGGGGCTGGCTCGAGACCCAGCGGGCCACTCCGGGCAGGGCGAGCGACTCGGCGATCCGCTGCACGGGCCACTCGCTGAAGCCGATGTGGCGCGCCTTGCCGGCCTCCACCACTTCGGCGAGCGCGGCCATCGTCTCCTCCAGGGGCGTCTGCTCGTCGTAGCGGTGGCACTGGTAGAGGTCCACGTGATCGGTGCGCAGACGCGCGAGGGAGGCGTCGATCTGCTTGTGGATCTGCGCCGCGGAGAGCCCGTGGTCACTGTCGGACATGGGGAAGTAGACCTTCGTCGCAAGCACATACGAGGAGCGCTCGTACCCGGACAGCACCTCCCCGAGCAGCGTCTCCGAGGCCCCCTGCCCGTAGACGTTGGCGGTGTCGATGAAGTTGATTCCCACTTCGAACGCCGCCCGCACACAGGCCTCGGCCTGTTCGCGGGCCACCCCGCCCGAGTAGGTCAGCCACGAGCCAAGGCTGATCTCCGAGACCTCCAGGGGGCTGGAGCCGAGCTTGCGGTAGTTCACGCTGGGGAGCGTACCCCAAGTGGGCATCACCGCCGCAGCCGCCGCAGCCGCCAGCTCTCCCCGCCGGCCGCCCAATTGCAACCCGCCTACCGCTGCGGCCTACCGCCGCCGCCCCGCCGCGAAGCTCTGCACGGGCGGAGCGACGGCGCGCATGTTGGCGCCCACCTCGGCGCTGGGCAGACGGTGCACGCTCGCCCCGGCGTCCGCCTCCTCCCCGGCGGCCGGGGCCAGAAAGCGCTCCAGGGCGGCGAGCTCGTGCACGATCACGTTGACGACTGGGGGAACCTCCTCGATGCCTGTGACGCGCTCGACCGCGGTGCGCTCCAGGCGCCCGCGGGCGAGCAGCAGGGGCTCGGCGCGGGCGAGGGGACGGTGGCGCTCGTACACGGCGCGGGGGACGATCAGGTTGACGTGCCCCCACTCGTCCTCGAACAGCAGGAACATCGTACCCCCGGCGGTCCCGGGCCGCTGGCGGGCGATCACGAGGCCGGCGACGCACACCGCGGAGCCCTGGGGAAGCCGCGGCAGCTGG
>DATMPY010000060.1:0-5834 GCA_035566955.1 Solirubrobacteraceae bacterium | reverse complement strand
GGCGGCGGTGACGGTGCGCCACCCGCTGCGCTCGGCGCGGGCGCTGTTCTCGTCGAAGTGGTTCACGGTGGGGATGCTGGTGGCGGCGGCGTCGTGGAGCCTGCATGTGGCGGCGTTGGCGCTGGCGCCGATGTCGGTGGTGCAGGTGGCGCTGGCGGGTGGGGTGGTGCTGATCGCGGTGATGGCGGACAGAATGTTTGGCTTCAAGGTGGGCCCGCGGCAGTGGGCGGGGCTGTGGCTGATGGCGGGGGGCCTGGTGCTGCTGGGGCTGACGCTGCCGGCGATGCACGGGGCGGACTCGCGGTTCTCGGACGCGGCGATGATCTCCTTCGAGGCGGGCCTGTTCGGACTGGGGGGCCTGTTGATCATGGGCCCCAGGATGGGAGGCCCGGCGGAGCACCACGGGATGATGCTGGGGGCGGCGGCGGGAATCCTGTTCGGGGTGTCGGACACGGCGATCAAGGCGCTGACGGGGATCGTGGGAGCGCACGGGGTGCTGGGGGTGCTGCTGAGCCCGTGGCTGGCGGTGGCGGTGGCGGCGTCGATCGTGGCGTTCTACGCGTCGGCGCGGGGCCTGCAGACGGGGGAAGCGGTGCCGGTGATCGCGGTGACGGGGACGGCGGCGAACATCGCGGGGATCGCGGGGGGGATCGTGGTGTTCGGGGACCCGATGGCGGGCAGCGTGGTGGGGATCGTGTGCGAGGCGTTGGCGTTCGTGCTGGTGGTGGTGGCGGCGGCGCTGATGCCGGCGCCGGTGCGCTCGGCGGGCGTGGCCTCGGCCTCCGCGGCGGCGTAGGGCCCACCTTTCCTTCTGCTTCCGTACCTGCGCGAGGCTTGTCCACGGCGTCGAGGCTTGTCCACGGCGTCGAGGTGTCCACGGCGTCGAGGCTTGTCCACGGCGTCGCCTGCCTGGGGCGGCATGGTCTCCCCCCCGCGTCGGCCTGCTGAGGGCAAGGGGTCGGCCCGTCCGCAACTGGGTGCCTGTCGCTGCTACCATCCCGGGCCGAATATGCCGACTACCTCTCAGCTAGTGCGCAAGGGCCGCGAGGCCCCAAAGAAGAAGCTGGCCACCCCGGGCTTGAAGTCGGGGAAGGGCCGCAAGAAGAAGGTGGCCGCTCCGCAGCGGCGGGGGGTGTGCACGCGGGTGTATACGACGACCCCGAAGAAGCCTAACTCCGCCCTGCGCAAGGTGGCGCGGGTGCGGATCTCGGGGTCGATCGAAGTGACGGCGTACATCCCGGGGGAGGGCCACAACCTGCAGGAGCACTCGGTGGTGCTGGTGCGGGGGGGCCGGGTGAAGGATCTTCCGGGGGTGCGTTACAAGGTGGTGCGGGGCACCCTGGACGCGGCGGGTGTGAATGACCGCAAGAAGGCGCGCTCGCAGTACGGCGTCAAGAAAAAGTAGATGACCAGCCGCGCGATGCCATACCTCCCCCTCCGCAGGGCCCGCGCTCTGCTGCACCGCGTCCAGGGGGGAAACCGCTGATGCCCCGCCGCGCGGCCGCCCACATACGTCCGGTGGAGCCGGACTCGATCCACCGCTCGAAGCTGGTCCAGCAGGTGATCAACAAGGTGATGCTGGACGGCAAGAAGTCGGTGGCGGAGCGGATCGTGTACGACGCGCTGGCGGTGCTGGGGGAGCGCAGCGACAAAGACCCGATCGAGACGCTGGAAGCGTCGGTCAAGGCGCTGACGCCAAATTTGGAGGTGCGCTCGCGGCGGGTGGGAGGCGCGACGTACCAGGTCCCGGTGGAGGTGCCGGCGGCGCGGGCGCGCACGCTGGCGGTGCGGTGGCTGGTGGAGTTCGCGCGCCAGCGCCGCGAGAAGACGATGGCGCAGCGTCTGGCGCACGAGCTGCTGGACGCGCTCTCCCAGCAGGGGGGGGCGTACAAGCGCAAGGACGACATCTACCGCATGGCGCAGGCAAACAAGGCCTTCGCGCACTACCGCTGGTGAGCGGGCCGAGGACCGGCGCTGGCCGATCTCCGATCGGTCTGCGTCCTCGATCGGTCGTGTGCTTAGCACACTTCCCTCACTGCGTCCTTGCCTCGCTTGGTCCTCGGCCCGCTCACGGCTGAAGCACCTAAGAGGGGATTTTGAATTTGGATTAGGTCCCTCCGGGACCGGGATGGGTCGCGTTGCGATGACCCGATGCACAATGCCGAGACGAGGCTGATCGCGGGCGAGGTCCCTGGAGGACAATATATAAAAATAAAAGTTGCGTACAACAATAGTCAGACAGCAACTGAAAAATATATGTTCATCTCCACGCCCTCCCGGGCCTCCTCCCACGGCGTCGTAAGCTCGGTGGAGACGGTTTTCTCTCGGAGCCCTTGAAAAGCAACACTTCGGTACCTAAAGTTTAGGTACCGAATGTCCGCGCAGCGATCGACACAGCCCCAGGAAGCCCAGCCCCGGGAAGCCCGGATGAGCTACGAGGCGGGCCACATCCCGCGCCATGTGTGGGTGGTGTGTGGGGTGGTGATCCTGGGGATGATCATGTCGATCCTCGACACGACGATCGTCAACGTGGCGCTGGACACGCTCTCGAAGGATCTGCACAGCCCGCTCTCGCAGGTGCAGTGGGTGATCACGGGCTATCTGCTCTCGCTGGCGGCGGTGATCCCGGTGACGGGCTGGGCGGCGCGGCGCTTCGGGGCCAAGCAGGTCTACATGGTCTCGCTGGTGCTGTTCACGATGGGCTCGGCGCTGTGCGGCCTGGCGAGCTCGATCACCTCGCTGGTGGTGTTCCGCGTGCTGCAGGGCGCGGGCGGGGGGATGATCATGCCGGTGGCGATGATGATCATGGCCCAGGTGGCGGGCCCCCAGCAGATGGGCAAGGTGATGGGGATCGTCTCGATGCCGGCGATGCTCGCCCCGATCTTGGGCCCCGTGGTGGGGGGTCTGATCCTGCAGAACCTGCACTGGTCGTGGATCTTCTTCGTGAACGTCCCGATCGGGGCGATCGCGTTCACGCTCGGCTGGCGGATGCTGCCCCGCACGGAGCCCGGGGAGTCTGAACGGCTGGACGTGGTGGGCCTGGCGCTGCTGCCGGTGGGGTTCGCGGCGCTCATCTACGGCATCAGCCAGCTCGGCTCGGGCGCGGCAGCGGGCTCGGGCGAAGTGATCGTGCCGTCGGTCGTGGGGCTGGCGATGATCGTGCTCTTCTGCGTGCACGCGCTGCGGGTGGAGCGTCCACTGCTCGACATCCGCATGTACGCCAACCGGGTGTTCGCGGGGGCGGCGTTCGTGAACTTCGGCCTGGGGGGGGCGCTGTTCGGGGCGATGATCCTGGTGCCGTACTACTACCAGGCGGTGCGCGGGGAGGACGTGATCAGCACGGGGCTGCTCACCGGACCGCAGGGGATCGGGGCGCTGGTGGCGATGCCGCTGGCGAGCCGTCTGACCGAACGCTTCGGCGGCGGGCGGGTGGCGCTCACGGGGGTCTCGGTCCTGTGCCTCAGCACGATCCCGCTCGCGTTCGTGGGGCCGCACACGTCGATCGTGGCGATCTCGGGGGTGCTGGTGGTGCGCGGCCTCAGCATCGGGCTGTGCTTCATGCCGGCGATGACGGCGGCGTTCGCGTCGATGCGCCCCGAGCAGGTCTCCGACGCGACGCCCCAGCTGACGGTGCTGCAGCGCACGGGCGGGGCGATCGGCACGGCGGTGCTCGCGGTGGTCCTGCAGCGCGCGGGCGTGGATGCGCTCAGCCCGGCGGCGCGGGCCAGCGCGTTCGACACGGCCTACTGGTGGGCGCTGGGGATCGCGGCGCTGACGCTGATCCCGTGCACGGTGCTGCTGCGCGCGGAGCGCCCGCGCGCGGGCGCTTCAGACGTCGAGGGCGACGGCGAGGCCGCGACGGTGGCGGGGACCTCCTCGTCCGAGCGGGTCGCGGAGCCGGTGGGGGTCTGACCGGGGAGCACACATGGCGGTCTCGGCGAGGGTCTCTCAGGAGGAGTGGGCAGCGGAGCTCGTGGAGTTGGGCAGGGCCTTCCGCGGTGTGTTTCGCAGCCTCAACCGCCTGCGCGGGCGCGACACCCACCTGGGGGGTACGGAGCTGAGCCATGCGCAGTGCGAGCTGCTGTTCGAGCTGGAGGAGCACGGGGAGCTGTCGGCGGGCGAGCTGGCGGTGGCGGCGCAGCTGACCCCGGCGACGGTGACGCAGATGCTCGAGCACCTCGCCCGGGCGGGCCACGTGGAGCGCGCGCGCCAGGAGCGCGACAAGCGGGTGGTGGTCTCGCGCCTGACACCCCACGGTCGCCAGGCGATCGAGGCCAAGCGGGAGAAATGGCAGGGTCGCTGGGAGCAGGCGCTGGCGGACGTGGACGCCGAGGAGCTGCGGGCCGCCACGCGGGTGCTCACGCGCCTGCGGGCGGTGTTCGAGGGCGGGGCTAGCGACTTGGTCCAGGACGGGGCGAGCGATTCGGTCCCCACCGACCCAAGCGACCCGGTCTCCCCCATCCGCTCTGAGAGGCTGTGCGGAGAGGCGCCCGCGCCGCGATTGCGAGGCGATCGGGGTGGGCAGCCGATGGCCAAGCCTCTGCTATAGTCGGCCCCCGCTCGGCGGACGGCGTAGTGGTGCGAGCAGTGCGAGCCGTGGGGCGCGAAGCCAACATGAAGACCCTGAGCACATAGCGACGCGAACCGGCCTCTGGCGAGCAGCGCGCGTGGGCCCAGGGGGCCCAATTTTTTTGCCCCGACCCGTTTTGCCAAGACCCGAGCACCGCAGCGATCACAGCTGACCAAACCCGAGCACGGTCTCCACGACAAACACTCTCCCCATGCCACGTAAGTTCACACTCCAGAACACCCGCAACATCGGGATCATGGCCCACATCGACGCGGGTAAGACGACCACGACCGAGCGCATCCTCTACTACACGGGGCGCACCTACAAGATCGGCGAGGTCCACGACGGCGCCGCCACGATGGACTGGATGGAACAAGAGCAGGAGCGGGGCATCACGATCACCTCCGCCGCCACTACCGCGGAGTGGAAGGGCAACCGCATCAACATCATCGACACCCCCGGGCACGTGGACTTCACGGTCGAGGTGGAGCGCTCCCTGCGCGTGCTCGACGGGGCGATCGCGCTGTTTGACTCGGTCGCGGGCGTGGAGCCCCAATCCGAGACCGTGTGGCGCCAGGCCGACAAGTACCACGTGCCGCGCATCGCCTACATCAACAAGATGGACCGCATCGGCGCCGACTTCGAGCGCGGCGTGCAAACGATGGTCGACCGCCTCGGCGCGCACCCCGTGCCGATCCAGCTGCCGATCGGCGCCGAGGCCGAGTTCCGCGGCGTCGTCGACCTCGTGAGCATGAAAGCCGTGCTCTACCGCGACGAGCTCGGCACCGAACAGGAGCTCACCGAGATCCCCGAGGAGCTCGCCGAAGCGGCCGCGGCCGCGCGCGAACACCTGCTCGAGGAGGTCTCGCACTACGACGACGCGGTGCTGGAAGCGATCCTCGAGGAGGCCGAGGTTCCGGAGGACCGCCTCAAGCAGGCGATCCGCGCCGCGACGATGGACTGGATGGAGCAGGAGCAGGAGCGCGGCATCACCATCACGTCCGCCGCCACCACCGCGGAGTGGAAGGGCAACCGCATCAACATCATCGACACACCCGGCCACGTCGACTTCACGGTCGAGGTGGAGCGCTCGCTGCGCGTGCTCGACGGGGCGATCGCGCTGTTTGACTCGGTCGCAGGTGTGGAGCCCCAATCCGAGACCGTGTGGCGCCAGGCCGACAAGTACCACGTACCGCGCATCGCCTACATCAACAAGATGGACCGCATCGGCGCCGACTTCGAGCGCGGCGTGCAAACGATGGTC
>DATMPY010000059.1:0-3488 GCA_035566955.1 Solirubrobacteraceae bacterium | reverse complement strand
CGTTCTGTGGAGCCTGCGGTGGGAAGTGCCTGGCGGACGCCGCATGGGCCCCTGACGCTCTATGTCTGGGCGCGGCGGCATTCCCGGCGATGGCCTCCGAGGCGCAAAGGAGCATCACGAGGGCGGCCAGCAGGAGCCCCGTGATCGCGGATCGATGGATGGCAGGCCGGAGCAGCGTCATCGGACTGTCACAAACACGAGAACAGGCTAGCTGGGCTTTCGATGTGGTTGGCCTGGGGGTGGCGGATCGTTCCTTTGTCGATCCGCGTGAGTGAGCACAGGCGGCCGGGTCTTCTTTCCAGTGGCGTCTTACTTTTGCACATGTTCGCTACAGCCAAACAGGGGAGGGACCGCATGGGAAGGTTGAATGGGAACTTGCAGCGGCCGGTCGTCAACGCGCATCCGCCCGCGCCCCCCTCGCCGTTGCACGTGGAGTTCGAGGGTGGCGAGGGGACGCCTCTGCGGGCGATCGTCTCCGGGGAGATCGACTACGCGGGGGCGTTCTCGATGCAGGTGCGGATCGCCGCGGCGTGCAGGCGACGGCGGGCGCGGGGCCTGATCATGGACCTCACGGGCGCCGAATTCATGAGCTCCAGCGGACTGGCCGCGATCCTCAGCCTGCAGCTCGAGCCCGCCTGCCAGCGGGGCGGGATGGTGCTGGCGAACCCCACCGAGGAGGTGCTGCGCGTGATCAGGCTCACCGGCCTCGACCGGCGTCTGATCGTGGCCGACACGTTCGAGCAGGCGGAGATCCTGCTGCTCTACAGCGCCGCCGGTGGGGACGTCAGCCACCACCCCCACAACGACACTAGCTACAACTGACGGGCACCGCCAGCTCCGCTCCTCGACGCAGCCGAGCCCCGCCAGTCCCACACCAACCCAGCCAGTCCCACACAGAACCCAGCCCCGCCAGTCCCACACGAGCCGCGGCCAGGCTCCCCGCCGCCAGCCAACGCGCAGACCTCCGCTCGGATACGGTTCCCGGGCGATGAGGACGGTGCGCGAGGCGACAATGGAGCTGCTGCGGGAGCGGGGGATGACCACGCTGTTCGGCAACCCGGGCTCCACGGAGCTGCCGATGCTGAGCTCGTTCCCGGAGGACTTCCGCTACGTGCTGGGCCTGCAGGAGGCGGTGGCGGTGGGGATGGCGGACGGGTACGCCCAGGCGAGCGGGCGCCCGGCGCTGGTGAACCTGCACACGGCCCCGGGGCTGGGCAACGGGATGGGGGCGATCTTCAACGCGCAGGCGAACAAGTCCCCGGTGGTGGTGAGCGCGGGCCAGCAGTACCGCTCGCTGATGACCCTCCAGGCCAACCTCACCAACCGGGATGCGGTGCGGATGCCCCACCCGCTGGTGAAGTGGAGCTACGAGCCGCCGTGCGCCCAGGACGTCCCGCACGCGCTGGCGCGGGCGATCCACACCGCGGGGCTCCCCCCGCGGGGGCCGGTGTTCGTGTCGATCCCAATGGACGACTGGTACGCGGAGGTGCGTTCCGAGGAGGAGGTGGGCCACCAGACGGCGCGGACTGTGAGCGGGGGGGCGGGCCTCCCCGACGGGGCGACGATCGCAAGTCTCGCGCGGCGCCTGGCGCGGGCCGCGAACCCGGCGTTGGTGGCGGGGCCGGACATCGACGCGGCGGGGGGCTGGGACGCGGCGGTGGCGTTCGCGGAGGGGGCCCGCCTGCCGGTGTATGCCACCCCGGCCACGGGCGGGGGGCGGCTGGGCTTCCCGGAGAACCACCCTCTCTTCCAGGGAATCCTGCCCCCGGCTGTGCAGCCGCTGGGGGAAACGCTCGGGGCACACGACTTCGTGCTGGCGGTGGGGACCTCGGTGTTCCCGTATTACCCCAACATCCCCGGACCCCTGCTGGCCCCGGGGACGAGCCTGGTGGCGATCACGAGCGACCCCGACGAGGCGGCGCGAGCGCCAATGGGGGACGCGATCGTGGCGGATGTGGCGCTCACGCTGGCCGCGTTGGGGGACGCGGTGGGGGCGGCCAACACGGACGACGGGGCACCCGGATTGGAGGGGGCGGGAGTGGGATCTCTCCGCGAGCCCCCGCCGGTCCGCGCGGCGCCGGAGGAGGTTCCGCTGACGGACCCGATGAGCCCCTCCACGGCGGTGCGGGCGCTGGCGGGGGTGTTCCCGGAGGACGGGATCGTGGTGCTGGAGTCCCCCTCGGCGACGCCCGCGCTGCGCAACCAGCTGCGGCTGGGGCGCCCGGGGAGCTATTACTTCTCCGCGGGCGGGGGCCTGGGCTTCGGGATGCCGGCGGCGATCGGGGTGCAGCTGGCGTGCCCGGAGCGCCCGGTGGTGTGCGTGGTGGGGGAGGGCTCGGCGCAGTACGCGGTGCAGAGCTTCTGGACGGCGGCGGCGTACAAGGTCCCGGTGACGTTCCTGGTACTGCGCAACGAGGAGTACGCGATCCTCAAGTTCTTCTCGCTGATGGAGGAAATCCCGAACGCCCCCGGCCTGGACCTGCCGGCGCTCGACACCGCGGCGGTGGCGGCGGGCTACGGGGTGAACGCCCGCCGCGCGAGCGACCCGGAGGAGCTGGCGGTGGAGCTGCGCGGGGCGCTGGCCTCCGATCGGCCGGAGCTGGTCGAGGTGCAGGTCGCCCCGGGCATGGCTTTGGCCTGAGTGGCAAGCGGCGCGAGCGGAAAGAGAGAGCCGGGTAGCGCGATAGTAGATATAAGATGCGGGAGGGCGTAGGTATAGATATTAAAAATCCAAACGCCGTTATAACGATCGTTAAGCACAGCTCAAAAAAAGTAATACAAGATCTCCGCCCCCGCCCACGTTGATCGCCCGCCCACCGAGGGGCTCGGTCCCATACCCTTCCCCGGATGTCCCCTGCCAAAGGCAGCGCCAACTCAGTCGCCAGCGCGCACGAGCCCGACGTGATCGTGGTGGGCGCGGGCCTGGCGGGGCTGGTCAGCACCCTGGAGCTGCTGCGCAGCGGCCACACGGTGCTGCTGCTGGACCGCTGCCGCCCGCACGAGCTGGGGGGCCTCGCGCGGGAGGCGTTCGGGGGGATGTTCATGGTGGACTCCCCCGAGCAGCGCCGCTCCCGAATCCGCGACAGCGAGCGGCTGGCGTTGGAAGATTGGCTGCGGATCGCCGAGTTGGGCCCCGAGGAGCGGTGGCCGCGGGAGTGGGCGGAGCAGTACGTGACCCGCGCCCGCGACGACGTGGGGGGCTGGCTGCGGGAGATCGGGGTGCGCTTCTTCGGAGTGGTCAACTGGGCGGAGCGGGGCAACTTCGGGGACGGCAACTCGGTCCCCCGCTTCCACCTCACGTGGGGCACGGGCAAGGCGCTGGTGCAGGCGGTGTGGGGCGCGATCGAGAGCCACCCGCGCCGCGGCGCCCTGGAGGTCCGCTTCGGGGCGCGCGTGAGCGAGTTACTCACCGACGATGCGCGCGTGCTCGGCTGCAAGCTGGATGACCAAACCGAGGTGCGGGCGGGCAAGGCGGTGGTGATCGCGGC
>DATMPY010000058.1:0-3329 GCA_035566955.1 Solirubrobacteraceae bacterium | reverse complement strand
GGTCTACCCCCTGTGGTCGACCTCGAAAGCGCTCTTTGTAGCGCAGGGGATATAGGGAGAGGGTCCGGGTCTTTCGATGAGGGAGCTTGTTCAGCGTGGTTTCTAGAGGGAGAAAAACCGTGTCGGAGATGTGCGCGACCCGTCCGGGGCCCGTACCTAGATGCGTCAGCAGCCTGACGCATATCTCTCTCTCTCTCTCTCTTGTGCCCTAAGGGCAGCCGCTAGCTTCCGTAGTTCGGCGCCTCGGCGCCGCCTGGGGTCCCCGCTCGCGGGGGCGGGGCAGCCCGCGGGCTCCTGGTGGGCGTGTTGGGGGGCGGTGTAGGTGGCCGCGGTGGGTACGCAGCCGCGGGTGGGGCGGGCGCTGCGGCGCCCTGTGCGCGAGCGCCAGCGCCCCGCGCGGATTCCCTCACGGGGTGGCTTGTCGGAGGGCCAGATCGTGGAGATTCAGCGCTCGCGGCTGCTGGCGGGTGCGGTGGACGCGATCGAGGAGTTCGGGTATGCGCAGACGACGGTCGCGCAGATCACCTCTCGTGCGCGTGTGTCGCGGCGCACGTTCTACGAGCTGTTCGAGAACCGCGAGGCTTGCTTGTCGGAGTTGGTCGAGAACGTCCTAACGATGATCGAGGACGACCTTGCGCACGCGGGCTTGGAGGGTCTGCCGTGGCGCGAGCGGGTCCGCGGTGGGCTGTGGGTGATCCTCTCGTTCTTCGATCGCGAGCCGCCGCTCGCGCGGGTCTGCGTGGTGCACTCACAGCAGGGCGGCCCAGCGGTCCTTGCGCGCCGCGAGGAGATTCTGGGGCGTCTCGGCGGGGTGCTCGAGCTTCGCGTTCTCCGCTGGCTGGGACACCGGGCTCGGCGCGTCGCCCGACCTCGAATTCAGAGCCGGACCCCCCGGCGGCCCCTACACCACTGTCGCGTCCGTCCCCCGCAAGGACACGCTGGAAAAGGAATTCGGAAGTGTTTACGAAGGGTGGGCTGCGGCCTCTGAAGACTTCTCCAAGCTGATCCTCGAGGTCAGGGACCGGGCCCTGGTACCCGGCCATCCCACCCATACCGCGAGCGGCAACGACCTCTATGAATACACGGGCGGCGAGCTTCGCCAGGTGAACGTCTCGACCGCAGGGGCGACGATCGGCTCCTGCGGCGCCGTCATCGCCAATGGCAAGGCAGAACCGACCGGGGGCGGAGAAGCCCACAGCACCCGCCACGCCGTCTCCGCCGGCGGTTCGCGTGTCTTCTTCGAAGCCGTCCCCGGCGGCGACTGCTCAGAACCACGCCATCTCTACATGCGCGTTGACGGCGCCGAAACCTTCGATCTCGGCGCCTACCGCTTCGCCGCCGCGAACGCCGCGGGCACCAAGCTCCTGCTCGAAAGGGGCACTACCGTAGAGGCACACGAATACTTCCTCTATGACACCGAAGCCGCCACCCTCAAGCCGATCTTCTCGACCCCAAAGGAACCCAATGCGGAAGGTCTAACGGTCTCCGAAGACTTCACCGCGATCTATTTCACCTCGACCGCGCGCCTCACCCCTGAAGCGCCGACGCCCGGCGGCTTCTATGGGGAAGATCTCTACCGCTATGACATCCCCACCGGGGGGCTCCGCTTCCTCGCCGAAGTGCAAGATATCCACACCGTTGGGTACGGCCCAAGCCGCGACGGGCGCTACGACTACTTTGAATCCCCCCGCGTCGCCGGTGTCCCCGGCGGGGCAACCCCCAGCCAAGAATACGGTCAGCTCTATCGCTACGACAACGTCGAAAACGTCATCGAGTGCGTCTCCTGCGCGTCCCCCTTCGATCCCGCACCCAAGCAGATCATCGCGAATCTCAACGTCCTTAGCGCCGGACACCGGAGGACCGACAACGGCATGCCGCGCGCAACGATGATATCCGCCAACGGGGACTACGCCTTCTTCGACACCACTGCGGCGCTCGTCCCCCAGGACATCGACGGCGAAATCGCACCCGAACAAGAAGCAGCCGGAAGCGAACATCAGAGCGAAGCTTTTTCGCTTTCCAGCGACGTGTATGAGTGGCGTCGAGATGGCCTCGACGGCTGCGCGCACGTTCAGGGCTGTCTCAGCCTCATCTCCTCCGGCCGCGGCGGGTATCTCGTGCTGCTCCTCGGCGTGGCCGAAGAAGGCCGTGATGTCTTCTTTACGACGACCTCCCAGCTCGTGCCCTCCGACGACGACAGCGCCGTCGACATCTACGACGCTCGTATCGGCGGGGGCTTCCCGTCCCCGCCGCCGCGGCCGGTGGAATGCGAAGGCGATGCGTGCTCGACGCCGTTCGCGGCTCCGAGCGATCTGACGCCCTCGAGCGCCACCTTCCACGGCATTGGCGACGTGCAGAGCGCCACCGTGCCGCAAGCCAAAACGAAGCCCGGGAAGAGCAGGGCGGCGAAGAAGGCGAAGAGAAGCAGAAGGCTCAAGCCGAAGCAGAGAGGTAAGCAGAGCTCTCGCGCGAAGCGAGCTGCCCATCGCTCCCATGGAGGTGCCAAGTGATCCGCCGTCGCGACAGCGAACGCAGCGTGGCCCGACGCTTCGGGGTGCTCGGCGCCGTCATGGCCCTGGCCTATCTATTGATCGCGGGGCCGGCTGCGGCCGACCCCAGCGAAGAACCTTTCGGAATCGTCCCTGGCTCCTTCCGCTTCGCCCCGTCCACCGACCAGGCCGGCGTCCATTCGAACTGGGTCACCTCCTTCGACTTCGCTCAGAACACCAAAGGCCAGACCCACAATGACCTGCGGACCGTCGTTGTCAACCTGCCCCCCGGTTTCGTCGGCAACGACACAGCTGTCCCGACCTGCACGGCCAGCCAACTCCTCGGCAACGTCCCGCATACCAACGCGCATCCCGGGGGCGGCCTTCTGGCTGCATGTCCGCTGGCCAGCGCGGTCGGCACGATCAGCTTCGTTATCGGCGGCGTCAAGGCCGTTGTTCCCATCTATAACATGGAAGTCACCAGCTTTGGCCTTACCGCGGAGCTCGCCTTCAAGTACGTTGCCGCCACCACGGTTCTGCTGATCAGCCTCCGGCCTGGTGACTCCGGTCTGACGATCACATCCCCCGATGTCGAAAAGATCGGCGATATCCACGACGTCACGGTCACCATCTGGGGTCTCCCTGCCTCCCACGAACACGACCTCGAACGCCAGCAGGTCTGTGAGGAAGGCCTCTGCTTCGAGGAACTCGGTGGCCCCCAGGAAACCCACATCCCCGTCAAGCCGTTCCTGACCAACCCGACGAGCTGTGGGCCGTTGACCGCGACGATGGAGGCGGACTCGTGGGAGGAACCCGGCGCGACGTTGCCCGCTGGGTCTC
>DATMPY010000057.1:0-8445 GCA_035566955.1 Solirubrobacteraceae bacterium | reverse complement strand
TTGGCCACGCGCGGGGTGCCGCGGCTGCGCGCGGCGATCGCGGCGGCACCGCCCTCCTCCAAGGGAATCTCGAGGATCCTGGCGGAACGCTCGACGATCGTGGCGAGCTCCTCGATCGCGTAGGGCTCGAGGCGCGCCTGGATGCCGAAGCGGTCGCGCAGGGGGGTGGTGAGCAGACCCGTGCGGGTGGTGGCCCCCACCAGCGTGAAGGGAGGCAGATCGAGCGTCACCACGCGTGCACCCGCCCCCTGCCCGACGGTGATCGGCAGGCGGCGATCCTCCATGGCGGGGTAGAAGGTCTCCTCCAGGGTGCGGGGCAGACGGTGGATCTCATCGACAAAGAACACGCTGCGGGGCTCCAGGGCGGTCAGAAACGCCGCGATGTCTCCCTTTCGCTCCAATGCGGGCCCGGCGGTCTGCACGAACGGCACGCCGAGCTCGCCGGCGACGATCTGCGCGAGCGAGGTCTTGCCCAGGCCGGGAGGCCCCGCGAGCAGCAGGTGGTCGAGCGCCTCCCCGCGCGCCATGGCGGCCTCGATCGCGACGGCGAGCTGCTCGCACAGCGCGCGCTGGCCGACGAACTCCTCCAGGCGGCGGGGGCGCAGCGAGCGCTCGAGCTCCTCCTCGAACTCGTCCTGCTCGTCCAGCTCGGGGGTTTGGATGCGTGTGCTCACCGTCGCCTCGGCCATTGCGACGCCGCGCTCGTCAACGGCTCCGTAACTCGGCTGGCGTGGACGGGCCAGCCAGCTTGGCCGGCAAGCCGTGCGGGCCGTGGTGGTCCAGGCGAGTGATTGCGCAGCCCACGACGCCTCATCGCATCACCCGGCCCGCGCGGCGCGCAGCGCGTGGGCGATCAGATCCTTGGCGCTATCGCCCTCGGCCTCGCGCAGGAGCTCCTCGGCCTCCCCGTGGGTGTAGCCGAGCTCGAGCAGGCCCTCGCGCGCAAGCATTCGCGGGCTCTCGATGCGCCGCGCTCTGATCGCCGCCCCCCGGCCACGGGTAGCGCTACCCGCCCCACTAGCGCCTGGCCCGCGGGGGCCACCGGGGCCGGCGTCGAAATCGATGTCGGCCACGGGGACAACCTTCTCGCGCAGCTCGACGATGATGCGCTCGGCGGTGCGCTTGCCGATCCCGGGCACGGCCTGCAGGCGCGCGGAGTCCCCGGCGGAGAGCGCGGCGATCAGCTCGCGCGGGGGTCCTCCGGAGAGCACGGCGAGAGCGACCTTGGGGCCGACGGCCTGGACGGAGAGCAGCATCAGGAAGAGGTCGCGCTCCTGCTCTGTGTGAAAGCCGTATAGGGAGAGCGCGTCGTCGCGCACGATCAGGTGGGTGTGCAGCGTGGTCTCGCTCCCCACGGCGGAGACGTGGCGCAGGGTCTCCGCGGAGACGGCGGCGCGGTGACCGATCCCCCCGCAGAGGATCACCACGTGGTCGGAGCGGCGCACCGCGACCTCCCCGCGCAGCAGCGCGATCATCGTGCCCCCACCGCCGAGGCGACGGCGCCCGCCAGGGGGGCGGCGTTGAGATGGCAGAGGGCGACGGCCAGCGCATCGGAGGCATGGTCGGGCTTGGGCAGCTCGGGGAGGTGCAGCAGTGTCTGCACCATGCGCGCCACCTGGTCCTTGTCCGCCCGGCCGTTGCCGCAAACCGAGGACTTCACGCGCTGGGGGGTGTAGGAGAAGCAGGGCAGCCCCCGCTCACCCGCGGCCAGCATCGTGACCCCGCGCGCGTGCCCCACGGCGAAGGCGGTCTGCACGTTTTGCCCGAAGTAGAGCTGCTCCAGGGCCATCGCGGTGCAACCATGCTCGTCGATCAGCTCGAGCACCCGCCCGTGCATGGTGGCCAGGCGCCGCTCGATCGGCAGGCCGGCGGGGGTGTCGATCACGCCCCCGTCGAGCGCGGCAAGCCTCCGCCCGCGGCGGGCCACGACGCCGTAGCCGGCGTTGGCAAGACCAGGATCGATTCCGAGGACGATCATGGAGAGGGATTCTGCGTTGACCGCCGGACGCCTCCAAGCAACAGTGCCCACACAACCTTCCGCCACGGAAACATAACCTGGCGGGGAGCAGCCAGCAGCCGCGGCCGGCAAGCCCACACAAACCGCGACCATCCACAACGCACGGAGGCGCAGCTCAACGGCGCCGCTCGCCGACGCCCTACGCAACCCGCCAGGAAGCGCTACCAGAGGCCCACAGGTCGTTAAGGGCGACGGCGTCCTTATAGGTGTCCATGCACTCCCAGAAGCCCTCGTGCCACACAAACCGTGACTATCCACAACGCACGGAGGCGCAGCTCAACGGCGCCGGTCGCCGACGCCCTGCGCCACCCGCCAAGGCGCGCTACCGGAGGCCCACAGGTCGTTGAGGGCGACGGCGTCCTTGTAGGTGTCCATGCACTCCCAGAAGCCCTCGTGCCGGTAGGCGCGCAGCTGGCCCTCGGCGGCCAGCCGCTGCAGGGGCTCGCGCTCGAGCACCGAGTCCTCGGCCAGGTAGTCGAGCACCCGGGCGCGGAAGCAGAAGAAGCCGCCGTTGATCCAGTGCTCGGAGCGGGGCTTCTCGCGGAAGCCGAGGACGCGGCCGTCGTCCCCCTCGAGCTCGGTGACCCCGAACTGGAGCTCGGGGCGCACGACGGTCATGGTGGCGAGTGCGCGGTGGCCCTCGTGGAAATCAAGCAGCCGCGTGAGATCGACGTCGGCCAGCCCATCGGCGTAGGTGGCGCAGAACGAGGGCCCGTCCGCGAGCAACCCTTCCAGCAGCTTGATCCGCCCCCCTGTCTGGGTATCGAGACCGGTGTCCACACACTGCACCTCGACGCCATCCGGCCAACGGCACTCGGCGACGAAGCGCGCGATCAGCTGCCCCTTGTAGCCGGTGGCAAGCAGGAAGCGGCGGAAGCCCTGGGCGGCGTAGAGGGCGATCACGTGCCAGAGGATCGGCCGCCCCCCGATCTCGACGAGCGGCTTGGGGATCGCCTGGGTGTGCTCCTGCAGGCGGGTACCGCGGCCGCCGCAGAGGATCGCAACGGGTGGCAGATCCGTCTCGCTCATTTGGGGGGATCGTCCACGTGAGTCGGTGCCGCCACCGGGCGCGTGGGCGCCGGGCCTCCTACCCGGCGGCGACTCGTGGGGCGCCCGTTCAGAGGTGCTCACCGGGCGCGCGGGACGTTCGCCGCGGCGACGTGGGTGGGCGGGCTATCCAATTGCCCGCTCGAGCAGGTCGGCGGGTGCGTCGAAGTTGGCATGGACGGCGCTGACGTCGTCGTTCTCTTCGAGGGCGTCGATCAGCTTCATGAGCTTGACGACCTGGCCCTCGTGCTGGAGGGGGACGAGGCTGGAGGGCCGGTGGGTGAGCTCGGCGCCCTCGGGCTCGATGCCAGCCTCCTCAAGCGCACGGCGCACGGCGGTGAAGTCGCCCAGGGCGGTGACGACCTCGAAGACGTCGTCGTCGGCGGTGATGTCCTCGGCGCCGGCCTCGACGGCGACGAGCAGGTCGTCCTCGGTGATACGAGACCCGCCCACCCCGGCGTCGACAACGATGACGCCCTTCTTCTCGAACAGGTAGGCGACGGAGCCGGGCTCGCCCAGGGAGCCGCCATATTTGGTGAAGAGATTGCGCACGTCAGGCCCGGTGCGGTTGCGGTTGTCCGTGACGGTCTCCACGAGCAGGGCCACGCCGCCCGGGCCGTAGCCCTCGTAGATGACGGTCTCCAGGGCATCGGCGTCGCCGCCCTCGCCGGTGCCCTTGGCGATCGCGCGCTCGATGTTGTCCTTGGGCATGGAGGCGGCTTTGGCCTTGCGGATGGCATTCTCGAGGGCGGCGTTGGCGTCGGGGTCCCCCCCACCCTCGCGGGCTGCCACGGTGACTGCGCGTGCCAGCTTTGTGAAGGCCGCCCCGCGGCGGGAGTCCACGATCGCCTTCTTGTGCTTGATGCTCGACCACTTGGAGTGTCCCGACATGGATGGGAGGATACTTGGGGCCTCAGGCACACGCCCTTCGCCCGCGGGCTCGTGCGAGGTCCAGAGTGCGCTGGCAGACCGGCTGTCGTTTTTGGATGAGACCCCTCCGCCGCCGCCCCGAGCTCGGGCTCCCCGCCGGCCAACAGGCAGACCGGCTGTCGTTTTTGGATGAGACCCCTCCGGGGTCGGGCGGCGTTCGGCAGCCCACACCCGAGGTCTGTGGCCAACGCCATAGGATGCTTGTCCCATGCCGATTGCGACCCCCTCCCCGGAGATCTTCAAGGCGTACGACATCCGCGGCCTGTACGGCGAGCAGATCGACGGCGATGTCGCGGAGCTGATCGGTCGTGCATTCGCGCGGGTGCTGGCGGGCCTTGCGGGTAAGCCGGTGGAGGACCTGCGGGTGGGCCTAGGCCGGGACATGCGCCTGACGGCGCCTGAGCTCGCGGGGCGCTACCGGGAGGGCCTGGTGGCGGAGGGGGCGCATGTGATGGACGCGGGCCAGGTGGGGACGGAGATGCTCTACTTCCTGGTGGGCTCGCGGGGCCTCGATGGGGGGCTGATGTGCACGGCCTCGCACAACCCGAAGGCGTACACCGGCGCGAAGCTCGTGCGGGAGGGGGCGCTGGCGCTGTCGGGGGAGAGCGGCATCCAGGACATCCGCCGGTTGATCGAGGCAGGCCTGGACGCGCCTGGAGATGGAGCTTCGTCTGCCGGTCCCGCGGGGACCGGCGTCGGGGGAGCTGTGGCGGGACGAGTGGCCAGTGCAGGCGAGTCTGTGCCCCGGGGGACGGTGGAGGAGGTTGACATCTCCGCCGAGTTCCGCGAGGCCGTGCTGCGCTTCATCGATCCCGCGGCTGGCCGATCTCCGATCGGTAGGCCGTTGAAGGTGGTGGTGGACGGGGGCAACGGGATGGCGGGACCGATGGTGGGGCCGCTGCTGGAGGGCCTGGGGCTCGAGTTGATCGAGACTTACTGGACCCCGGATGGCAACTTCCCCGACCACGAGCCCAACCCGCTGCTGCCGGAGAACCGGCAGTTCTTGATCGACAATGTGAGGGAGAGCGGGGCGGATCTCGGGATCGCGTGGGACGGGGACGCGGATCGCTGCTTCTTCATCGACGACACGGGGAGCTTCGTGGACGGGGACTTCCTCACGGCGTTGCTGGCGGAGTCGCTCTTGCGCAAGCGCTCGGACCCCACCCACCCGGAGGCGATCCTCTACGACGTGCGTGCCTCGCGGGCGGTGCCCGACACGGTCACGCGGGCGGGCGGGGTCCCCTACGTCAACCGGGTGGGCCACGCGTTCTTCAAGACCCGGATGCGCGCGGAGGGCTCGCTGTTCGGGGGGGAGGTGTCGGGGCACTACTACTTCCGCGACTTCTACTGCGCGGACTCGGGCACGCTGCCGGCGCTGCTGATCCTGGAGCACCTCTCGAACACGGGCAAGCGGATGTCGGAGCTGCTGGCGCCCTACCGGGAGCGGTACTTCATCTCCGGGGAGATCAACTCGGAGGTCGCCGACCAGGACGCGAAGATGCGGGAGATCGCGGCGCGCTACGCCGATGCGCGCCAGCAGCGCCTGGACGGCATTTCGATCGACTACGAGGATTGGCACTTCAACGTGCGGCCCTCCAACACCGAGCCGCTGCTGCGCCTCTGCCTGGAGTCGCTGCGCTCCCACGAGGACATGGAGCGCCGCCGCGACGAGGTGCTCGCGCTGATCCGCTCATGAGCCCCCGTAAACAGGCCGCCACCGCGCTGGAGCACGCCGCTACTGAGGGGATCCACCGCCTGGCGATCCCCACGCCGTTCGCGGTGGGGCGGGTCAACGCGTACCTGATCGAGGACGACCCGCTCACGCTCGTGGACTCGGGCCCGAACTCCGCGAAGGCGCTGGACGAGCTTGAACAGGCGCTTGCGGCGCACGGCCACGCGATCGAGGACCTGGAACTGCTGGTGGTGACCCACCAGCACATCGACCACTTCGGCCTCGCGGCGATCCTGGCGCGGCGCTCGGGGGCGCAGGTCGCGGCCCTGGAGGGCCTCGACCGCCGGCTGGCGGACTTCCGCACGGAGGCCGAGCTCGACGACCGCTTCGCGGGACGGATCATGCTGCGCCACGGGGTCCCCACCGACGTCGTCACCGCCCTGCGCGCCGTCTCGGCGAGCTTTCGCGCGTGGGGCTGCACCGTGGAGGTCGATCGTCCCCTCGCCGAGGGCGAGGAGCTGAAGCTGCGCGACCGCACCCTGCGGGTCCTGCGCCGTCCCGGCCACAGCCCCTCCGACACGGTCTTCTGGGACGAGCACCGCGCGCTGCTGCTCGCGGGGGACCACCTGCTTTCGCACATCTCCTCCAACCCGCTCCTCGCCCGGCCCTTGGAGGCGGAGGGCGACTACGACGGACAGCGGCCCCAGGCGCTGATCACCTACCTGGCGTCGCTGAAGCAGACCCGCGAACTGGAGCTCGAGCTCGTGCTCGGCGGCCACGGCGAGCCGATCACCGACCACGTCGCGCTGATCGACGAGCGCCTGCGCCTGCACGAGCGCCGCGCGGAGAGGATCCGCCGCCTGATCGCCCACCAGCCCCGTACCGCGTACGAGCTGGCCTACGAGATGTGGGGCAACGTCGCGGTCACCCAGGCATACCTGACGATCTCCGAGGTCCTCGGACACATCGATCTGCTGCTCGCGGACGGGCGCGTGGTGGAGGTGGAGCAGGACGGGATCGTGCGCTTCGAGGCCGCGTAGGGTCCTACCAAGGTCGGGTTCGCGACACCAAGGTAGTGTGTCTGCACGAGGACCGAGGGCGGGAGCGTCCAGGCAAAGACCCACCGGGGAGAGTGGGATCGGGGTTTCTCTCAACAGCCTTCGGTCGCGCCCGCGCCCGGCTTGCACTGCTCCCACGCCTTGCGCGCGTAGCCGGTCGCGCTGCCGTTGGTCAGGGAGCCGTCTTCTTCGTTCCATTCAAAGACACCGGCCCCGTTTTCGATGTGCACCTTGTTGCCGACGATCCCGCCCTTGAATTTCTGCGCTCCGTTGATTTCAACCAGCGCTTCGGGCGCATAGATGCTGGCTTCGACGACAGGGCATGACGATTTTTTGGATTCTTTGCAGCCGTTGTGGATTGCAAACGGACCTTCGCCATAGAGCTCGATCAGAAGCGCAGCCGGGTTTTTGGTTTCGTTTTCGACCTCGAATTCCCCTTCGCCTTCGAACGTACCACCGGTTTTGCATTTGCCGGTCGGATCTTTGGGGGAGTCGACGAAGATTTCGACCCGTTTCGCAGTAGCTGCGATTCTGAGCCTGGAGTTGTTGGTGGCCTTGAAGTTGCAGAAGTAGTATTTCGAGCCGCCTAGCGTCACCTTACCGTTGCTGCTCAGCGTTAGTTCGTATTTTTCTTTGTTCCAGGTCGTCGTGCCTTCCAGTGGGTCGGTGACGCCGATGCGGCCGTCTTCGCTGGTTTCGGCCGTGACGTGAGTCGCCGGTACGGACGCTTTGAGCGGGCATTCGGACGCGCTGCGCGTCTTTTCGAGCGGCGGGTTTGCCAGCATGCCGCCGACGCCGCCGACGGTTACGCCGCTATGGTTGCGTTCGCTACCGGCTGGGGGCGTGAACGTGCCTTTGGGCGGGCAGAGTTCGAAACCGCGTTCGAAGGCAGCACTCCCTTCGCCGATGATCTTTTCGTTGCTCGCTACCACCGCGGGGATTTTTACGCTCCCGCTGATCTTCACTTCCGTGAGGCCGAGGATGCCTTTTATCGAAAACAGCGATTCACCCGTTTTCGCTTCGACGAGCATCCGCAGTCGAGTGCCGGGGGTGACTTTGTTAACCGTCCCTTCAGACGTGACACAACGCAGGGTGGCCCCCGATTCGATTTTTACCACTTCTTGTCCGGCACATTGTCCTTTAACTGCAAGCGGTAGCGTGGTCCAATACTTGAAGTTCGCGCCATTACCGAGAGCTTCTTCGCCGCTCTTGCATTCGCTTTCACTTTTCTTTGCTTCGCTGGCATTGATGCATTCTTCTTTTCCGGGTTCGAGCTTGCTCAGCCGATAGCTCGCTACTTGCAGTCCGGCTTCGGCGGCCTCGAGCGCGGCTTTGGAGTTATCGTCGCGCGTGGTCGAGGAAGAGGTATGACTCGAGGCGATGATCGCTGTACCCGTGAGCATGGAGAGGATGAACAGCACGAGGATCGCGCTCGGTAGAGCGAACCCGGCATCGGTGGCCTGGCGGCGCTTGCGGACAAGATAGAGCATATGGTTCATCCCTTGCGAGGGCGTTTGAGAGAGAGTCGGAAAATGGCGCTTAGGCGAATGGTGGCGCATGGCTTTCGGGTCGTCATGGGCTTTCGGCGATAAGGGTCGAGACGCGGACGGGCGACACTTCGTGGGCCCCGTTGGGCACGTTCACGGTGGCGACCACCGTGAGCCGCTTGTAGTCTTCCTTCGCCGGGCATTTCAAGCCACAGTTTTTATCTGTCTGCCACG
>DATMPY010000056.1:0-8677 GCA_035566955.1 Solirubrobacteraceae bacterium | reverse complement strand
CCCTCTCCCCTCTCCTCTCTCCCTCTCCCCTCCCTCTCCCCTCTCTACCCGGCGAGACCCACCCCTCCCTTCCCTCTGTTTTTTGAATAAAGCCTGGCCGCCAGGCTGTGGACTATGGACTTCGACCTCTCCCCCGACCACGAGCTGATCCGCCGCACGGTGCGCGAATTCGCCGAGGGCGAGGTGGCCCCGGTGGCGGAGGAGCTGGACCGCACGAAGTCCTTTCCCTACGAGATCGTCAGGCAGCTGGGGAAGCTGAACCTGATGGGGATCCCGTTCCCCGAGGAGTACGGCGGGGGCGGCGGGGACACGCTGGCGTACGCGCTCGCGGTGGAGGAGCTCACCCGGGTGGACTCCTCGGTGGCGATCACGCTGTGCGCACACACCTCGCTGGGAACCCAGCCGATCTACCTGTTCGGCAGCGAGGAGCAGAAGCGCGAGTGGCTGCCGCGGCTATGCTCGGGCGAGCGACTGGGGGCGTTCGGGCTGACCGAGCCCGAGGCGGGCTCGGACGCGGGCAACACCCGCACCCGCGCGCGCCTGGTGGACGGGGAGTGGGTGATCGACGGGGCCAAGCAGTTCATCACCAACGCGGGCACCGACATCTCGGGTGTGGTGTGCATCACGGCGGTGACCGGCGAGCCCTCTCCTGGCGATCCCGCCCACCCCAGCACCGCCGAGCGCACCGGCGTCGAGAAGGCCGGCAAGAGGGCCACCGCGGACGGGGTGGGGAAGGAGATCTCCAACATCATCGTCCCCAACGGCACCCCGGGCTACGAGCAGGGGGAGCCGTACCGCAAGATGGGCTGGAACGCCTCGGACACGCGCCCGCTGAGCTTCAGCGAGTGCCGCGTCCCCGAGGAGAACCTGCTGGGCCCCCGCGGCCAGGGGTTCAAGCAGTTCCTGCACATCCTCGACATCGGGCGCATCGGGGTGGCGGCGATGGGGGTGGGCCTCGCCCAGGGCGCGCTCGATCAGGCGCTCGCGTACGCCAAGCAGCGCCGGGCGTTCGGCAAGCCGATCTCGAAGTTCCAGGCGATCCAGGGCAAGCTGGCGGACATGTCGACGGAGATCGCCGCCGCGCGCCTGCTCGTCCACAAGGCCGCCCGCGAGAAGGACACGGGGCGCAACTTCACGCTGACCGCCGCCCAGGCGAAGCTCAAGACGGGCCGCCTGGCGGTGCGCTGCGCGGAGGAGGCGGTGCAGATCCACGGGGGCTACGGCTTCATCGAGGAGTACCCCGTGTGCCGCTTCTACCGGGACGCCAAGATCCTCACGATCGGGGAGGGCACCGACGAGGTGCAGCAGATGGTGATCGCCCGCGCCCTGGGCGCCTAGCGCCCACCCGGCGGAGCACCCGACCGAACACCGGCCGGCTGCTAGCGGACGCCAAGCCCCCTTCTACGAGCGGGGCGGACACCGACGAGGAGGCGCGGATCGCAATCGTCCACGTGTTGGGCGCGTCATCGGAGCGATGGCCTGCCGGCAGGCCACCTCCGGACACCGACCGCTCGCAACCCCCGCCCGCCGGAAGGCGTCGACCGGACACGACCGCCCTACCCCCGGCCGGCGGTTGGGCACAACCCCAATCTCACCTCGGCACCGAGGCCCTCCGTCGCGGCGTGGTCGGTCCATGCTCAACCCAGCGCCAGCGCGATGCGCTCGGCGGTGGCGGTCACCTTGGGGCCGAGCTGCTTGCGCAGCTCCTCGCGGGAGTAGGACCCCGCGGGGACCGCCAGCTCGACCGCGGCAAGCGGTCCGCCGTCTTCGTCCACCACCACCGCCGCGATCGCGCGCCGGTTGGCGAGCAGCTCTTCGTCCTCGATCGCCACCCCGCCCTCCGCGGCGATCCGCTCGAGCTCAGCGCGCAGGGCGGTCTTGGTGGTGATCGTGTTGGGGCCACGCCGGGGAAGGCGCAGCTTGGCGATCAGATCCCGCTGCTCCGCCTCGGGCAGGCGCGCCAGGAGCGCCTTGCCCGCGGCGGTGCAGTGGACGGGCAGGCGCGTGCCCAGCCCAATGCCCACGTCGACCGCGTACTGCCCTTGGCGGGAGCCCTGCCAGCGGTCTATGTAGGCAACCTCGATGCCCCCCAGCACCCCCAGGCTTGCGGTACGTCCGGTGCGGGCGCGCAACTCGCGCAGATGCTCGCGGGCCACCCGGCGTACGTCCATCGAGTCCAGCAGCGAAAGTCCAAAGTCCGAGACCCGCGAGGAGAGCCGGTACTTGCGCGAGGGCCCCTGCTCGAGATACCCGAGCGTCACCAGGGTGGTGGCGTAACGGTGGGTGGTGGAGCGGCCCAGGTCGAGCTCCTCGGCCATGTCGGCGATCCCCCGCACGGGGCGCTCGGCCGTGAAGCACGTGAGCATCGCAAGGCCCGCACAAAGCGAAGAGGAGAACCGTCCGGGGTGCTCAGGGTCAAGAGGCTTGGACATGTGATTTGGAGAGATCCCTGGGGGTTTGACTCGTGGGTTTGACTGTCGTGGCGTTTCGTCGGCTGTCGTGGCGTTTCGTCGGCTGTCGTGGCGTTTCATCGACTGTGGTGGCGTTTCATCGACTGTGGTGGCGTTCATCGGACGTCGGCTCGTCAGCGATGACCGGTAGCGATCTTGGAACGGTTTCTGGAACTGGTGTCGAGTTTGGCGGTGATGTGTCGAGTTTGGCGGTGATTCGTGTTGGTGTGATTGTTCCCTGGATGCGCATCGGCCTAACGTCAACCCAGGCACTGGCCCAAGAGTCGCTTGGGAGACTCTGCCGGGCCTGAGGGGCATGTGGGGATGCCCCTCGCCCGGAGAGCCTGGGGCAAGAGCTAACGCCCCAACCACCATGTGAGCATTGATCATGCCCGCCGCGGCGGGCACGGACAACTCGCAACGCGGATGGTCGCATTGCGAGTACTCCCCCGGAGGCTCCGCAGCCACTATACAGAACCGCGCTTAATTGTTTCTGACTATGCCGCGATCCTGTCCAACGTGTCGCGGGTAACCATGCGGCGGGCGCCCATCACGAGCATTGTGGGAGCCGCGAGCACACCCATCCTCTCCAGCACCGCGCTGGCCGTGAGCCGCGCATCCGGCTCGGAGGCCTCGGGCGTGGACAGGTAATGGCTGGTCATCCCAGCGAGCAGCAGAACGTGCTGCTGTCGCTGGGGGAGCGCCTGGACCCGATGCAGCGATTCCTCGGCGATCGCCCCCATGCGGGTGGCCGCCTCCTCTGGAGAGGCGTAGTAGTCGAGCAGGCTGCGCTGGCACGACGCGGCGTCTTCACGCCTGTCGATGAGACTGTCGAGCAGCAGGTGGAGAGACCCGATCCACGGGAAGTAGGCCTCATCGAGCGCAACAGCCTCCTCCGCACGCACACCGCCGCTGGCGGCGATCGCGATGAGGACATAGACACCCAGCGAAGAGCCAGCGGAGGCCGCTGTCTCCCACCATCGTAGATCTGCACCCGAGGGCGTCTGCGCATCCGCCCAGCGCGCCAGGGCGACGTGGTCGCCCTGGTGTTCGTCGAGGTTCAGGCTCTGGTAGGAGGCCATCCGCTCGGCGGCTCTGCGCACGGGCTCCGCCACCAGGGCGTAGGAGGGGAGCTCGCGCAGGGCGGCGCGACAGGTCTCGACGATACCCCGCAGATAGCCCCCGTCATCCCATTGGGGATGGTGGGCGTAGTAGTCGATCCGCGGACCACCCGGATCGAGCGCCGCTCCCAGCACGCTGTGCAGCTGGCGCCCATTGCGAATCGGATCGCGGCAGGGCTGCTCGGCGAGCGTGTCGACGTAGTCGTAGGCGACCTGGAGAGCAACCTGCGCGCGGATCACCGGAACGCGGCGGGCCTCCGGGACAAAGGCGGCAAACGCCGCCGCGCCATCGAGGTTCAGACGCTCCGCGCGTAGGTTGGCGAGCGCCGCCTGGCGAAGCGCCGGATCGGGGATCCGCGCGGCCCGGGCACGCCAGCGGGCGGCCTCCCGACGGACGTGGGGAAAGACTCCAAACCAATAGCTCCGGGCAGCACTCGTGAACCCCGCCGCAAGCGCCATACCCCTTTCTGGATGCACGGGCACACCAACAGCTTTGCGTGCCCGGAAGACGATATGGCAAAACAGACGTCCACTCTGGACGTTTGACCCCGCCCGGAGCATGCAGCCGACCCTTTGGGGTCAGTCCAACTACTTGAAAATATACTACTCCTGCAAGCCCGCGTGAGCCGGCACCCGCGCGGCCCTGAGGCCAGGCAGGGCAATCACCGCCATCGCCATGCCGGCGACCAGCAGGAAGGTCTCCAGGACCTGCAGGCCCCCGGGCGCGAACGGTGCGGGGAAGCCCGTCGTGAGCTCCAGCCAGCGGCTCGCCAGGGAATGGCCGTACACCCCCAACAGCACACCGTCGACGCTCCCGATGGTGAGCAGCACCAGGCTCTCGAGCAGGAGCGCCCGCCAGAGCTGGAGATAGTCGAAGCCCTGGATCCGCAGCGACGCGAGCTTCGCGCGCCGCTGCCAGATCACCGCGGTGAGCGCCGAGGCCACGGACAGCGCGGCGGCGATCAGCAGCAGCATCGATATCTCGCTGAGCGTTCGCAGTCCCTGGCGAGCGCTGGCCTCGCTTTCGGCGGCGCGTTCGCCGCCGGTGCGCACCCACAGGCCGCGGCGACCGGCGAGCGCGCCTTCGATCCCGTGTTTGACGCGCGTGGCACTGGCGTCTCGCGCGAGACCGATCTCCAGTGCCGCCGCTTCCGTGGTCTGCCAGTGGCGGCGGTAGTCCTCCGCGTTCATCGTGATCGCCCCGGGAGGCCATCCGGAGTTGGTCATGACAGCCGCGACACCGAAGCTGACCGACCCCGAGGGGGTGGGCAGGGCCAGGGTGTCGCCCACCCGCAGATGGCGTTCGTCGGCGACGCTGCTGGAGATCGCGATCCAGCCGCCGTGGCGGATCAGCGCGGAGGCCCGGGTGAGGCTGCCGCTCACGACCTGGCCGGCTTCGAGGACCGCGGGGTCGCTCGCCGGCCGCGCGCGCACCCACAGCCGGCGGGTCCCCAGATCGAGCAGCCCGCCCTGGTAGGTGCGCACGGAGGCCACTCCGGGCACCCGCGCGATCATGGCCGCGGTGTGCTCGGCGCCGAAGCTGTTGGTGTTGAAGATTTCACCGCCGTTGACCACCCAGATGTCGGCGGTGTCGAAGTACTGGGTGATCGCGCCGTCAATGCCGTGCAGGAGGTCGGCGCGGGCGCCCCCGATCGCCACGCTCCCGTAGACAGCCAGCGCGGCCACGCCCGCGAGCGCGACCGAGCGGGTGGCGGTCGATCGCAGTTCGGTCACCGCGACCACCAGCATGCTGCCGGGGATGCGCTCGCCGATGCGCCCGAGGCCTCGCAGCGTGACCTCGAAGATCGCGGGGATCAGGAACACCGCCACCAACGCCAACGCCATGCCGCCGACGATCGTCAGCCGTGGGGCGGCCAGCACGAGCACGGTGACGGCCGCAAGGAGCACAAGACCGCCCGCGCCGAATCCCACGATGGCGCCCCTGGTGATGCCCGGCTCACCGCGGGCTTCGCGAAAGACCGCGTCGGCTGGCCTGCCCGGACGGAGGTCGAGCAGCGGGGGCAGCGAGGCGATCAGGGTCGCCACGACGCCCGCGCCGAGTGCCAGCAGGAGCGTGGTGGAGCTGACGATCTGCGCGCCGCTGAGCGGAAACGCGACCGCCAGGTAGAGGGGCACCCGATGGAACAGGGTGTGGGAGAGCAGATCGCCGAGGGCGATGCCCGCGAGCGAGGCGCCCACCCCGAGCACCAACGCCTGGAAGCCGAGGATCAGCAGCACCTGGTGTGAGTCGAAGCCCTGCATGCGCAGGTCCGCGATGAAGCGCCGACGCTCGGGCACGGTGAGCAACATGGCGTTGAGGGCGAGCAGGAACCCAACCATGGCCCCGATCGCGGCGAACAGCGAGGTCGACTGGTCGGTGGGCTTCGCCGCGGTGCTCAGCTTGGAGAGTTCCGCGTCTGTCGACTCGACGTTCATGCGTCCCCCGGCGAGTCGCCGCAGCTCGCCGGCGACCAGCCGCTCGGAGCCCGGCGCGGGCCTGACCAGCACCTGGGTGAGCCGTTCGAGCTTGCCCGTGAGCTCCTGTGCGCGCGGTAGCAGGGCGACGGCGACCGTTCCGTCCTTGGTCGCGCTGGCGAGCGCACCTGTGAGCACGAGGCGCACGGCGGCCGGGTGGGCTTCGCCGTTGGCGTAGAGGGTCGCCGGGCCTCCTTGGCCGACGCCGATCGCATGGGCCACTTCCGCGGGCAGGCCCAACCCGCCGATCAACAGCAGCTCCGAGGTGCTCGGTTCGCGCTGGGTGAGGACCCCGAGGCGGATGATGTTGGGTTCGAAGCCGATCAGCTGCACCGACTCGCGACCGCTGGGGCCGCGCACGGTCACCTCCTCGCGCAGCAGTCCCGCCGCGGCGTCCACTCCGGGAAGCGCGCGGACTTCGCCTGCGAGCTGCTCGCTGAACCCCTGGCTGGAGCGGGCGGAGAGCTGCAGGCTGGCCGAGCCGGTCAGCCCATGCAGCAGGTTCGCCGCCGAGCCCGTGAGGCTGGTGTTCGCCACCAGCACCCCGAACACCAGCGCGACCCCCACGGCGATCCCGCTGCCGGCCAGCAGCTCCTGCGCGGTGTAGCGGCGCAGGCGCCAACCGTAGAAGCGAAACAACATGCTCACGCGCACGCCGAAGATGGTGGGGTTCATCGGGTTCTCACACGAGGCCGACCTCGCCCCGCGTCGAAGCCTTCGATAGTGGGGCTCATGGGGTCCTCACACGAGGCCGACCTCGAGCTCCGCGTCGAGGCCTTCGCTGAGGTGCCCGTCGCGGAGGGTGTGCACGCGATCCACGAACGCCCGCGCCTGGGGATCGTGGGTGACGAGCAGGCCAGGGATCCTCCGTTCGTGGCAGATGTCGCGCAGCAGCCCCAGGATCTCCCGGCCGCGCTTGGAGTCGAGGCTCCCGGTGGGCTCGTCGGCGAGCAGCAGGCGGGGCTCGCCCGCAAGCGCCCGCGCGATCGCCACCCGCTGGCGCTCCCCCATGGAAAGCCGCTCGGGGATGTGCTCCTCGCGCTCGCCCAGGCCCACCCGCTGCAACCATGGGCGCGTCGCGCGGCGGGCATCGCGCAGCGTCCACCCATCCCCCAGCAACTTCAGGGCGGCGTTGTCGAGCGCAGTGGCGCCAGCCATCAGGTGGAAGGACTGGAACACGAAGCCCACCTCGCGGCGACGGTAGAGGGCGCCCTCTCCCGGGGTCAGGCTGCTCACCTCGCGCTCCCCGAAGCGTATGCTCCCGCTTTCCGGGGCGAGCAGCCCGGCGGTAAGCAGCAGCAGCGTGGTCTTGCCCGACCCGCTCGGCCCGTACAGCCCCACGAGCTCGCCGGGGGCGACGGTCAGCGAGACGTCGTCCACGGCGCGGACGACCTCGGAGCCACTTGTGTAGTACTTGACGAGCTCGCGCAGCTCGAGGCTCGCGCTCACGACCCCGAGCGCTCCAACCCGCCGGGGGGCCGCTGCGGCGGGAAGGGCAGGACCACGCCGCGCTCCCCGTCGTCGGCGGTCAACTCGCCATAGCCGATCGACACCAGGGTGTCGAGCGTCTTGGTGGCTTCGCCATCCACGGAGGCGACCACCAGGGCGGCGTTGCACGCGCGCGCGCCCGCACGCAGCAGCGGGTAGAGCTCTGCGCGTTCGGTGAAGCTTGGCACCACGGCGGGCTCGTCCACCAGCAGCAGGCGGGGCTCTCGCACGAGCGCGCGCGCGAGCATCACCCGGAAGCGCTCGCCGATGGCGAGCGCCGCGGCGGGGTCGTCGGCGTAGTCGGTGGCCCCCGCCCAGTTCAGTATGCGGCGCGCGCTGCGCCTGGCCTCGTGCAGGGTGGCCCCGTCGCTGAGCAGGGGGAGGGCGACCAGGTCGACGACGCGCTCGCCCTTGGCGGGGCGCCAGTCGTCGCTTGCCACCAACCCGATCCCGTGACGCAGCAGCCGCTCGCGCTCGACGGCTGGTGCGCGCACCATGTCGCGCCCTTCGAACTCGATTCTGCCCTCATCCGGCAGCTCCACGCCGGCGGCCAGGCGCAGCAGCGTGGACTTGCCCGCGCGGGGCGGACCGAGGACGCCCATGTGCTCGCCGCGGTGGAGCTCGAAGGAGGTGGGCTTGAGCACCACGATCCGCTGCCGCCCATCGGGGTAGGACTTGCCGACGCGCTCGAATGCGAGCAGGGGCCCGGCGACGGCGGCACTACGGGGTGCGCTCGACATGCTCCTCGATTCGCCTGCGGGTACGTTTGGCCCATTCGATCTCGGCGCGCAGGTGGACGTCGGCGGCGTCGCGCACGATGTCCATCACCAGGCCCAGCCACGAGCGTGCGGGCAGGGGCTGCTCGGAGCCCACGCGCAGGAGCTCCAGGCACTCGCGCTCGTACTGGCGCAGGGCGAGCAGCAGCTGCGGGGCGTCCTGGGCGCGGGCGGCGGCGACCTTCGCCTGGATCTCCACCCTGGTGGGCTCCCGCGGGGCGAGGGTTTCGAGCCACAGCCGCAGGGCCTCGGGGGCGCTGTCGGTGGCGCTGTACACGGTGCGGTGCTGGCGGGGGTTCTCGGGGTCCCGCTCGACGGCGCCGGAGATCAGGTTGGCGCGCTCGAGCTGGTCGAGCATCCGGTAGAG
>DATMPY010000055.1:0-3097 GCA_035566955.1 Solirubrobacteraceae bacterium | reverse complement strand
GGGAAGTAGGTGCCGCCGTAGAAGGGCAGCTGCTCCGGGGTGAGGAAAACGTTCAGCGGCCACCCCCCCTGCCCGGTCATCCCCTGCACGGCCTCCATGTAGATCGCGTCGACGTCCGGGCGCTCCTCGCGGTCTACCTTCACGCACACGAACTCCTCGTTCATCAGCGCCGCCACCCGGGGGTCCTCGAAGGACTCGCGCTCCATCACGTGGCACCAGTGGCACGAGGAGTAGCCGATCGAGACGAGCAGCGGCACCTCGCGCGCGCGCGCCGCCGCCAGCGCCGCGGGGCCCCAGGGCAGCCAGTCCACGGGGTTCTCCGCGTGCTGGCGCAGGTAGGGGGAGCTCTGGAGCGCTAGCGCGTTGGGCACCGACTCAGCGTAGCCGCCCACGGTGGGGACGGTTCGCCTCGATTGCGCGGGCCGGCAAATGTGCGCAAAGGGGGCCAGGCGTCAGCGCAGCCGGGCGAGGCCGGCCAGCGGGAAGTGAAGCGATGGCGGTGGCCCGCCCGCTCGCCAAGCGGCGGGGACGACGCCCACCCGGGAGAGCCGCGCCCGGGCGGTGCTCACGTCGAAGCGCCGCCCACCGAGCACCCCGGTGGCGCGCTGGCCG
Source organism: Solirubrobacteraceae bacterium (assembly GCA_035566955.1). Taxonomy (GTDB): domain Bacteria; phylum Actinomycetota; class Thermoleophilia; order Solirubrobacterales; family Solirubrobacteraceae; genus Palsa-744. The sequence goes on along the minus strand of DATMPY010000055.1, from coordinate 2,485 downwards.
GAGGCGATCTTGACGGTGCCGTGCACCGCGGCGGAGCCGCCGACGTGGACGGTGATGCTGTGCAGCCTCCCCCCGCTGGCGGGGAGGGACCCGCTGAGCGCCACCCCGGGCACGAACGTGAGGTCGTGGAGGCTCACCGCGGACGGGCTCAGCCTGGCGTAGCCCCCGTGCAGGCCCCCGAAGCTCGACCCGGTGGGCAGTTCCTGCTCGACCTGCAGGGTGGCCCCGATCACCTGGCGATCGAGGTCCACGAGCGTGTCGAGCACCGCGGTGAGGGTGCGCCCCCGGTTGCCGCCCAGGCCGGGGACCGGCTGGACGTGGGCGAGCCCGGTGGGCGTGATGGGGGTGGGGCTGAAGAGGTCGCGTTCCCGCTTGCAGGCGGGGATTGGGTTCCCGCCCATCCCGCCCGCGAAGAAGGCTTCCACGGCCTTGGCCGCGCAGTCGCTGAAGTCGCTGCCCAGCACGGAGTGGCCGGTGTAGGGGACCACCAGCAGCTGGGCGTCGGGGATCTCCGCGGCGATCCGCCTGGCACCGGAGGTGGGGGTGCGCAGGTCCTGGCCGCCGGAGAGGATCAACGTGGGCACGTTCGGCAGCGCGCCCGCTGCGGGCGGGGCGGGGGAGGCGTAGGGCCAGTCCAGGCAGACGGGGATCAGGCTGTCCTCCCACGCGGTGGAGGCGTCGAAGGGGTAGAGCGCCGAGCCCGGCAGGGCGTGCAGGGCGGCGAGCGCTTCGGTGCGGCGCGTGGCGGGCGGGGCGGCGCGCTGCCAGGGGAAGGGCTTCTCTTCGCAGGAGGTGGCGAGGAACAGGGCGTTGTCTTCTTCTTCGTTGGCTTCCCGTTCGGCCTGGGAGCCCCGCGGCTGGAGGGGCACGTTGGGGACGAGCCCTTCGGAGAGCAGCTTCAACCGCAACAGCGGGTCGGGGTCGCGGCGTAGCGCGGACTGCACGGCGGCCGGCGCGAGGGCGCGCAGGGCGGGGTTCAGATCGCCTGCCACGAGGACGTTGAACAGGTCGGCCTCCCCCAGCGTGGCGGAGTGGCGGTGCCCGGAGCCGTCGTACACCGAGCCGCTGAGCGGATGCCCGCGCAGCTGTGCGGCCAGCTGCGCGATGTCCCCGAGGGGGTTGGAGGTGACGTGGGCGCACGCCCCTTCCGAGCACAGTTCGTCGAGCGCTGGACCCAGCGCGTGGATGCTGGGGAGCCCGAACGGTTCCTGTCCTTCGGGGAGCACCACGGAGTCGAGCACCAGGGCTTCAACGTGCTGGGGATAGCGTTCGGCGTACGCCTCCGCGACCTTGGTGCCGTAGGAGGTGCCGTACAGCACGAGCTTTTCGTAGCCCAGGGTCTGGCGGATGGTCTCGATGTCCTGCACCGATTCCGCCGTGGTGAACACTCCCCGGGCGGGCCCAAGCTCCAGGGCGCACCGCTCGGCCAGGCGCCCCAAGGAGCCGGCGTGTTCGATGGTGGGGGTGGTGGCGCAGTTGAGGGGATCCGAGCGCCCCGTGCCGCGCTGGTCGTAGACGATCAGATCGCGGCCCCGCAGGGCGGGGGCGATCGCCTTGTCGATGAAGCCCGCCAGCGGGTCCGCCGCCTGCCCGGGGCCGCCGGCGAGCGCGAGCACGGCGCTGGAGCTCGGGTTGGGCGCCGCCGACTGGGAATCGGCCAGCATGCGCTCCACGCTGAGGGGGATCGTGCCGGGGACCGTCCCGCTGCGGTCGAGGGGGACGGCGATGGTGGTGCAGGCGAACGCGGCCTCGCGGGGGCAGGGGGAGAAGCTGAGGGCGCTCGCGGCCCTAGCTGGGCCCCCAGGAGGGGAGGGGGAGCCGGCGGAGGACGCCGGCCAGCTCGTGAGCGCGAGCCCAGACAGCAGAGCCGCGAGGACCAAGATCGGGGCTCGTCTGCGCATCGGAACCGACAATAGCGGCAGTTGCCGAGGGCTCTGAACCAAGGTGCACGTGCTGGCCGTTCAGTTCGCCGACGAGCGCCCTGTGGGGCCCGAGCCGCAGCGTGCCGTGGTCCGCGGCGGAGCCGCCGATCCGCAGGGACGCGCTTTCGGCCCTGACCGCCCCGGAGAGGGTGACGCCGGGTATGTAGGAGTAGTCGTGGAAGCGCACCCCCCCGCCCGTCAGCTGCGCCCAGCCAGCGCGCAGGCCGCCGGTGCTCGGCGAGGAGAGGCCCGGATTTGAGCTCCCGCCCGCCCCGCCACCCGTTTCGAGCAGCTGGAGGAGGAGCTGGCGGGAGAAGTCGGCGAGCGTGAGCTGGATTGCCCGCAGCGTTCGTCCCGCCCGCCCGCGGTAGCCGTGGGCGGGGGCAACGCCGGAGAGCCGCTCGGGGGGCAGCGGAGTAAGCGCGTCCAGGAGCGGGGGCGGCCCGGCGGGGCAGGGTTTCAATGGCCCGCCAGCCCCCGCCGTCCCGTTCCCCCCGGCCGTTCCGCTCGCCCCCGCCGTTCCACTCGCCCCGGCTGTCCCGTTTCCCCCGGCTGTTCCCCTC
>DATMPY010000054.1:0-3061 GCA_035566955.1 Solirubrobacteraceae bacterium | reverse complement strand
GCCTCCGAAAAAGCGCACGACCATGCGCGGCCCGGTGGTGGCGTACACTTCCTTGCGCTGCATCGCATCGAAGAGCGCTTCGCGGGTGTTCTCGGTCGCCCAGACACCGACGTACCCCGAGGCGGTGGCCTCCCAGCCCATGATCACGGCGCCGGTGCTGGGATTCTTCAGGAGGGTGTGCGTGGCGCGGGTCGAACTGGGTTCGTAGGCCGACATCTTGCCGAAGAAGTTGTCCTCCTCGACCGCCGCCAGGCCAGTGTGCGAGTCGGTCGAGCCGACCATCCCGAACTTGTACGGGTTCACCCCCAGCTCCTTCTCGAGCTTTAGGCCGTTCCTCAGGGCGGCGCGGGCATACTCGAACTCGAGCATCGCGGGCTTCTTCGCCTCGCTGAGATCGAGGTTGCCCTTGTCCCACCGCTCGTAGTTGGCGAACTCGTCATTCGGCGAGAGGAGGGGATGCGTCTCCCCGTCGCCCTTGATCTGGGTGACCTCGTAGAGGCGCTCGCGGTCCGCGCGCGTCTCGGCGTACTCCCGGTCGATGGGCCTACCCGTGAAGGACTCGATCAGCGGGAACATGCGGCCGTTCGACAGGTTGCCGTTGTGGGCGATGGCGAGCACCTGGCCACCGGTCTTCGCCTCGTACGCGATCATCCATTTCCACAGATCACGCGGGTTGTCGCTGCCCAGCGGCCTCTGGGTGGTGTAGGGCTCAACCTGGCTGGCCTTCAGGCCGTTGTCCCGAAAGACGACGTTGCGGTGCAAGTTGTTCCCGCCCGTGTTGGAGGTCCATTCGAAGCCGATGAAGGCCGTGAAGCGGCCGGGGTCATTCGCCTCCTCGGCCGCCTTGATGATTTCTTCCCACGCTCCTCGAAAGGCGGGCGTACCCGGAACCGGGAGGATCGCCTTTGAGATCGTCCCCTTCCCCAAATTGATGAGGGCCTCGATCGCCGCGTCCCCTCCCTTGCCGGACTGAATCATCTCGTACCATCTGCGGCCCTGGGCATCCGCCAGGATCTTGGGGTCACCGGTGAGCACCAACGGAAAGAACCCCATGCCGTCCGAGTGATCGGCCACCACGAGAAAGTCGAGCGGACGCGAGAGCTTCACCCGCTGACCGCTCGACGCCGTAACTTCGTTGCCCTTGGCGAAGACATAGGCGTCCCGGGGCCCCAGGCGCGCGCCGAAGGCTCCGGCATCAAACGAGAACGAGGTGTGCAGGTGCGTATCGCCGAAGAACGGCCGCGTGGGGAAGCTGCGGCCCGCATACGGCGAGTACGGCGCCTTGCCCGGAAACGCCTTCTCGGCTGTCTGCTTGTCGAGCGTGCCGACGTCGGTAGTCGTAGTCTGCGACGCGGCCGGGAGCGCCAGCAACGCGCCCAGCGCGATCGCGAGCAACACGGAGTCCCTGGCTTGCGCCCTCGTTCGATTCATGCCTATCGTCCCCTTCTTGGGTCCTTCAGGTGTTCGATCAAAACAACAAGACCCGCTGGACGAGCCAGAACGCCGCGACGGCACCTATGGCGTACGGAGGCACTCGCCACCCCCACCCCGGACGCGCGATCCCGACCCGCCGTGCGATCCAGCCCGCTACCTCGATCGCGCCAAGGACCGACCCGATGAAGAGCAGTTGACCCAGCTCCACGCCGACGTTGAAGCACAGCAGCGCGATCGGGATCGCGGCCTGCGGGAGGCCGACTTCGCTCAGGGCGCCCGCGAAGCCGAAGCCGTGGAGCAACCCGAAGATGAACGCAACGATCCACGGGAACCTCCTCGTCAGCCCGACCGTGCGGTGCCGGGCGTGGATGATCTCGGCTGCCACGAACATGATGCTCAGCGCGATGGCGGCCTCGACGGGCGGCCCGGGCACATGGACGAAGCCGAGGGTGGCACCCGCCAGGGTGAGGCTGTGGGCGAGCGTGAACGCGGTGACGGTCGCGACGAGCCGGCGCCTGCTCACGACCAACATCAGCAGGGCTAGAACAAACAGGAGATGGTCGATGCCGCGGAGGATGTGCTCGACGCCGAGCCACAGATAGGTTCCGGCCACCTCTGTCGCCCGTGGCGCCGCCGCGACGATGAACCACGGCGCCGCAGGCGTGAGCCGGGTGACTTGCGTGCTACCGTCGAGGCGTTGCACCCGCACGAGCACGTCGGTCAGGGTCCCCGCCAGTCCGGCGACGTGAATGACACCGCCGGCGAATCCACCTTCCCGACTGACGGTCCAACGCTCCGTGAAGGCATCGTTCGCCAGCGAGCCGTGTCGGGGCACCACGGTGGCGCTCCCGGGGGGAAACTCGACGTAGAGCGCGAGCCGCAGATCCTCCCCGCGCGCAGGAACCTTCCAGAGCACCTCGTAGGTGTCCGCGCCGGTCTGTGTCAGTCCGAGATATGCGGGCCGCACCTCGTGGGCGGAGAGCGATCGTGCGAGCGCGACGAGACACAGCATCGACACGGACAACACCCGGGCGAGCTGCCCTCCTCGCACCTCCGCCTCCTCTCACCGTCAGTAGAAGTACTTCAGCACGAAACCAATGCCGTTCTCGTGCGCCCGCGCGGGCCGCCGGTCCTCCTGTCGCCGAAAGTACGACTCGACCCGCCAGTGCTCGGTGAGTTCGTATTCCGCGCCGCCGGTGTAGCGCTCCCGGCTCCAGTCTCCGAAGCGAGAATCGTAGAAGGCCTCTACCTGCAGGTACGGCACGAGGGCGTGGTTCCCGACCGTGAACTTCCGCTCCAATCCCACGCGAGGCCGGAGGCGCGCCGAGAACTCCCCGCCCGCGTCCCGGAGATCGACTCGCGCCCGGTCAACCAGCCACACGTCCCAGAGCAGCGGGATCCGTCCGGTCACCTCGAAAATGCCTCGATGCTCCGCCTTCGAATCGGCCGCACCGTCCAGATTCCCGATCAGCCGGTAGCCCACCCGCACCCAGAGGTAACGCTCCCGCTCCCACTCCCCCAGCCCGAGTTCCCTCCGCAGAATGGGCTTCAGCGTCAGATCAAGGTTCACGCCCAGCTCTCCGACCGTGGTCTCACGCGACAGATCTTCCGTAATAGCGCTCAGCAG
>DATMPY010000053.1:0-5033 GCA_035566955.1 Solirubrobacteraceae bacterium | reverse complement strand
GAGCGCTTGCTTGACTAGCTGGGGGAAGGCCCGGGAGGGCGGCCTGCCCCTCTCCCGCTCAAAAGGATTGGAAGATGCACGTTCTTCCCTCCGTGACGCCGGAGCGCTTGCTTGACTAGGAGGTTCCTTCCACCTCCCGATGCCCCGCTCTCACCACACCCCCTCCAACGATCCCCCACGCTGCCCATTCGACATCTGCGACGGCAGCGGCTTTCGGGTCGACGAGCAGACCAACACCGCCTCTGATTGCACGTGTCGCGCGCAACGCGTGGCGAGCGCCCGGGCGCACCGGCTGCGCGACCGGGTTCCCCGCCGCTACACGGACCTCTCCTGGGATCGCCACCCGCTTGTCCAGCTCGCCGGGGATCCGCTGAACGCGGAGTCGGTGCGCAAAGTCAAGCGCTTCTGCAACGACGTCGGCGCCAACCTCGCGGAGGGTCGCGGTCTGTGGCTGATGGGGCACACGGGCACGGGCAAGACGACCCTCGGCTACACGATCGCCGCGGCCGCCACCAACGCCCGGCACTCCGTGCTCAGCTTCAACGCCGTCGCCCTCCTGAACCGCATCAGGGCCACGATGGACCCCGACAGCCGCGAGCGCAGCGGCGATGTGATCAGGACGCTCGCGGAAGTCGAGTTGCTGCACATCGAGGACCTGCGCGTGGCGCGACCCACGGAGTGGGTGCTGGAGCAGCTCTACCTGATCGTCAACATGCGCTACGAGGAGCGTCGCTCGATCGTGTTCACCTCCGACATCGACTCGGATGAGGATGGGCCGCTGGTGCCCGATCCGCGGGAGCTGGCGGAGCACGTGGGCGCGCGCACGTTCTCGCGGCTGCTCGAGATGTGTGGCAACCCCGTGTTGATCATGGGCACCGACAGGCGGATCGACCCCGACGTTCCCGGCTCCCCCCCTGTCCCCAAGGAGCAGCCCTGGACTCCCAGCCAGCGCTTCCCGGCTCCCGCGGAGCGACATTTGTCACCAGCCGAGCCAGGCTGGGCCGGTGACCCCTCGCCGGTGCTCACCCTACCCTGAGCACCCGCGCCTCGCCACGAGGAAGCCGACGGACTCTCACCCTTCCCTGAGCACCCGTGCGTGGCGGGCGTCCAGGAAGCGGGCGCGCAGCACTTTGAAGAGCGTGGCGAACAGGGCGATGTCGATCGCGAACAGGCCCACGTTGAGCAGCCGCGGCACCGAGGTGATCGCGGCGAGCCCGAAGATCACGACCGAGTGGAAGACGAGCACGGGTATCAGCGCGAGCATCACCGTGTGCGAGCGGTAGCCGCTGAGGTGCTCGCGCAGGGTCACGTCGACCGTGCCAATCGCCACCGCCGCGATTCCCGCGAACACCGCTGGTCCACCGTTGGAGAAGCCCTGGCTGGCTTTGGCAAACCCGATCGCGGCCCCAATCGCCCCCACCAGGATCAGGAGCTCCGACAGCGGCAGCGGGTGCCACGGCGCCTGCGGGCGCTCCCCGTAGGTGGGGGCGGTGCGCGAGGTTCCGCGGGTGGGTGGGCGCGAGGCACCGCGGGTGGGTGAACGCGAGGCCGCGCGGGCCTTTGTGGAGGGTGCGGACTGGGCGGAGGCGCGAGTCTTTGCCGAGGCGCCCTGCGCAGTCGAGCCAAGAGCGCCGTCGGGGTCCGCGGCGGCCTCACCCTTGGAGCTCGCCGGCGCCCGTTGGGCGCCGGTAGGACGACGCTTGCGGGAGCGGGTGCGGGCCATCGGGAAATCGATCCTAGCGCCAATCTATGCTGATCTAGATGTCTGGCGACGACACTCCCCTGGCCACGGCACCCGCCCTCGCGGGTATCCCGGGCAACCCACCCGGCGGCGACCCCTCCCTGGCCACCTCGCCCGCCGCCGCGGGCAACCCCTCCGGCGACAACACTCCCCTCGCCACGGCGCCCGCCCCCGCGGGCAACCCGGGCAACCCACCCGGCGACGACCCCTCCCTGGCCACCTCGCCCGCCGCCGCGGGCAACCCCTCCCGCGACAACACTCCCCTCGCCACGGCGCCCGCCCCCGCGGGCAACCCGGGCAACCCACCCGGCGACAACACTCCCCTCGCCACGGCGCCCGCCCCCGCGGGCAACCCCTCCCGCGACAACACTCCCCTCGCCACGGCGCCCGCCCCCGCGGGCATCCCGGGCAGCGCGCTGCCGGGGCCCTACCCGGTGGGGGAGTACGCGGCGGCGCTGCGCAAACGCCTGCGCGAGTTCGCGCGGGTGCAGGTGGTGGGGGAGCTCGCCGACCTGCGCCCCTCCCGGGCGCGGGTGTACTTCGAGCTGCGCGACGCCCACGGTGCGATCCCCTGCGCGGCGTGGCGGGGGGATTGGGAGGCGATGGCGCGGCGCGCGGGAACCGCGGTGCGGGAGGGCATGCAGGTGGTGGTGGCCGGGGGCTGCGACTACTACCCCGGCAGCGCCAGCGCCTCCCCGAGCTTCTCCTTCCACGTCAACGACCTGCGGGTCGCCGGCGAGGGCGACCTGCTGGCGCGGATCGACCGCCTGCGCAAGGTGCTCGCCGCCGAGGGACTGCTGGAGCGCCAGCGGCGCCTGCCCCGCCCTCTGCTGCCCCGCACGATCGGTGTCGTTACAGGCGAGGGGGGCAAGGCCCGCGACGACATCCTCGCCGGCCTGCACCGCCGTGGCTGGGCAGGCCGGGTGGTGTGGGGCTTCGCCCCCGTGCAGGACCGCCACGCCGCCCCCGCGATCACCCGCGCCCTGCAGGATCTCGCGGCCGTGGGCGGGGTGGACGTGGCGATCGTCGCCCGCGGCGGGGGCTCCCTGGCGGACCTGCTGTGCTTCTGCGACGAGACCCTGTGCCGCACCGTCGCCCTGCTCGGGGTGCCCGTGATCGCCTCCGTGGGCCACCACACCGACCGCACCCTGCTCGACGACGTGGCCGCCCTCAGCTGCTCCACCCCCACCCACGCCGCCCAGGAGGCCGTGGGGGTCGAGTGCGCCCACGCCCGCGCCCAGTTGGCCCGGGCCGCCGGGCGGCTGCGCGGCCACGGCCGCCGCGCGGTGCTCACCCGCGCCCGCACCCTCGCCGCGCTCTCCCGCGCCCCCACCGAACAGCTCGCCCGCCAGCGCACCCGCCTGCACCAACAGCTACGCGAAATCCGCGCCGCCGGACGCCGGCGGGTGGCGGGTGAGCAGGCCCTCACGCAACGCCGTGCGCTGGTGCTCGCGCGTCAGAGCGAGGCCGCCATCGGCCACTGTCACCGCCGCGGTCCCCGTGAGCTCGAACGCCTCGCCCTCGCCCTCGCCGCCCACGATCCCCAGCGGACCCTCGAACGGGGCTATGCCCTCGTGGAGGATCCCACCGGGGTGCCGATCCCCACAGCCGCCCATGCCCGCCGGCAGGCCAGGGTGCGCCTGCGCTTCGCCGACGGTACGGTGCCCACGCGGATCGAAGAGTCATGACGGCATGGGAGCACCCCCAAGAGGAAGCCGGCTACCGCCGGTGGGCCGGGGTGCGCCTGCGCTTCGCCGACAGCGCCGTCCCGGCACGGATCGACGAGCGATGACCGCGTTGGAGAACCCCCGAGAAGAGGCCGGTTCCCAGGAGGGAGCTGGTTCGCGGGAGGGAGCCGGTTCCCAGGAGGGAGCTGGTTCGCGGGAGGGAGCTGGTTCGCGGGAGGGAGCTGGTTCGCGGGAGGGAGCTGGTTCGCGGGAGGGAGCCGGTTCGCGGGAGGGAGCCGGTTCCCAGACGCACCCCGACTACGAGACCAGCGTGGCGCGGGTGGAGGAGATCATCCATCGCCTCGACACCGGCGAGGCCAGCCTCAGCGAGACATTGGACCTGGTGCGGGAGGGCAAGGGATTGATCGAACGCTGCGCCCGGGAACTGGAGGCCGTGGGGGGGGCCTTGGAGGAGCTTCGGCTGGAGGACCTCGTGGCCCGATTGGAGGGCGAGGGCGCCCAGGGGGCACACGGCGCGAACGGAACCGGGGAGAGCCCACTGTGAGCGCGCGTGGAGCGGCACGCAACGCATCGACGCGGGGCAGGAAGCCCCGCGCCCTCGCGCGCGGTGCCCAACCCACCCACGTGGATGATCACAAAGGAACCAAAGTTTCGTGGGATGCAGGGTACGTCTCGTGGGGGCTGGGTACATGTATTCTTTTTTTGGTGGGTGTATAACGATGGTTATTCAGTGCTTGAATTTTTGATATCTATGCCTCGGGGCCCCTCTCGCATACCCCTCTCTTTCCCCCTCTCTCTCTCTTCGATTTAGTAGCTACTAAAGCTATCCAATTGCCTGAAATATACTTCCACCGCTTGTGTCACCCGGCGGCTGCCTGGTGAGCACCTGGGATCTCCTCGCCGATCTGCCCGTGCAGATCGAGAGCTACACCCTGGAGGGCCTCAGCGCGCAGGTGTCCAGCGCCTTCGAGCGCCGCTCCACCGTGATCTGTCTGCGAGGAGCGGACGCCGAGGGGGTCGGGGAGGACGTCACCTACGACGGGGTGGACCACGCCATCCTCCAGGCCGCCGGGCCCAACCTGCCGCTCGCCGGCCGCTTCACGATCGCCTCCTTCGCCGCGCGCCTGCGCGAGCTCGAGCTCTTCCCCGAGTCTCCCCAGCGCGAGGTCTCCCAGCGCTACCGGTTGTGGGCGTACGAGTCCGCCGCCCTCGACCTCGCCCTGCGCCAGGCCGGGACCACCCTGCACGCCGTGCTCGGCCGCGAGCCCGCCCCTGTGCGCTTCGTCGTCTCCCTGCGCCTCGGGGAGCCCCCCACGCTCGACCCCATTCGCCGGCGCCTGGAGCTCTACCCCGGGTTGGCCTTCAAGCTCGACCCCACCAGCTCGTGGGACGAGGCGCTGATCGCCCAGCTCGCCGCCACCGGGGCCGTGGAGTCCGTGGACTTCAAGGCCTACTACACCGGATCCATCGTGGATCAGCCCCCCGACCCCGTGCTCTACCGGCGGGTGGTTGAGGCCCTCCCCGGGGCCTGGATCGAGGACCCCGCCCTCACCCCCGAGACCGACGCCGTGCTCGCCCCCCACCGCGAGCGCTTCTCCTGGGAC
>DATMPY010000052.1:0-9865 GCA_035566955.1 Solirubrobacteraceae bacterium | reverse complement strand
CCGGAAGGCGCGCAGGGTCAGCCAGGCGGCCCGCCGAGCACCGAAACGACGCCGGGTGGCGAAGCAACCGCGACGACGACGGCGCCGGAAGTACAGGCCCAGAGCCCGCAGGCTATGAGCGGCTCGGGCTCCGCGACAGATCACGGCCATGCTCACGGCCACAGCCACGGCCACACGCATCCGGGCGCGGGCTCCACGGGTGGGGCGGGCAAGGGCGGTGCGCAGCCCGCCACCGGGCGGGCCCCGTCTCCCTCGACACTCACCCCGCCGCTGCCAGGATCGCTGGGCACGCCGATCTCTGGGGTCCCGAACTTCTTCATCGAAAGCTTCGGCATTCCCCCGTTCCTGCTGCCGATCTACGAGGCGGCTGGTACCGCCTATGGCATCCCGTGGCAGATTCTGGCGGCGATCAACGAGGTCGAGACAGACTACGGACGCGACCTCAACGTCTCGAGCGCGGGGGCGGAGGGGTGGATGCAGTTCCTGCCCTCCTCGTGGTCGACGTATGGCGTGGACGCCAACGGAGACGGCTACGAGGACCCCTACAACCCGGCCGACGCGATCTTCGCCTCCGCCCGCTACCTCGCGGCGGCCGGCGGCGCGAGCAGCATTCGCGCGGCGATCTACTCCTACAACCACTCCGCGGCCTACGTGGAATCGGTGATGCTGCGTGCCCAGCTGCTGGGGGGGACCCCGCCGGAACTATTGAGCGCGATCACAGGTCTGACCGAATCCCGCTTTCCCGTACACGCACCCGCGCACTTCGCCGACGGCTTCTCCACCGCGCCCGGAGCCGGATCCCACCCAGACCCGGAACCGCTTGCGGGTACGACGATCGACACCCAGGCGGGCGCCCCGGTGATCGCGGTGCAGGACGGCGAAATCACCGCCGTCGGGGACTCCCCAACGCTGGGGCGCTACGTCTCCCTGCGCGACGCCTATGGCAACACCTACACCTACGCCCAACTGGGCAGCATCGCGGAACTCTATCCGGTGCTCGAACCACGCGAGCACACCATTATCAGCACGCGGATCGCGCGGCCCGGCGCCGGGGTGGGACCGCCCCCGAGCACCCCGGCGAGCGCCGGCGTGCAGCCGCACTCGCCGCTCTCACAGGGCGCCGTAGACTCAGGTCTGGCGATGGGGGCGGCGAGCAACCTGGAAACCCCTCCCGCTCCCGCGGCAGCAGCCCCACCGCCCGCGCTGCCCGCGCCGCGCCCCTCGGCGTCGACCCCGCGGGTCTTCCGGGCTGGTCCCGACGAGGTCTACCTGCACGCACTGCGCCCCGGCGTGCAGGTGCTCGCGGGGACGGTCCTTGGCCACGTCGCCGCGACCGGGGAAGGAGAAGGGTCGAGTGCCGCTGCCGGTGCAGACACCACGGCAGCGGGGACGCCGGCGGCGGGGACGACCGTGGCCGGGCCTGCAGGGAGCTCCGCGGGCGGTGGCGAACCGCATATCCTCTTCCAGATCCGCCCCGCCGGCACGGGGGCGCCGCTGATCGATCCCAAGCCGATTCTCGACGGCTGGGTGCGCCTGGAAGACACCTCGATCTTCAGGGCCAGAGGCGAGAACCCATTCCTGGCGACCTCCCCGACGGTAGGGCAGGTGCTGCTGGAGTCGAAGACCCAGCTGCAGGAGCAGGTTCTGCGCGACCCCGGCGTGCGGCTGGCGTCATGTGAGCGCGGGGAGGTACGGGCCGACCAGGTCGATCGACGCGTGCTGGCGACGCTCGAGTTCCTGTCGGTCTCCGGGTTGCGCCCAACGGTCTCCGCGGCCAGCTGCGCTCGCGCGGGGGGCCCCGCTGGCGTGGGCAACGCGGTGGGCAGCGCCGCGGGGGACACGCTGGACATCTCGGCGATCGACGGCGCCCCGATCGCCGGACACGAAGCGCCGGGCTCGATCGCGGACATCGCGGTGCGCCGGCTGCTGCGCCTGCAGGGCACGATGAAGCCGCGGGAGATTCTCAGCGCACAGGACTACCCGGGGACGGACAACACGGTGACGCTGCCCGGGCACCGGGACGAAATCCAGGTGAGCTTCGAAGCGTCCTCCACCGCCCCCGGCGCCCGCAAGGCCACCGTGGCCGGCTCGCCGCTGACACCGAGCCAGTGGCTCGAGTTGATCGCGCGGCTGGGAGAGATCCCCGACCCGATCGTGGCCGGGGGGCACTCGGCGGCCGCGATTGCAGACCCGAGCACAGTCGCCGGATCGTCGGCGGCCACCGCGTCGCCGGCCAATCCGGCCGGCGGTGGAATCCCCTCGAGCGGCGCCACCAACGGCGCGGGCGGTGGATGACGATGGCGACCACCACTCCACCTCCCAGCTCACCTCTGCGCGGCCCGACCCCGCCGCCAAGCGGTCCTCCGGGCCCCGCACGTCCGGTCTCCCCGCCCCCGAGCACCATGCGCTGGGTGGTCGTGGGTGCGCTCGCGCTGGTGGTGGCGATCATCGCCTACCTCGCATTCTCGAGCGGCGGCGGAGCCTCCTACAGCTTCGAACTGGAAAACGACAGCCAGCTCGTGCTGGGTGACCAGGTGCAGGTGGGCGGGGTGCCCGTGGGGAGCATCACCGGCATTACCGTTACGTCCGCCCCCACCTACAGGGCGCTCATCACGATCCACGTCGACTCATCGCTGGTGCCGCTGCACGCGGGCACCACCGTCCAGGTGCGGGTACCCTCGCTGACGACCGTGGCCGGGCGCTACGTCGCGCTCACGCCGGGGCCCAACAACCGGCCGGCGCTGCCAGACGGCGCGAAGCTGCCAAGCGGCTCCGCGCAGGGTACGACCGACCTCGATCAGCTCTTCGACACCCTCAACCCCCGCACCCGCAAGGGACTCCAGGAGCTGTTCGTGGGCACCGCCGAACAGTACGCGGGCGCGAGTACGGCGGCGGGCATCTCGGCGGAATACTTCGCCCCGGCGCTCGCCGCGGGGGATCACATCTTCGCCGAGCTGAGCCGCGACCAGCCGACGTTCACAAACTTCCTCGTGCAGTCGGCCAAGGCGCTCACCACGATCGCCGCCCACAGCCCGGAATTGACGAGCCTAATCAGCAACGCCAATCGCGCGCTGGGGGCGCTCGGCGCCGAACAGGCGGACCTCCAGCGGGGCGTGGCGCAGCTGCCGACCGCACTCCACCAGGGCAATCGCGCGTTTGCGCAGCTACCCTCGACGTTCGCCGCGCTGCGCCAGCTGGTGGACGTCTCCAAAACCGACACCAAGACGCTCGCGCCGCTGTTCGAACGGCTCACGCCGCTGGTGGCCGCCGCGCAGCCGACCCTGCACGAGCTCAGCCTCGCGCTCAGCCGCCCCGGACCGAGCAACGACCTCACCGACGTCGCCCTGGCGCTCCCCGGGCTCGCGCGGGCGCTGGCCAACGGCTCCCCCAGCGACATCAAGGCGCTACAGGAAGCGGTGCCGATCACGGCGTTCTTCGGTCCCTACTCCCCCGACCTCCAGGGCGCCGTGCGCGACTTCGGCACGAGCGCGGGCTACTCCGACGCCAACGGCAACTACGCCCGGGTGAGCCCGGTGTTCAACAACTTCACGCTCGGCGCGCACAACACGCTCACCCCGGCCACCGCCCAGCAGGCCCTGCAGGGCCTGAAGACCAAGCAGCTGCTGCGCTGCCCCGGCGCGGGGGCGACGCCCCCACCGGCCGACGCATCGGCGCCCTTCACCGACAGCGGCCAGCTCGGCTGCGACCCCAGCGAGGTGCCGTGATGAATCCACGCCGCCGCAGCTCCCTCGCTGCAAGCCCGCTGCTGATCGGGGCGCTGACGACGCTGATCGCGGCCGTCGCCGTGTACATCTCCTACAACGCCGCCAACGGGCTGCCGTTCACCCCCACCTACAACATCAAGGTGGAATTGCCGGAAACCTCGGGCCTGCAGAAGGGCAACGAGGTGCGGCTCACCGGCAAGCGGATCGGGGTCGTGAGCGGGCTCACCCCCCATCAGGATTCCGCCACCGGCAGGGTCACGGCGATCGTGAGCCTCAAACTCGAAAAGCACATCGCGCCGCTGCCGGCCGACACGACCACGCTTGTGCAGTCGGTCTCCACGATCGGCCTGAAGTACCTGGAACTGACCCGTGGGCATGCTCGCAAGGGGATCCCCGAAGGCGGGACGATTCCCGCCTCGCAGTCGCACGAACCGGTGCAGATCCAGGGCTTCTTCAACATGTTCGACAAGCAGACGAGGGTCGCGATCGCCCAGAACACCGACACCTTCGGCAACGGCCTCGCCGGACGGGGGCTCGGGCTGAACAACACGATCGCGATGCTGCGCCCGCTCGTGCACAACGCGGTCCCGGTGCTGCACAACCTCGCCTCGCCGCAGACGGGTTTCGGCCAGCTGTTCGTCGCATTCGACAAAGCCGCCACCGAAGTCGCGCCGGTGGCCGAGACGCAGGCGGCTCTCTATGACGACCTCGCCACCTTCTTCACGGCCTTCGCCGGCGCCTCGCCCTCGCTGGAACGCACGATCGAAGGAGGTCCCGCGGCGCTGCGCCAGGCGATCCACTCGCTGCCCTCCGAGGCGCCGTTCATCGAAAAGACCACCGAGTTCATGCGCCTGCTGCGCCCCAGCGCCCACATTCTGAGCACCGTCGCCGAGCCGCTCGGCCATGCCTTCGAAGTCGGCGCGGTCAACCTGCGCGCGGCCGCCGCCCTGAACCCGCAGCTGACGAGCGCGCTGCAGTCCTTCGAAGTCTTCTCCCGCAACCCCGTCGTGACCCTGGGCCTTGAAGAATTCACCCGCACCGCTCAGCTGGGCAACCCGCTGCTTGCGGGCATCACCCCCGCGCAGACCACCTGCAACTACATCACGCTGGCGTTCCGCAACGTCGCCAACCTGCTCGCCGAGAGCGTTTCGACCGGAACGCTGGCGCGGGTGGTCCCGATCCTCAGCCCCTCGGGCCCCAACAACGAGGGGCTGCCCGCCTCCGCCCCGGCGAACGGACCCTCGCTGGACAAGAATGGCACCAGCGGAGCGGTCATCCCGGACAACTTCCTGCACTACAACCCCTACCCCAACGTCGCCGGCCCGGGCCAGCCGAAGGAGTGCGAAGCGGGCAACGCCGTGTACACGCCCGGCAAGATGGTGATCGGCAACACCTCTACCACCCTGGGAACGCTCCACGACGTGACCAAGCGCAGCGACGGCCTGTTCGGAGAAACGTACCCGAGCTCGACGCTCAAGTACTTCCCCAAGGAAGGCAGTGGCAAGAGCACCAACAGCACTAGCGGCAAGAGCACCGGCAAGGGGAAGGGAGCATGAGCGGCGTGCGCTGGTGGCGCCGACGCGAACGGGTGGCGGTCTCCGAGCTGCAGAAACGCTCGAACCCGGTGCGCTTCGGGCTCATCTTCCTGGTCGTGCTGGCGGTCGTGGTGTACTTCGGCTTCACCAAGGCCATTCCGTTCAAACACGGCTTCCGCCTCAACGCCGTTTTCAACACCGCCGTCAACATTCGCCCCAAGGGGCCCGTGCGGATCGCGGGGGTCCCCGTAGGCAAGGTCACCTCGATCAGGCGCGAAGGCGACACGGGTGTGGTGAGCATGGAAATCGAAGACAAGGGCTTGCCGATCCATTCCGATGCCACCGTCAAGATCCGTCCGCGGATCTTCCTGGAAGGCAACTTCTGGGTGGAACTGCAGCCCGGCAGCCCCTCCGCGCCGGTGGTCTCCTCAGGCCACACCATCCCGATCACGCAGACCTCCGACCCGGTTCAGATCGACCAGGTGCTCGACGCGCTCAACACCGACACCCGTGCCAACCTGCAGACCTTCCTGGTCGAATACGGTGCGGCGCTGACGGCCAAGCCAAACGCCGCGCAGGACGCCGAACAGGCGCAGGAAGTGCGCGGCGTGAACGCCGCACAGGCGATCAACAAAGCCTACCAGCGGGGTCCCGAAGCGCTGCGCGACGGGGCGATCGTGGGCCAGGCGCTCGGCGGCACCGAAACCCACGACCTCTCCAAGCTCTTTGCGAGCCTCGAAAAGGTCAGCGCGGCGCTCGACGTGCACGAGCAGGCGCTCGGCGAACTGTTCGGCCACTTCAACACCTTCGTCGGCTCGCTCGCCGCCCAGGCGCCGAGCCTGCGGACCGCGGTGATCGAGTTGCCGGGTGCGCTGCATGGCACCGAACGGGGCTTCGCCGAACTGAATAGCGCCGCGCCCTCGATCCGGACCTTCGCCCTGGATCTGGTCCCCGGCGTGGAACAGATTCCCGCCACGAGCGCCGCGGCGTTCCCGTGGATCGAACAGGTACAGGCGACGCTCGGCCCGAACGAGCTGGGTGGCGTCGCCAAGGGCCTGAGCACCGCGGCGCCCGCGATCGCGAGCCTGACCACCGGACAGGCGGCCTTCCAGCAGCAGTTCGCTCAGTTCAACCAGTGCCTGACGAAGGTGATCTACCCCGCCGGCTACACCAAGCTCCAGGACGGGGCCAACACCTCGGGCGCGGAAGACTACAAGGAATTCTGGTACGCCATGGCGGGCCTGGCGGGCATCGGCCAGAACTTCGACGGCAACGGCGCCGCCGGGCGCTTCGTCGCGGGGGGCAGCGGGACCGCGATCCTCTCGACGCCCCCCACGGTCGTCAAGCCGGGCGCGCCCCCCGGGACCAGTCCGCTCGTCGCGCAGACCCGCCTCGCCCCCGAAGGCACCAGCCCGCGCTTCCCCGGCAGCGAGCCCCCCTACCGACCGCTCGTGCCCTGCGATAAGCAGGCGCTGCCCAACTTCAACGGGCCGCTGGCCCACGGCTCGGCCGACGGGAGCAAATGATGGCCCCGGGCGAGGTGCACGAAGGCACGCGTGGGATCCGCGACCAGGTGGAGCGCTACCGCACGGCGTTCATCGCGGTGATCAGCATGGTCGTGATCGCCGCCGCCAGCGCCGGCTACATCCTCGCCCACGAGCGCCTCTCGGTGCCTGCGTGGGTGCCGATCATCGGCCGCGAATCGTTCACCCTGAAGGGCGAATTCCAGACCGGCCAGGCGGTCACGCCGGGGCAGGGCCAGGCGGTCACGATCGCGGGCGCCAAGATCGGCGAAATCGCGAGCGTCGAACTGCACGAAGGACGGGCGCTGGTGAGCATGAACGTGACGCCCAAGTACGCCCACTACATCTACCGCAACGCAACCATGCTGCTGCGCCCCAAGACGCAGCTGAAGGACGAGTCGGTCGAGGTCTCCCCCGGCAGCCCGAGCGCGGGACACGTACCCAGCGGATACGTGGTCCCGATTGCCCAGACCTCACCGGACGGCAACCTCGAAGAACTGCTCGACTCGCTCGACGCCGACACCCGGGCGTACCTGCAGGAGTTGCTCGCCGGGGCTGCGGGAGGGCTCTCGGGGAACAGCGCGAACCTCTCCGCCACCTTCAAGCGCTTCGACCCGATCGCCCGTGAGTTCCAGGAAATCGGCCGCGAGGTCGCTGTCCGCCAGGTCAACGTGGGGCGCTCGATCCACAACTTCCGCCTGCTGATCGAAGCGCTCGGCGACAAGGACACCCAGCTCGCCGAACTTGTGGCCTCCTCCAATACGGTCTTCGCGACTTTCGCCAAGCAGGATCGCGCGGTGCAGGAAACCCTGCGCGAGTTGCCCGCCGTGCTCAAACAGGCCAACCACGGCTTCGGCAAGCTCGCCACCAGCGTCCACGTGACCGCCGCCACGCTGCACGCGCTGGAGCCGTTCGCCAAGACGCTTGCGCCCGCCGAGCGCGATCTGCAGTCGTCGTTCCGCAAGGTCACCCCGATCCTCAAGAACGAAGTCCGGCCGCTGTTGCGCCAGATCCTGCCGGTGATCAACCAGTTGCAGCCCTCCCTGCAGGACTTCGCCCAGGCATCCCCCGAGCTGAATACGAGCTTCACCGTGATCAACGAATTCTTCAACGAGCTCGCCTACAACCCCGGCCCCAACCAGGGCGGCTTCCTGTTCTTCCTGGACTGGGGCAACCACGACCTCAACAGCGCTGTCTCCCAGGGCGAAGCCCACGGGGCGGTCGGCCAGACGCTGGTGTACTTCAACTGCGGACAGGTGCCGCTGCTGCACAGCGTCGCCGCGTCCGACGAAACCGCGAAATTGATCCTCGGCCTGCTCTACCCGCCGAGCCCGGCGCTGTGCAAAACGGCCACCACCGCCAGCGCCACCACGGCCAAAGCGGCGAGCCTGCACGGCGATGCCAGCCCGATCGCGCGGCTCGGCGATCGCGTCTTCGGCCAGGGCCCCGATGCCTCCGCGCTGACGCCGGCGACCGGAGGTGGTCGCTGATGCAGAAGCGGGCGCCCACGCTGGCCAACATCCTGGTGATCGTGCTGTTCGCGCTGAGCTGCTTCGGCCTGCTGCTGTTCCTGTGGGAGTCCTTCGGTGGCCCCGTGCCGCTGAAGCCGAAGGGTTACCGCTTCACGGTGGAGCTCTCGCGCACGCTCGCCCTGGCCGAACAGTCCGAAGTGCGCATCAGCGGGGTCGACGTGGGGCATGTGGTGGGCCTCACGATCCACTCCACCGGGGTGAGTGACGTGACGATCGAAATGAACCACCAGTACGCCCCGATTCGCGCCAGCGACCACATGATCCTGCGCCAGAAGACGCTTTTGGGAGAGACCTACGTAGAACTGCGTCCGCCTCACACCCTGGCGGCGGGGCCGACGCTGCCCGACGGCGGACGGCTCGCCTCCAGCCAGGTCGAACCGGCGGTAACCCTCGACGACATCCTCTCCGCGCTTGACCCCCGCACGCGCGCGGCCTTCAAAGTGTGGCAGCAGTCGCTGGCCGCCTCCTACAACGGACGCGGGGAACAGATCAACTCGGATTTCGCCGAGTTCGAACCGTTCGTGGAAGACGCCAACAAGCTGCTGAACATCCTCGCCTCCCAGGAAGGCGCCGTGCGGGCGACGATCCACAACACGGGCGTCGTGTTCGACGCGCTCACCGAACGCGACCACGACTTCCGCGGGTTCATCGTCAACGGGGAGAAAGCCTTCCACGCGCTCGCCCTGAGCAGCCGGCAGTTTGCCGACGCCTTCCGCGAACTGCCGGCCTTCGAGCGCGGCGGCACGGCGACCCTGCGCGAACTGGACAGCCTCGCCGCCGCCGCGAGCCCCGTGCTCGACGAGGCGCGCGGGTGGGAGCGTGCGCTCACTCCGCTGCTGCGGGGCGTGCAGGGCTTCACCCCCGACCTCAACAGCCTACTGACCAACCTCGGTCCGTTCACGAGCGCCTCCAAAAAGGGCCTGCCGGCGTTCGAACAGGCTCTCGACCTGTTCACCCCGCTGCTCGCCAACATCAGTCCGGTGCTCCGCAACTTCGACCCCTTCCTGCAGTTCACCGGCGAGTACGTCCCCGAGCTGCAGTCGTTGTTCGCCAACGTCACCGCCGCCACCGAGGCGCACGACAAAAACAGCGACACCTCAAACGGCCAGATCCAGCACTATCTGCGTGGCCTGATCAACGTCAATCCCGAAGGCCTCGCGGTCTACAGCAAACGGATCGGCACCAACCGCGCGAGCCCCTACTTCCAGCCCGGCGCCTTCCGCCTCGTGGGTAACAGCGGCCTGCAGGTCTTCAGCACCGCCGCCTGCGCCAACTCCGCCCCGTCGGTCGCCGGGCCCGCCAACGAAGCGGTGTCGAAGGAAATCATCGAACAGCTGGTCCGCAACCACGTGGCCAACGCGCCGGAAAGCACGACCAACGAAGTCGGCGCGCCCGCCTGCACCCAGCAGGGCCCCTTCACGTGGGAAGGGGTCACCGGCCAGTATCCGCACGTGACGCCGCCCCCGCCCAAGTGAGCAGGGGCGTCACGGGGTTGGACCCCGGCGGTCCCATGTGCGGGGCGGGGCTGAGGCGACCGTTGGAGGTGGTGC
>DATMPY010000051.1:0-20331 GCA_035566955.1 Solirubrobacteraceae bacterium | reverse complement strand
TCGATCACCGTTCGGCGGGAACGTTAGCCGTCAAGGCTTGCCGGTCGCGGTTATGATCGGCCACGACAGCTTGCCCCCGAGACTGAACCACATCCAAGGGAGAGTCATGTTCAAATCGATCGTGGTTGGCACCGACGGCTCCGAGACAGCCGGCGAGGCAGTGCGCCAGGCAAGTGACCTGGCCCGCACCCTGGGGGCGACGCTGGAGATCGTGAGTGCGTATGAGCCAGTGCCGGCGCAACGCCTGCGCGAGGAACGCCGCGACACACCGGAGGATCTGCAGTGGGCGATCAGCCCGCGCGAGGACGTCGACGCCGCGTTGGAGACAGCCGCCGCGCCGGCCCGCGATGCGGGCGTCGACGTGAACGTCTACGCTCGCCAGGGCGACCCCGCCGATGCGATCCTCGACGTGGCTGAGGAGCGCGGAGCGGACCTGATCGTGGTCGGCAACAAGGGCATGACCGGCGCCAAGCGCTTCCTGCTCGGCTCGGTGCCCAACAAGGTCTCCCACCATGCGCCCTGCTCTGTGCTGATCATCAGGACTACGTAGGGCAAAAATTGGGGCGGCTGTGCAAGTCACTCTGGTGAGCGACGACATCGGGGGGCTTGAGTCGGACTGGAGCTCGCTGGCAGACTCCGACCCTGCAACCACCCCGTTCTCCTCCTTCCAGTGGGTCGGCGTCTGGTTGAGACACTGGAGCGATGGCGGCAATCCGTGGGTCTTGGCGGTGCACGAGGGAGGGCGCTTGGTGGGCTTGGCGCCATTTGTGATGCACTCGCGGGGAGGGTTGCGTCTCCTGCGCGGACTCGGCGTCGGGGTGGGCAACTACTGGGACATCCTCGCGGCGCAGGATAGCCGCGAGGCTGTGCTCGCAGCTATCGGCGAGGCACTGCGGGAACGTAGCTCGGAATGGGACGCGCTCTTTGTGGACAAGCTTCCGGAGGGATCGAGAACGGTGGCGGCGTTGGCGGCGGCGGGTCTACATATCGGGAGGCAGACCATGTCACCATCTCCTCGCATCGAGCTCCCCCAGACGTTCGATGAGTATCTCGCGCGTCTCTCTTCCAACAGGCGCCAGAAAGTGCGGCGCAATCTACGACTCATCGACAGCGGCGAGTTGACTGTCAGCGTTGTGTCCGATCCGGCTCAGCTGAGAGTGGCGATCGCTCGCTGGCAAGCGCTTCGGGTCGAGTGGTGGGCTCAGCGCGAGCAACCAATGCAGGCGGAGCACGGCGGCCCACGTTTTCTCGACTTCACGCAGGAGGTGGTGGCGGCCCTGGTTCCCCTGGGGCGGGCGGTTGTTTGGGAGGTTGGCTATCGCGGTGAGGCAAGCGGGATCACCATCAACTTCCTCGATGACACCTCTTTCTACTATTGGCTCTGGGGATTCGATCTTCGCATCGAGAAGCTGCGCCCGGGGCATACCCTGATCGCGTACTGCATTCGCTGGAGCATCGAGACTGCTCGCCGGTACTTTGACTTCATGATCGGCGATGAGACGTACAAGTACGATTACGCTCCGACGGAACGCGCAGTCCTCTCGATCGACGTTGGGAATCGGAGTCTGAAATCTCGTGCTGCGCTTAGCCTCTCGCGCCTCAAACACGCGGTGTAGTCGCCACCGTCGCGAGCTGACCGCCTACTGCTATCCGGATGCCGTTTGCGGGCCACGCTCGTGAAGATCAGCGATGCGCGGCACCCCGCGGAGCGGGGATAACCTCGCCGTAGACCTCCGCCATATGGCCGATCATGGCGGTGAGTGAGAACTGCCGAGTTACTCGCTCCAATGCCGCGGCGCCCATTGCCGCCATCCTGTCAGGGTGCTCCAGCAGGTCGTTGAGCGCGTGTGCGAGGGCCGTGGGATCACGTGGTGCAACGAGCAGCCCGCTGCTGCCGTTCACCAGTGCCTCGCCGATGCCCCCGATGTCGCTGGCGACGATTGGCAGGCCGAGGGACATCGCTTCGAGGATGACGTAGGGGAAAGACTCGGCCCACGAGGGGTGAACGAAGACTCGCATTCCGCGTAGCGCACTGAGTGGTTCATCGCTTGGTCCAAGGAAGTGCACGGCGTGGTCCACGCCCCTGTGGTGCGCCCGCGCGATCAGGGGCTCGAGGTCCGGGCCGGCGCCGACGATCGCCACTTGCGCCCGGAGGTTGTGGGCGAGGATCTGTGGGGTGGCGTCGATCAGCGTCTCGAGGCCCTTCCCGGGACGTAGGAGCGTAAGTGCGCCGATCACCGGGCCCCGGGCGGCCAGCTCGCGGATGCGCGAATCGACCGCTCCGTCATCCGTCGGTGGGATCCCGTTGTTGACGACTCGCACACGGGAGGGGGGGCCGATCGAGCGTGCCAGACGAGCCTCGGCCTCGCAGACACAGATGACGCGCGTGGTGGCGAGCGCAAGCAGGCGCTCCACGGTTCGGTAGGCGCGACGCTCGAGGGCCCGATCGAAGTGGCCCGCGAAGGCATAGCCGTGCGGGCTGTAGAGCAGTGGGACTCGTGGGTGCCAGAGTCGAGCCACCCTGGCGATGGCTCCGGCCTTCGAGCTGTGAGCGTGCACGATGTCCGGGCGCACCGCACGGACGATTCGCGCAAAGCCGGCCGCGGTCGCCAGGTCCGCGCGGGGGCTGATCGCTCGTTCGAGGGCGAGGGGGCGGTGGTCGGCTGCGTCGGTGATGCCTTGCGGAAGATCGGGGCCGCAAAGGACGATCTCATCGCCCCGGTCTTTGAGGCCACGGGCAAGGTCCCGGACATGTCGGCCCACCCCTCCGTCGGTGGGTTGGTAGACGATGAGGAGGCGCGTCATGAGGGAGGAGTCCGGGGGAAGCCGCCGCTGGGGAGCGAGCCAAGAGGGGGCGGAGCGCTGTGGGGGGATGAGGGGTTAGCCAAGGGGGATAGTACGGTGGGCCGATCGGGGTCGAGCCGAGGGGGCGGTACCTCGAAACCAGCTTTGAAGTGCGTGGTTATCGGAAGGGTCGCCGCGGTCTTGAGCCATGCAATCGGTCATCCGTCCACGAGTCCCCGTGCGAGTTGGGAGCGGTGGCATGCGGTCGATGCTGAGGATAGCCAAGAGCAATCAAAGCGCCATCTCCCGAAAAGGCAAACCTGTCGCAAGATGGGGACGCAAAGCCACGGGGCCTCCTACGGAGGTCAGCCAGGCTGCCGAAGGAAATGCAGAGCGGGGCGGTGGCGAAGACGGATCGAGGTCTTCCCATTCTCCCCCTCTCACACAGCCATTCAGCGGGCCTGCGCTCTGCATTCTCGCCTCACAAGCTCGCCCTGATGAGCGTCTGTGTGATGCTCGTCTTTGCAGCCGGATCTGCCGCGGCGCTGGCGCGCCCCCAGTACCGTGGGGCGCAGGTGCATTCCCTCTGGTCGAGTGTCTCCAACGCTGAAATGGCGCAGGAGCTGAACGCGTTGCAGAGCGCCGGTGCCAACGTTGTGCGGGTGGATGTCGGTTGGGCAACTCTGGAAACCGCCAAGGGTCGCTACGACTCGACATACCTCGCAAAGCTCGACGCGTTCGTCAACGGCGCACAGGCGCGCGGAATCAAGGTGATCGCCACACTGTGGCAGACGCCCCGCTGGGCATCCTCCGCGGGGGCATGGAACGATCCGCCCGCCAATCCTGCCGACTACGGCGACTTTGCGCGGTTCATCACCGCTCGCTACGGCACCGAGTTGGCGGCGGTTGAAGCCTGGAACGAGCCGGAGATCAACGACAACCTGCTCTCCTCCAACCTGCCCGCCACGTATACCCAGATGGTCAAGGCCTTTTACGTTGGGGCCAAGGAGGGCAATTCCAGTGTCGACGTCCTCGCCGGCTCGCTGGCCTACGCCGACATGCCGTTTCTGCAGGCGCTCTACGCCAATGGCATCAACGGCTTCTACGACGGGATCTCGATGCATCCCTACGCAGACGGCGCCAACCCTGACAATACCTCGGTGACGCACAGTTTCCTGGGCGGCATCCAGACACTCCACGCCGCGCAGCAGGCGGCAGGTGACGACACTCCTATATGGGTAACAGAGTTTGGCTGGCCCACGGGTACCAGCAGTGGAGCCAACAGCGAACAGCAGCAGGCTGAATATATCGAGGAGGCGTTTGGCATTCTCGACGGCCTTCCGTATGTCAAGGGGGCAACTGTCTACGAGCTCCGCGATATGGGCAGCGAACCCGCAAATCCGGAGGACAACTTCGGTCTCGTGCGGCAGAATTTCACCCCTCGTGCGGCGTATACCGCATTCACAGCCGCGATGCAGGCGCCCCCGGGTAGGATCCCGGGTACCCCAACCCCCTTTCAGGGCCCGCCGGAATCGAGCACGGGCTCGGGCAGCGGCACCGGCTCGACGGGCTCGGGCTCCACTGGCTCGGGTTCGGAAGTAGGGACCACGCCAGGCACCGGCTCAGGGTCGGGCTCGTCCGGGTCGGGCAGCTCCGGCGCCGGGTCGGGGTCGACGGGGTCTGGCGCGACGGGCTCAGGGTCGGGCAGCACCTCGGGCGGCACGGGCTCAGGGTCGAGCGGCTCCTCCGGGTTTGGCAGCTTCAGCACCGGGTCAGGCTCGACGGGCTTCGGGACCACTAGGAGCTCGGGTGGCAAAGGTTCGAGTGGGGGTTCCGGCTCCAGCCACCCCCATCGCCGACACGGCCTTACTGCGCGGCGGCGCAGCGCGGAGAGCAAGGCGCTTGCGCATTCCGCTAGGACACGGCGGCCGACGGTAAAGCGTCGGCACAAGCACCACGGTCCTCAGCGGTAAGCGACTCCTGGGAGCGCCGCATGCGCATGTGGCGCTCCAACGCAATCAGCGCGCCCACCTCGATCATCAAGGTGCCCATGACCGCGTCCTGACCTGGTGGGTAGTCGACCAACGAGTCGATGAACAATCCGAACAGGGCGGCGCATAAACCGAGTGCGTACGGGTAAAGCTCACTGCGACGATCGCGCAGCGCGTCCACGCCGGTCCTGGCCACTGCGGCCAGGAACCAGATGAGCATCGCCAGTGCTCCAAGTCCCCGCTCGGCAGCGATCGTCAACGCGAGGTCGTGGGCGTGTTCAAACGGCTGTCCTCCTTCGCTCAGACCGTATTCCAGCGAAACGGTGTTGAAGTTCCCCGCCCCGACACCCAGCAGCGGATGGGCGGCGATGATGCGCGGGGTGGTTTTCCAGATCGCCACGCGCTTGCCCCCCGTCTGGGCCCCCTGGGCGACCGTGCTCAGGCGGGTGCTGACGACCGAGAGCTCCTTGGAGTGGGTGATCGCGTTGAAGTTGAGGGCGGTGTAGACCGCTCCCAGCAGGAGCAGCACCAGCGCGAAGCGTCGGAAGGGCGCCCAAAACATCAGCACCACGAGGGATCCCGCAAAGCCAACGATCGCTCCCCGCGTCAAGGTGAGCAGTAGAGCCACGATCGCCAGCGCGGCGGCGGCGAGTATGAACGGCCGCAGGGAGGGGCGGCCAACCATCGCGAGGACGAGCGCGGGGGAGATGGCGAGCACCAGCCAGAACGCCAGCTGGGCGGGATGAGTAAAGGAGCCCTGCGCTCGATCGGTCACCGCCAGGCCTCCGTTGACCAAGCTCTGACTGGTCCCATGTGCGATCGACTCGACCGCGAGGATCGCGCCCGCGAATGTCAGGCAGTAGAGGATGACCTTGATTTCGCGCACTCCTGCCGCGGCGACCAACATCGCAACAGCCAGGAAGGCGGACCAGATGACCCAGATCTTCAGCACCACGAACGTGTCCCGGGCGACGAGCAGTCCGAGGATCGTGAGCAACTGGCCCATGAGGAAGGCGATGAACGCGGGGTGTGGCTGGCGAACATGGCCGACCATGACAAACCGCAGCAGAACCACCCCGCCCACCAGCAACAGGATGGCCTTGGTTGGCGTCAGGCCGAAGGAGCCAAAGCTGAGGCTGAGCGCCTCGGCCGGCACGCAGAGGATGGCCGCGTAGACCCCCACCATCGGTTTGTAGAAGAAGTAGACGCTCGCCACCGCGACGAAGGGCAGTCCAAGCGCGACCGCCGGTGAGACCATGTACGCGATCATGGTGTCGGCAGCCGCGATCGCCGAGACGACCAGGCCGCCGGCTACCCATGCGAGAGTGCGTCGGGAAGGTGCGATCGCGGACACCGGATCATCCCCGCAGCGTCCAGGCCCCGGCCCGATCGAGCAGGGCCTTCGGACACCGGATCATCCCCGCAGCGTCCAGACCCCGGCCCGATCGAGCAGGGTCTTGACCCGGCTTTCGAAGCGAAACCGGCGCCGGCTTCCGTATACATAGGGGTAGAGCAGCTTTCGGACCGGTGACATATCGGACGCTCGCCTGTGATCCTTGAGCTCGGCGAACAGGCGTGGATGTTCCTGGCGCAGCGTCCTGTAGAGGGCGGTGTGGTCGGCCTTGGCTGCCCCCAGCATTCGCTCTCCGTGCAGGCGCCGGCGAACGGTGAGAAGGCCTGGTCCCGCGTACACGCCACGGCAACCGCGCTCAGCAAGTGTCATCCACAGCCCCCAGTCCTCGTATCCCGCTCCAAGATGCTTCCATCCGCCGACGGATTCGAGGGTGCCGCGCCTGAATAGCGCAGTGACCGGATACTCGTTGGTGTAGGCGAGCCGGTAGGGATCGATCTTCCGCGGAACCAACCGCAACAGCCGCGAGTCGCCGAATTCTTCGTAGTCCCCGTAGCAGACGGCGGTGTCGGGGTTGGCGTCGAGCAGGTCGGCCATCGTCCGCAGTGCGTCCGGCATCGCGAGGTCGTCCGCGTCGAGGGGATAGATGTACGGTGCCAGGGTCGCCTTTACGCCGGCCATCCTCGCGGCGGAGAGCCCGGCGTTGCCCTGGTGCAATACCCTGATTCCGCGCTGCGTGAGCTCCTCGAGCGCGCGCTGGGTCCCTCCCTCGGTGGAGCCGTCATCGATCACCACCACTTCCACGTCGTCCGAGCTCTGAGTGGAAGAGACCGCGTCGGGGACGAGCGCGCCATCGTTGTAGCAGGGGATGACCACCGCCACACGAGGTGACCGAGTGGGGTTGTCGGTGGGCCGGGTCGAGTCGTTGGCGGGGTGGGTCGGGCCATCGGCTGGGGCCAGGTGGACCGAAGGGACATCGTCCTGGGCCATGTGGAGCCCAATATTGTCAGCTGCGGCGGTTTATGGGTGGTCGTGCGTGCCTGATCCCGGCTCAACCCTACTAAGATCCGAACCGATGAGTGCCCTGTGAGAGATCGCTCCACCCTGGGAATCCTTTGGCGCAGGCGGTGGGTCGTGGTGGCGACCTTCCTGATCTTCGTCGTATTTGCCGGCGTGCTCTCAAAGGCGCTACCGAAGGTCTATTCGGCGTCCAGCACGCTGATCGTGGTCCCGAACGAGAATGCGGCGACGTTCGACGCGGTTCAGGCCGCACAGGTGACCGCTCGCACTTATTCGGATGTCGTCAGTGCTCCCGCGATAGCCGCGCAGGTGGCACGTCAGCTCGGCGGAGGTGCCACCGCGGACTCGGTCGGATCGGCCGTCTCCGTGAGCCCGGTCATCGAAACGCAGCTGCTGCGAATCAGCGCCGAGGATCGCAATCCCGGCAAAGCCCAGCTGCTGGCCAATACCTATGCGGCGACCGTGATCCAGTACGTCCACCAGTACCTTGGAACCACCGCGGGAGCCAGCGTGGCCCTCGCCGCGAGTGCGACGCGCCCAACGGCACCCGCCCGCCCCCGACCCACGCTGTACGTCCTGGTCGCCGCCATCCTTGGGCTATTCATCGGCGTCGGCTTGGCATTTCTGCTGGAGCGCCTGGATACCCGACTGCGCACAGGCGATGAGGTGCGCGAGCGCTTCGACGAGCTGATCTTGGCGCGCATGCCGCGGCGGGGTCGAACCAGCGCATCGCTCAACGCGTTCAACGAGGCGTTCGGGCTGTTGCGCACCAACCTGCGATTCGCCAGCCCCGACGGGTCTCCGGGACTGATCGCGGTGACGAGTGCCCGCGACGGCGAGGGTAAGACGACCTGCGTCGTGCAGATGGCGCTGAGCATCGCCGAGGTGAACTCGCGGGTGGTGGTTGTCGACGCCGATTTTCGGCGACCGATGCTTCAGCAGGCACTCATGCCCGACACGCACGAGCCGTTGCGTCCGGGGTTTTCCAACTATCTCGTGGACGGCTGCGCCCTGGAGGAGATCATCCATGACACGGGCCATCCGAACGTGGAGCTCGTGCCCACAGGACCACTTCCTCCCAACCCCTCCGCGTTCTTGGAGTCCCAACGGGTCGAGCCGGCGCTGCGGGAGCTCGCCGAGCGAGCCGACCTCGTCCTCGTCGACTGTCCTCCGCTGTCGGCCGGTGCGGACGCGTTGACCCTTGCCGGCCGCGTCGATGGGGTGATTGTCGTGATCGACCTCGACCGCTCGAATGAGCGAGCCGTGCGCGATGTGCTCCATCAGCTGAGGGCGGTCCACGCGCCCATTCTTGGGTTCGTGCTCAATCGGGATCGTTTGGCCGAGTTCGCGTACTCATACGAGTACGCCGGCCAATCCTCGCGGTGACGTGAGGCCTCCGCTACGGCTCAGTCAAGGAGGTTTGAAGCGTCCGATCGCCGAGACGCCGATTCTGATCCTCGGGCTGGCGGGCCTGTCGATGCACCACGGCGCGCTCGGCGCGATCCGCAGCGTCGGCAGGCTCGGGGTCCCGGTCTTCCTTGCCCACGGCTCGCGCCGGGCTCCGATCGATCGTTCACGCTACTGCTGCGGCAGCCTCGTCCTTGCGCAAGAACATGGTGACACTGGGACCCTCGAGTCCCTGCTCCAGTTCGGCGCCGAGCACCGCGGGGCGATCCTCCTCGCGGTTGACGACGCCGGCGCGATGTTCGTAGACGACCACGGCGGTGCACTGGCCGAGGTCTTCCTACTCCCCCATCAGCCGAGCGGGCTGGCCCGGGCGCTTGCCGACAAGCGGGAGATGCACCGGCTCTGCCTCGAGCACGATGTCCCAACCCCAGACGTGGCCTGCCCAGAGTCCGAGGCGGATGCCCTCGAATACGCTGCGGGTGCGGCGTACCCCGTTGTCGTGAAGCGCATCGACGCATCCCTGCCGATGGATTCACCGACCCCCAACGTGCTGCTTGCGCGCAATCGCGAGGAGTTGCTCACCGCATACCACATGATGGCATCACACCAGGTCCCCAACGTGATGCTCCAGGAGTACATTCCCGAGACGCCCCAAGCCAACTGGATGTTCAACGGCTACTTCGACGAGCGCTCCAGGTGTCGGCTTGCGTTCACCGGGCAGAAGCTCAGACAGGCGCCCCCCGATGCGGGCGCCACGACGCTTGGCGTATGCCGCCCCAACCCTCTTCTGGCCCGCACCACCGAGCGCTTCATGCAAGCTGTCGGATATCGGGGGATCCTGGATGCCGACTACCGCTTGGATCCACGAGACGGCCGCTACAAGCTGCTCGACGTGAACCCGCGGATCGGCTCCTCCTTCAGGCTGTTCGTTGCGGATGACGGAATGGACGTTCTCCGGGCGATGTACCTTGATCTCACCGAGCAAGCGCCGCCAACTAGGGCCGAGCCACGGGACGGTCGTCGGTGGGTTGTCGAGCCTCAGGACCTCCAGTCCTCCCTCACATACCTGCGGCAGGGAAATCTCACCCCACGCCGCTGGTTGGGCTCGCTCCGCCATGTCGATGAGACGGCCTGGTGGGCACGGGATGACCCTGGTCCGTTGTTCGCGTTGTTGGCGTTCCTGTCGGTCAGTCGGCTGCGTGGGTACGTGCGAAGCGCGCGTAAGGGCATCCGTCTACGCCGAGCGTATGCTCGAGCCGCCTCAGCAGGTGCCAGAGGATGAAGGTGCTCGCCGTCTCCTCCTACGGCGCCCTCGGCGGAGGCGAGCTTTCACTGGCCGAGTTCTTGGTGCATAGGCCGACCAACGTCGAGCCGGTGGCGTTGCTCGTCGAGGACGGACCACTACGCTCGCACTTGGTGCGGCGGGGGGTGCCCACTTGGGCGGCGCACGGGTTCGACGGTCGCCCGTCGCCGATCCAGCTGGGCCGCTTCACCCGCGCGCTGCTGGGCCTGCTCGAGTCGACCGATCCGGACGTGGTGTGGGCGACGGGGTTGAAGGCCGCGTACTTGGCGGTGCCGGCGTGCCGCTTCGCCGGTGTCCCGGTTGTCTGGCACAAGATCGACTTTTCGCTCGACGCGGTGCTCACCCGCCCGCTGGCCGCGGCCGTCAACGGGGTGGTCGGCGTCAGCGCTGCCGTCGCCGAGGCACTGGGCCCCACGCTGCGCCGCCGCAGGCTCCTGGCGGTGGTCGGGCCGCCGGTGCGCCTGGCGCTCGACCTGCGCATCGCGCCCAACGAACGTGAGCCCACGATTGGGACGATGGCGACTCTGACACCAATCAAGGGTCAACGGCACATCATCGAAGCGGCGGGAATCCTGTTGGGCGAGTTCCCGGATCTGCGGGTCGTGCTCGCGGGCAACTCCTCGCCCGACCACCCCACTTACCCTGGGGAGCTGCGAGCGCTCGCGGACAGCCTGGGGTTGGGCGAGCGGCTCGAGCTCACCGGCTTCGTGAAAGATGTGGCACAGACGCTCGGGCGCCTGACGGTGTTCGTCAATGCAACCTATCGAGACGAGCAGGGGTTTGGCTGGGAGGGTCTCAGCGGGGCGATGCTCGAGGCGAGCTGGGCGGGGCTGCCGGTGGTGGCCACCAGGGGCGGTGGAACCCCGGAGGGGCTGGTGGACGGGTCTACGGGAACGCTCGTGGAGCCGGCCGATCCCGCCGGCCTGGCGCACGCGATCGCTCCATACCTTCGCGACCGGGTCCTCGCGCGAGCGACTGGAGAGGCTGGATGGCGCTTTACGCGCGAACGGTTTGCTCCCGATGTCGCGGCGACGCGCCTGTTCGGGGCCCTCGGCGAAGTCCTCTGAGGCGTTTCACGCCACCCTCCCCGAGGGCAGCCGTCGACGTACCATGCGCACGACGAATGCCACGTCGAGGGGATTGACTAGCCGTTCCACTGTGAGCAACGCGATCATGTACACGGCTGTGCTTGCCAGCAGCGCTGCGAGCAGGTCGCCTTTCAGCAACAGCCCGGTGCACGTCATCCCGATCCCCGCGGCGAGCGCTCCGGCGAGCGTGTGGCACCAGGCGATGGGGCCGATGATGCGAGCGGACATTCGCATGATCCAGGCTGCGTAGACAACGGTGGTCGCGAGCATCGCCCCCGCTGCGCCCGCATCTCCGTAGAGGGGGATCAGGACCAGGTTGATCGCGATATTGATTGCGGCCATCGCGGCCGCCACGGGCACCATCCGCCTTGGATTCTCCCGGGAGACCATGAGCGAGGTGGCGAGGATCACGACTCCCATCAGCACAACACATGGAGCGAGGATCCGCAGAGGCTGAGCGGCGGAGACAAAGGTTTGGCCATAGATCGACCTGCAGATTGGATCGGCCAGCACCGCGAAGGTGATGGCGAGCGGAGTGAGCAAGACCAGTGACAGCTTGATGGATCGCTGGAACACGAAGCGCAGAGGAGGGTCGCTGTCCGGCCCGAGGTAGGTGTACATTGCGGAGAACGCGCCGGTCAATGCGTAGGCGATGAAGAAGGTCGATTCAAACAGCCGGTAGGCCGCCCCGTAGCGACCGACGGCGGCCTGGGTTGCGAGCAGTGCGAGCAGCAGGGTGTCCATTCTGGCGAGCAGCACGGCAAAAGTGTCCTGGGCCGCAAAGGGAATGCTGCCGGCCGCCAACGCAAGCCATCCCCTGCGGCTGATTGCCCGCGTGGGTACGCCAAGCGTGCGCTGCATGAGCGCAAAGCCGATCGCCACGCCGATCAGCGAGCCGGCCGAGTAGGCGGCGCCGACGCCGACCACGCCATAGCCCGCTTGCAGCGCCCCGATCCCGAGCGCGGCCGAGCAGATCCGCTGGATGGCGTCGGCCAACGAGGGCGGGCCCCCCCGTTCCTGCGCGGCGAAGAGGGAGGACTGGGTGCGGGCCACCGAGTCGGCGAAGACGCCGGGGGCGAGGACCAGAGCGGTGGCTTGGGCCTGGGAGTCGTAGCCGACCAGGTGCAGGCCCGCGAGGGTGAGCGTAAACAGCGGCACGGCGAGCGCCAGCTTGAGCGCGATCACGTTGAAGAAGACATCGTCGGCGGCGGAGTGCGCGCGTGCGATCACGCGCAGCATGTAGCGGTCGAGTCCGAGGTCCACGGCGACCATCACGAACCCCAGGTAGGCCATCGCGAACACGAACGCGCCGAGTCCGTTTTCCCCGAGACGGCGTGCGACCGCGGCGAATAGGACGAGCGAGGCCAGTCGCCCGACGATCTCGCCCACGCTGCGGTAGAGCGTGTTGGCGACCGCGCGCTCGCCGACCTCACGGGCTTTGGACTTGCGAGGGCCCTTCGCCGGCGGCTCACCCAGCGTGGCGGCGGAACCTGCATCCTGAGCCCCAGCGGGTGTCGGTGGGCGCGGGGGGCGATCGTCCGGCGGGTGATGGGACGGTGGGGGCAAGAGGCGCCATTATCGGGCGTGGACCCGACGAGCCCTATGTGAGGCTAACCTGACGGCTCGCGACGCGCCCGCTAGTCGCGGCCAGCTCGATGAAACCCGCGCTCATCCTCGCCTATCACGGTCTCGGGTCCTACCCGCGCTCGCTGGATCCGCACAACCTGATGGTTGCCCCGGCACGGTTCAGCCGCCAGATCGGGACGTTGGGCCGCCGCGGCTACCGGTTCGTGGCGCTGGCGCAACTTGCGCGCACGCTTGACGATGGCACCCCCCCGCGAGGCGTGTGCGCGGTGACCTTCGACGACGGGACGGTGGACAATCTCGAGGTGCTCGCGCCGCTGCTCGACAAGCTTGGGGTGCCCGCTACGGTCTTTGCCTGCCCCGGCCTGCTCGGCAGCAGCCACTTCGCGATGCCGGCCGCGGCCGGGGTGCGGCTGATGAACGCCGACGAGTTGCGCGAGCTGGCGTCCCACCGGCTGATCGACATCGGCTCGCACACCAACGGGCACGCCGATCTCTCGTGGGCCTCGGCGCGGGAGGCGCACAGCGAGATGGCGAGCTCCAAGCGGGCGCTCGAAGACCTCCTGCAGAGGCCGGTCGACTCGTTCGCCTATCCCAAGTGCGGGTACTCGCCCGCGTGTCCCGATGCCGCGCGCATGGTCGGGTACACGGTGGCGGTCACCTGCGGGGGACGGGGTGGCTGGAGGCGGTTCGAGCTGGCGCGGGAGAGCATCGACTCGCTCGATCGAGAGGTGAGCTTTGCGCTCAAGTCGCGCAGGCTCTTCCTGCCGCTGCGCGAATCCCTGCCGGGTCGCGCCGCTCGCGCGGCAGTGCGCCCGCTGCGCCACAGCGGCGCGGGCGGGTCTCCCGACGGCTGAGCGCTGGAAGTTGCCTGGGCCGAATGCCGTTCTCTGAGTAGGAGCCAGAGTGGTGGGTAGCTACTCTGTGCAACTCATGTCAAGGATGATGATCCCTACGCATATCGCCCGTGCGATCGCCTGCTCGGCACTAGCCGTCGCGGTCCTGCTTGTCCTGTTCCTCGGCGGCGCTGCACGCCAGGCGCAGGCGGCCGGCTCGGAACCCCTGCTGCCGAACCTGGTGGCCGATCCGCCGGACAACGTCAGCCTGGCGACGGACAGCTCGACGGGCGTCAACCGGTTGCTGTTGCGATTCAACGGCTACGTCCACAACAAGGGCCCCGGGGCGGTCGACTTCCGGGGCTCGCGCGAACAACCGAAAGTGAGCCAGGCGGTCGAAGCAGAAGTCGAACGCGCCAGGGAAAAAGCGGAAGGGCTGCCGCAGAAAGTCGAAGCAGAACTGGCCACGCCGCCGATGAAAGTCTTCCAGCGGCTGTTCACGACCAACGCGGAAGAAACGAACATCGAACGGCCGCACGTGGAAGAACCGAGCTCGGGCGAAATGATCTACGTCAGCGCCGACGGCCACCATCACTGGCATCTGCAGCGCGTGGCGAAGTACTCGCTGTGGAACTCGGCGAAGACCGCCGAAGTCGCTCCGGCGGCCAAGGTCGGCTTCTGCTTGGAGGACAGCCAGCACGTTGAAACCAACATCGGGCCGGAAAAAGCGGTTTACGCGGACAACATTGCTCCCTACCGCGACTTCTGCCAGCAGTATCGCCCCAACGCCACGGGCCTGTTCGAGGGGATATCGCCCGGCTGGCGCGACGTCTACAGCCATGAACTGGCCTTCCAGTGGGTGGACGCGTCCAACGTCCTGCCCGGTGAATACTGGCTGCGCGAGGATGTCAACCCGCTTGGCGTGATCAAAGAAACGGGCGGCGCCAACGCGCCGGCCTACGCGACCAGCCCGACGATCGTCCCCGGCTTCGATGCGCTGGCGCAGTCGACCAGTATGCAGGCCGGCGAAGCGCGGACGGTGACCCTCACCGCGAAGGCCTGGAACGACTCGGCCACACCCAGATACACGATCGTCTCCCCGCCCCAGCACGGCACACTGGGCGCGGTGAGCAACAACCAGGTCACCTACACCCCGAACGCCGGCTACACGGGGCTCGATTCCTTCACCTTCTCGGCCGCCGACCCGAACAGCCAATTTCCCCAGAGCCCCGCGGTGGCCACCGTCTCGATCGAAGTCACCACCGTCGCCCCCAGGGTGCTGCTCGCGGGCGACGCGACGAGCACCTACCCGGTGGGCGATCAGACCACGGCCGGCCGCGAGGAAGCGTTCCAGTTCACCGCCACGTCCACGGGCACGGTGGAAGAAATGCAGCTTCGCACGAACGCGACCGCCAACACGGGCATCACCGGGGTCGTGCTCGGTGTCTTCGCCGAAAGCGCGGGCAAACCCGGGACAGTGCTGGGGCAGGCCACGGTGCTCGGTGAACCGGCGGTGAATTCGTGGATCAAAGCGGCGGGTCTCTCGGCCGCGGTGGTGAGTGGCAGCAAATATTGGCTCGTGCTGCTGCCGCTGGGGGAAAGCTCGAAGAAGCTTCACTACAATGTGGCGGTCGCCGCGGGCGGTGCGGGCAACGTGGAGAGCAAAGCGGGGGGGCTGAGCTCGCTGACGGGGGAGTCCGCGTGGGAAACCTACAACCAGGGGCCCGTGGGCTTCCAGGCGCTCGGCCGCAGCACCGCCCAGCCGAGCGTCACGATCGAAGGAGCGCCCGCGAGCATGACCGCGGGCACAAGCGTGCAGCTCTCCGCGACCGTTCTCAACGACAGCCCGACGGTGACCTGGAAAGCCAGCGTCGGCTCCATCACCGCGGGCGGGCTGTACACCGCTCCCTCCGAACCGCCGGCCGGCGGCACGGTGGTGGTCAGCGCTACTACCGCCAAGGGAGCCAAAGACCAGCGCACGATCGAAATCACGCCCACCAAGGTCCTGCTCGTGGGCGACGCGACGAGCACCTATCCCGTGAGCGATCAGACGACGGCTGGTAGGGAGGAAGCGTTCCAGTTCACCGCCACGTCCACGGGCACGGTGGAAGAAATGCAGCTTCGTACGAATGCCCTCGCCAATACAGGCGTCACTGGCGTGGTGCTCGGCGTTTTTGCCGAAAGTGGGGGCACGCCGGGTGAAGTGTTGGGGCAGGCGATGGCGTTTGGCGAACCTCCGGTGAATTCATGGATCAGGGCGACGGGCCTCAAAGTGGCGGTGGTGAGCGGGACCAAATATTGGCTTGTGCTGCTGCCGCTGGGCGAAGGCTCGAAGAAGCTTCACTACAACGTTGCGGTCGCCGCGGGCGGGGCGGGCAACGTGGAGAGCAAAGCGGGGGGGCTGAGCTCGCTGACGGGGGAGTCCGCGTGGGAAACCTACAACCAGGGACCGGTGGGCTTCCAGGCGCTCGGCGGCGCCTCGGGCGCCTCCGCGGCCAGTCCATTGCACGCGTCCGCGGTGGCAAGCTCGGCGGCGGTTCCCATCAAAGTAGGGACGGCCGCGGGGCGATCGAGCCACCTGAAACCGAGTGCGGGGGTCGCAGGTGTGCGGCCTCAGTCGAGCGTGGGGATCGCAGGTGCACAGCCGCAGTCGAGCGTGGGGATCGCAAGTGCACAGCCGCAGCCGAGCGTGGGGATCGCAGGTGCACAGCCGCAGCCGAGCGTGGCGATCGCGGGGGCACCGTCGAGCATGATCGCTGGCACGAGCGTCGAGATCTCGGCAATCGTCGCCAACGACGGCCCCGAGATCAGCTGGAGCGCGAGTGCGGGCTCGATCACATCCGGTGGCCTCTACATCGCCCCGTCGGTTCCTCCAGCCGCAGGGACGGTGACCGTCACCGCCCGCAGCGCGCAGGGTGCCCACGATCGGCGAACGATCGCGATCGTGCCGGTGCCCACGGCCGAGCCGGCGCCCGCGGCGCCCCTCCCCGCGGCAACGGCGTCGCCGTCGATCGCGGGCGCTGGCCGACCGCGGCTCGGCGGTTCCTCGTCGACCGCACCCGCGGTATCTGCGCCGGAAGCGATGCTGGTCGGGCGCATGCTGGTCATGACGACAAGGGCGACGGTGGCCGGCCGTCTCCACCTCAGCGCATATCTCGGCAAGCGCGGTCTTGGCGGTTGCACGATCCAGACCCCCGCCGGTCGGGCCTTCACGTGCCGGCTGGCGCTCGGGAAGTGGGTGTCCCCAGGTGCGCCGGTCAGTGCCACGGCGAGCTTGCAGAGCGCGAGCGCGAACCTGCGCGGCGTGCGCAGTGCCGCGCAGGTGCCGATGATGAAAATGGATGGCGTGTATAGCGCGGGGCAGGTCTTCGCGAATGGTGCAACCCAGGTTCGCGTCCACGGGCATCTGGCGGCGGCGGCGCGGTTCACATGCGATCCGTCGATGGCGAAGTTGCGCCCAGTTGCCTTGGGCTGACACAACGCGGATCCAGGCGCCCGTCGTGGCGGGCGAGCAGCGCGGGCGGTAGGGTTGGGGTGTATAGTGGTGTACATGGTCCGCACGCAGGTGTATCTGGGGGATGAGGAGCTCGAGCTGCTCGATCGCGCGGCGCGGGCGGTGGGGGCTACGCGGTCGGAGCTGATACGGCGTGCGGTGAGGGAGTCGTTCGGTGTGCGGGGCAAGGCCGAGCGCGGGCGGGCGCTCGCGGTGAGCTCGGGCTCGTGGCGCGGCCGGGGCTTCACGGGGGCGGAGTACGTGGATGCGGTGCGGGGCGACCTCGATGAGCGCCTGCGGCGGCACGGCCTGAGTTGAAGCTCCTGGATACGGCGGTCGCGGTCGATCACCTGCGCGGCGCCGAGCCCGCAGTGGAATTGCTGGGGCAGTTGACGGAGGAGGATGAGACGCTCGCGGCGAGCGAGCTGGTCCGCTTCGAGCTGTTGGCGGGAGTGCGACCGGACGAGCTGGAGGCGCTGGAGCAGTTCTTCTCGGCCCTCCGTTGGCTGCCCGTCGATGAGGAGATAGTGCGCACGGCGGGCGCGCTGGCGCGCGAGCACCGGGGGGCGTTCAGCGGGATCGACGATGTGGACTACGCGATCGCCGCCACGGCGATCGTGTTCGACGCGGAGCTCCTCACCACGAACGTTCGCCACTTCCCGATGTTCGCAGACCTGCGGTCTCCGTATTGAGAGTTTTGCTTTGACGAGTTTCAGGAGTCGCGGGGCAGGGATGCCCCGCGCGCCCGACCGGCTGACTCCGTGCCCACCTGCGCGGATGCGACCCAAAATAACCCCCTCGGAATCCTGACACTCAGGCGAAGCCCGGCGGGGTGAGGTTGTATATCTTTTTTTGAAGTTGTGTCCGACGATCGTTATACACAACTCGAATTTTCGATATGTATGTCTGCCGGCCTCGACAGTCAGTGATCACCTAAGTGATACGCCGGGTTGATTTTTCTCTCAGCCGGAGCTGGTCGTAACCGCCCCGGGCCCACCGGGGGCCGTGACCGCCCCGGGCCCACCGGGGGCGGTGGCGGCGGCGGCGTCGAGCAGGCCGGCGCCATAGAGGCGGACGTCGGACGGGCCCCCGAGGGGCCGCGCGGTGGCGCGCAGGCGCTCGACGATCTGGGCGGGGGTAGGGTGGCGGCCGAGCACCCTGGAGGCGATGATGAGGGCGGCGGTGGCGGCCACGTGGGGGGTGGCCATGGAGGTGCCTTCGTAGCCCCCGGGGATGCCGAAGTGCTGGGGGGAGGTGCCGAGGAAGGTGACCTGGAAGACGTCGCGCCCGGGGGGTTCCGCGGGGTGGCAGTTGGGGTCCCCGGGGAGGTCGGCGTCGGGCCCGCCCCCGGGGGCCACGAGGGTGAGGGAGGCGCCGTAATTGGTGTAGGAGGCGAGGCACCCGTGTTCGGTGGTGGCCCCCACGGCGATCACGTTGCGCGCGCGGGCGGGGTACGCGGCGGAGGCGTGGGCCTCGTTGCCGGCGGCGCCCACCACCACCACGTGATGGCGGTGGGCGTAGCGCAGGGCGGAGATCAGCTCGGGGATGTCCGACGCGGTGATCCCCCCGGGAAATTCGAGGGAGAGGTTGATCACCTGGGCGTGGTGGTTGACCGCGAAGCGGACCCCCTTGGCGATGGTGGAGGCGTTCCCGTTGCCTTCGTAGTCGAGCACCCGCACGGGCATGATCCGCACCCCGTAGGCCAGGCCGGTGAGCCCCCTGGCGTTGTTGGTGGCCTCCGCGATGGTGCCCGCCACGTCGGTGCCATGGCCGTTGCGGTCGTTGGGGAAATGGTTGTGGGCCACGAAGTCATACCCCCCGACGAACTGGTAGCGGTAGAAGTCGGGCGACCTGCGAAAGCGCCCCCGGTTGGCGTAGGCCACGCCGGTGTCGAGCACCGCCACCACCACCCCCCGCCCCCCGGGGGCGTGGTCGGCGATCAGGTTGCTCCACGCTTCGGGGGCGTGGATCCCGAATTCCCCGGCGAAGTTCCACTGCAGCTTGCTCCACCCCCCGGGGGCCTTGGCGAGCCCGGGGTCGTTGGGGAACGGTTCCCCCGCGACCGCCGCCCGGGCGGCGGCGGTGGTCCGCGCGGCGGCCGGGAGGGTGACCCCGGGGGTCCCCGCGGCGGCGCCGAGGACAGTGGGTTCGACCAACGCGGGATCTCCTGCGGCGCGGGGTTCGGCGGGTGCGGTGTCCCCCGCGGCGGCGCCGAGGACAGTGGGTTCGAGCAGCCCGGAACCACCCGCGGCGGCAGGTTCGGCCGGCGCGGTGCGCGTTGCTGCCGCGGTGGCCCCAGGGGACCCGACAACGGCGGTGTGGGCGATGTAGTCGGGGACCGCCCACGCGACCCCCCGGGTGTGGCGCAGGCGGGCGAGCGCCTCGGGGACGGTGACCCGGCGCCCGAGGGTGAGCAGCCGGGTGTCTTCGGCCACATCCACCGGATCCACAGCCCCGGCGGCGTGGGCGCTGGCGGCCTGGGCGGTGGGGGACTCGGAGGGGGTGTAGCCCACGACGACGACCCCCGGCGCGTAGGGGGCTCCGCCGGCGGCGGGGGCTGTGGGGGGTTTGGATGTTGGGATCGCGGGCCCGCCCGGAGGGCGGCCCGCCCGATGGGCGGCGTGGGCGGTGTGGGGGACGAGCGCCAGTGGCGCAAGGGCGCCCAGTGCGAGGGCCGCGCGGACGACCCCCCGCGCGCTGCGGGGGCGGGGGGCCACGGGGGGCTCGGGTTGGGCGCGGGGGGCCATGGGGGTCCGGTAATGATGATGCCCCGCGTCTTCCGGGGACGGCACGGGG
Source organism: Solirubrobacteraceae bacterium (assembly GCA_035566955.1). GTDB lineage: Bacteria > Actinomycetota > Thermoleophilia > Solirubrobacterales > Solirubrobacteraceae > Palsa-744. The sequence goes on along the minus strand of DATMPY010000051.1, from coordinate 678 downwards.
GGCCGCGGGTCGCACTTGCGCCCCGCGGGGACCCCCCGGTCTAACATCGGCCGGTAGGCCATGGGCGACCGCTTCTTTCCACGCGATGAGTACTTCATGCGCCTCGCCCTGCGCGAGGCGGAGCATGCGTTGGAACACGACGACGTGCCAATCGGCGCGGTGGCGGTGCACGCGGGAGAGGTGATCGGGGCGGGCCACAACGAACGCGAAGTGCGCCAAGACCCCACCGCCCACGCCGAGCTGATCGCCCTCCGCGAGGCGGCCCGCGCGGTGGGCAGCTGGAGGGTGCTGGAGACGGTGCTCTATGTGACCCTCGAGCCCTGCGCGATGTGCGCGGGGGCGATCGTGCTCGCCCGGGTCCCCCGCGTGGTCTACGGGGCCGCCGACCCCAAGGCTGGGGCGGGCGGCAGCGTGCTCGACGTGCTGGGGGAGCCCCGCCTGAACCACCGCCCCGAAGTCGCCGGGGGCCTGCTCGCGCCAGCGTGCGGGGCGCTGCTCAGCGAGTTCTTCGCCGCCCGGCGGTGAGGCTCGCGCGGCGGTGAAACTCGCGCCGAACGGGCACGGGCGATCCCCCAAGCCTCACGGTGGCGGTGGCGGGCACGTCACCATTGCCGGCATGCGAGCGGCGACAGTCCTGGGATGCGCTCCGGCTAGCACGCGAGCAGCGGCAGTGCGGGA
>DATMPY010000050.1:0-32025 GCA_035566955.1 Solirubrobacteraceae bacterium | reverse complement strand
CACCACCACGCGGCCCTCCACCTGCGAGTCGATCAGCTCCCCCTCCACGCTGCGCACCACGTTGTCGAGGATCAGCCTGTTGGCCTCCAGCATGTCCTCCAGGCGGCCGGTGTCCTTCCACCAGCCTCTCACGATGTGCGGCTCCACCCGCAGGCCCGCATCCACGAGGTGCTGGATCGCGTCGGTGATCTCCAGCTCCCCCCGCGCCGAAGGCGCGATCGCCCGCGCCGCCTGGTGGATCTGCGCGGTGAACATGTACACCCCCACCAGCGCCAAGTCTGTCGCCGGCCGCGCGGGCTTCTCCACCAGCCTCACCACCCTGCCCGCTGTGCCCTCCCCGGGTTGGGCCGGCGCGAGCTCGGCCACGCCGTAGTTCTCCGGGTCGGCCACCGGCGTCAGCAGGATCAGCGCGTCAGGTGCGTGCTCCCGGAAGGCCGCCACCAGGTCTGAGATGCCCCCCTGCAGGAGGTTGTCCCCCAGGTACATCACGAACGGGCTCCCTCCCAGGAACGCCTCCGCGGTCAGCACCGCGTGCGCCAGGCCCAGCGGCTCGTCCTGCACCACGTAGGAGATCCGCACCCCAAAGCGCGAGCCGTCCCCCGCCGCCGCTTCGATCTCCGCACCCGTCTCCGGCGCGATGATGATCCCCACCTCCTCGATTCCCGCCTGCGCCATCGCCTCGATCCCGTAGAACAGCACCGGCTTGTTCGCCACCGGCACCAACTGCTTGGCGCTCGTGTGCGTGATCGGGCGCAGGCGCGTGCCCTTGCCCCCCGACAGGATCAATCCCTTCAGCGGCTTCATCGCGCGAAGGCTAGTGGACCCAGCTTCAATTGGGAGGGGGCTCGGGGGGAGGGCCTGCCCTCCCCCCGCTAACTGATCAACCCCTTCAGCTGTTTCATCGCGTCGAGACTAGTAGACCCCAGCCAGCTTGCCGTGGTCCCATGTGACCCGGTCGAGCTCGATGAACTGCAGCGCCACCCGCTTGGCGGCCTGCTGGTCCACCACCGTGGCGACCTCCGCCGGCAGCTCGCTCGCCGGCGGCTCCCCGCGGGGGGTGGTGTAACGGGCGAAGATCTCATGTCCCAGCGCTTTCACTATCTCCAGGTCGCGGTGGATCGCCACCTCGCATTCCAGCATCACCCCGCGCAACTCGTGGTAGAGCTCCCCCGCCTCCACCTGCAGCGTCGCCCGCGGGTCGCGCTCCAGGTTGCGCACCTTCTGCGAAGCCGCATACGTCCACGACCACAGTTGCGGCCCCGGTCTCCCGCCCGAGCGCTCCCGCAGCACGTACCACAGCGGCATCAGGTGCGGCCACCCCCGCGGCCCCACGGTGGCGCATACGACGGTGCGCTCCTGCGTCAGGAATCCCGCCACCTCCCCGCTGTCCATCTTGATCTGCTCCCGGCGGCTCATCCCAGATTGGGAGGCTAGCGGTTGGGGGGTGTCTTTGCGAGAGTATGCAATGCGCCGGCTTGCCCGAATCCACTTCGCACCACCACTACGCCCGCCGGGGACGTGCACCACTACCGCGGCCGGAGATGCAATGCGCCGGCTTGCCCGAATCCCCTCCGCGGTTCGCAGCGCCGCTGCGGGCAGCGCTCCGCACCCCGTCGCAGATCGCGCCGCCGGTGGCCCCTGCCTTCTATACGATCCCGCCGCGTGGCCCGCACTCTGATAGCCGATCTCGAGTCCAAGGTGGGCGAGTCCGTGCGGTTGCGCGGGTGGGTCAACGCGGTGCGCGATCAGAAGCGCATGCAGTTCCTGATCCTGCGTGACGAAACCGGGCTCGCCCAGGTGGTGCTCGAGAAGGCCGATCCCCCGAGCGCACTCAACCAGCTGCTCTCCGAGCTGACCCCCGAGTCCGCCGTCACCATCACCGGCAGCGTCGCTGCCGACGAGCGCGTCAAGCTCGGTGGGATCGAGCTGCGCTTGGAGACGCTCGAGATCGACTCGCTCGCCGAGCCCGAGCTTCCCGTGACCCCGGAGTCCGCTCTGGACAAGCGGATGGACTGGCGCTTCATCGATCTGCGTCGCCCCGACCGGCGGCTGATCTTCGAGGTGCAGAGCACCGTGGAGCACGCCATGCGCGAGCACTGGCGCAACCAGGGGTTCATCGAGCTGCACACCCCCAAGTTCATGGGTTCCGCCAGCGAGTCCGGGGCGGAGCTGTTCAAGGTGGAGTATTTCGAGCGCACCGCCTATCTCGCCCAGTCCCCCCAGTTCTACAAGCAGATGGCGATGGCCGGCGGCTTCGGCAAGGTCTTCGAGGTGGGCCCCGTGTTCCGCGCCAACCCGTCCTTCACCTCTCGCCACGACACCGAGTTCACGAGCGTGGACGTGGAGATCTCCTGGGTCGAGTCCCACGAGGACGTGATGGCCTTCGAGGAGGCCTGGCTGGCCCACGTGTTCGCGGTGGTCGCCGCCGAGCACGGCGAGGAGATCCGCGAGACCTTCGGCGTGGAGGTGACGGTCCCCTCGCTGCCCTTCCCCCGGATCACCCTCGCGGAGGCCAAGGAGCTGCTGCGCGCGCGCGGCCACGAGCACGTCCCCGGGCCCGACGACGACCTCGACCCCCCCAGCGAGCGCGCGCTCAGCGCGATCATCGCGGAGGAGCGTGGGGGCCACGAGTTCGCCTTCGTCACCGACTACCCCACCTCGGTGCGGCCCTTCTACCACATGCGCCACCCCCACGATCCCACGCTCACCCGGAGCTTCGACCTGCTCTGGCGCGGCATCGAGATCACCACCGGCGCCCAGCGCGAGCACCGCTACGACACCCTGCTCGAGCAGGCGCGCGACAAGCGCGTGGAGGTGGAGCCGATCCAGTACTACCTCGACTTCTTCCGCTACGGAGCCCCGCCCCACGGCGGCTTCGGCTTCGGCCTCACCCGGCTGCTGATGCAGATGCTCGGCCAGGACAACGTGCGCGAGGTCACCTTCCTCTACCGCGGCCCCAACCGCCTGGAGCCGTAGGGCCCGATGGGGGCTATCGTCAGATCACGATGAAGCGCGCCGGCTCACTCATTGTCGTTCCCCTGCTCGCCCTCGGCCTCGGGGCCTGCGGGAGCACGGTGTCCACCAGCAGCTTCAAGGGCGAAGCCCAGGCGGTGGCCCAGCGGATCTCAGACCTCCAGTCCGACGTGACCGCCGCCAGCGAGCAGAAGCTGTGCAACCAGGACTTCGCGCGCGCTGTGCGGGCGCGGCTGAACACTGGGGGCGGAAATTGTCAACAGGCGGTCAAACGCCAGATCGGGTCGATCGACGGCTACGAAGTGACCGTTGAGAAGGTCGCCGTGAGCGGCGCCACCGCGACGGCCATCGTAAAGAGCACCTGGTCGGGGAAGCTCGGTCTCGCCACCCTGCGCCTGGTCAAGGAAGGCGGCAGCTGGCGCATCGCCTCGCTTGAGTAGCCGCTCGTACCACCGCCCGCCGGCGGGGCCGCAGTCGCTGGTGTGGTGCCGGGAAGCGCGACTGCGGCCCCTGGTGGGTTCCTCCCCTCAAACGAGGACAAGCTCCTCCTGCACCGGCCCCCCGAGGCAGTGGGCACATGCCCGCACGTCCTGGAGCTCCACGTCCACGGGGGCGTGGTTGGAGGGGCGGTAGCCGCGGCGATAGGTGTGATTGACCTCGCAGCTGCCGATGTGCGGAGCCAGGGGCTCGCTGGCGAGGATCAGGTCGATGCGCAGCCCGTAGTCGCGGGCGTAGTGGCCCTCGCGCTGCTCCCAGCAGGTGTATCCGTGCTCGTAGGGGTGCAGTCGCCGGTAGACGTCCACGAGCTCTCCCTCGTCGAGGATCGCCCGCAGATCGGCCCGCTCGGCCTCCCCGGCCTGGTAGGAGTCCGCGAACCATGCCGGCTCGTAGAGGTCCTCGTCGGTGGGGGCCACGTTGAAGTCCCCCGCGATCAGCAGCGGGTGGGAGTGCTCGTCAAAAGCCTGATGGGCGACCGCCTCCAGGAAGGCGAGCTTGCCCGTGTCGCTGCACTCTCCGCGCTCCCCCCCGGCGGGCACGTACACCGAGCCGATCGTGATGCCCTCCGTGGTGAGCTCGATCCAGTGCCCCTCCGCGATATCGCGGTGGTGGTCGAGCTCCACGTTGCGGTCGGTGACCCGGTGGTCATCGCGCACCAGGATCGCCACGCCCCCCCCGTGCTGCTGCCCTGGGCTGTGACGTGATTGGTAGCCCATCTCCCGCAGCCGCTCTCGCGGGAAGCGCCCCGCGGGACAGCGGGTCTCCTGCAGGCACACCACGTCGGGGGACTCGCACGTGAGCAGCTCGCTGAGGCGTGGCCAGCGGGCGCGGATCCCGTTGACGTTCCAGCTGATGACTCGCAGATTCTCGGTCATGTCCTGATCCCCATCTCCCGGCTTTTTTGGCTCTGGCAAGGACGAATAAACGTTGACTTACAAAACACTGCCTTACAAAGATACCCAGGGTAGATGCAAACGTCCAGGTACCGCGAGGCCCATTTCGCTCTGGGCGGTTGGACCTTTTGGCACATTGTTTGCTAGGGCCATCAATGGCAGCAAGGTCTATTTGTATCCAGCCCGTAGGGCTCCGCCGCGAGCCTCGGGGCGGCTACGCCGCACTGGTACGGCGCCATTCCAAACCAGGTGGCCTCGCCTGAGGGTGGCGGTGAGTGGTGCGCCCTGGCGGAGTTGGCGCGGGCACGGTGGGTGCGACGCGTCCCCCACGGGAGTGGTACGGGCGGTTCGCCACCGGCACCGGCGTACCGTCCGGGGCGGCCTCTACCTTCAGATCGATGCTCATCAACGAGCTGCAAGACGGCATGGAGATCGACCAGGTGCTGCTGGTGCGCCAGCTCGAGCGCCGCCCACGCCGCGACGGCGGTGACTGCCTGCGCCTGATGCTCGGCGACCGCACGGGAGCGGTGAGCGCGATGGTGTGGGAGGGCCTCGAGCAGACCGCGGCGCTGGCGCGCGCGGGGGAGCCCGTGCACGTACGTGGCCGCTATGCGGTGCACCCCCGTTTCGGGCCGCAGATCAACCTGCGCGACCTCGCGGCGGCGGAGCCTGGAAGCTTCTCTCCGCGCGACTTGCTCGATGGTCCGCTGCGGGAGGTGGGGCAGATGGAGCGCGACCTGCGCGACCTGATCCACACCGTCCAGGAGCCCCATCTGCGCACGCTGCTGGAGCGCGTGCTGGGGGAGCGCTCGCGATTGTGGGCCGACTATCGCATGGCGCCCGCGGCAAAGTACTACCACCAGGCCTACCCCCACGGCCTGCTGGAGCACTGCCTGGGGGTGGCGCAGGCGGTGAGTGCGATCTCGGCGACCTTCCCGGGGATCGACCGCGACGTGGCGGTGACGGGGGCGCTGTTGCACGACATCGGCAAGCTCGACGCGTACACGGCAGATGAGGGCGGGCGGGACCGAATCATCGATCTCACCGACATGGGCCGCCTGCACGGGGAGATCGCGCTCGGGTACTACCGCATCCGCCGCACGATCGAGGAGATCGACGGCTTCCCGGCGCAGCTGGAGTGGGCGGTGCTGCACATCATCCTCTCCCACCACGGCTCGCTGGAGCACGGCAGCCCGGTGGTGCCGTGCACACGGGAGGCCACCCTGGTGCACATGATCGACAACCTCGGGGGGCGCCTGGGCAGCTTCGACCGCTTGGAGAAGGAGCTAGCCCCGGGCCGCAGCTGGTCGGAACTCGACCGCGCGCTGGGAGCGGCCGCGTTCTTCCCCACCCGCCTCGAGGCGGAGGCGGGGGAGCGCGAGGCGGCGTAGCCTGGCTCGCAATATCCGCAAATAGCGGAGCGCAGGAGGGCCCGCGATCATCGTCTCGCCAGCGGGTTCTATCTTTCAGGCGAGGACATGGCGAAGGACACCGAGAAGCTGATCCGCCAGCTGTCGCTGATCTCCTACCTGATGGCCGAGCGTCGGCCGGTCACGGCCCTGGAGATCCGGCGCGACGTGGAGGGGTACAGCGCAATGAACGAGGACGCGTTCGCGCGGCGCTTCTACGCGGACCGCGCGGAGCTCGAATCGCTGGGAATCCAGCTCACGGTGGAGCGCCCCGCGGACGCGGCGGCGGAGCAGGAGAACTACTCGCTGCGCTCGGAGAGCTTCCACCTGCCGGCGATCGAGTTCAGCGACGAGGAGCTGGCGGCGCTCCAGACCGCGCTGCACCTGCTGGACGGCGAGTTCGCCTACGCCGAGCCGTTGCGCCTCGCGCTGCAGCAGATCACCTGGGGGCGCCCCAGCCCGCTGCGGGCGCCCGATCAGCAGCGCTCGGTCGCGCTCGGGATCACCGCGTCGGCTGGGGGGCACGAGCTCTCGGCGCGCCTGGCGAAGATCGAGACGGCGATCTTCCGCCAGAAGACGATCACCTTCGACTACTACACCATGGAGCGCGACGAGCAGGGGCCAAGGCGGCTGGATCCCTACCACCTGCTGTTTCAGGGCGGGGAGTTCTATCTGCTCGGCCACGCCCACGAGCGCAAGGCGATCCGCGTGTTCCGGCTCTCGCGGATACGCGGCAAAGTGGCATACGCCACCAAGGCCGAGCACGACTTCCGCCGCCCCACGGACTTCGACCCCCGGGCGTATGCCAACCGCGCGGAGTGGCAGCTGGGGGAGGAGCGGGGAGTCGCGGAGATCGTGCTGTCCGAGCGGATCGCGTGGCAGGTGGAGCGCCATTTCGGCCGCTACGGGGAGATCCGTCCGGCGGGCGATGGGGATCGGTGGGTGGACGAGGCTGGCGCCGGGGAGCTCCGCGGGGAGGCGCCCTCCCCCTTGCATACCGAGGGCGGCTCGCAGGTGGAGGATGATCGCGAGGGCGATCGCGTCTTCATAACCCCCTACGCGGTGCCGCGCATGATCGTCTCCTGGGTGCTGGGCCTGGGCGAGCACGCCCGCCTGTTGGGTCCGCCGGAGCTGACGGACGAGCTCGCCCGGCGCCTCGAGCTCCTGGAGCGCCGCCATGCCGAGAGCCCGCTGGCCACCTTGGCCGGCGGCGGGGAGGCGCGGGAGCGAGCCGCGCAGGTCCCCGCGCGGGGGAGGGTCGTCAAGGCCCGCCGCAGGCGCGGGGGGAGCCCGGAGGGAGAGGAGCCAACCGCCGAGGAGCCCCGTCGCGTGGAGGCGGCCATCCGCCCGGAGCGCTTCGCCCGCCTGGTGACGCTCGCGGGCATCCTGATCCACGCGGGCCGGGCGGGGCGGCAGGAGTCGGTGGCGGAGCTGCGGGAGCGGCTGCAGCTCAGCGAGGAGGAGTTGCGCGAGGACATCGACGTGCTGAACATCGTCAACTTCGGTGGAGGCTCCTACGTGTTGTACGCGGAGATCCTCGACACCGAGGAGGGGGAGGTGGTGGAGGTCGACCCCGAACCCTACAGCGACAACTTCGATCGTCCCGCGCGCCTGTTGCCGGTCGAGGCGAAGGCGCTGATCGCGGCGATCGACCTGCTCGGGGAGCACGTCCCCGCGGGCTCCCTGGCGTCCGCGCGCGAGAAGATCGTCGCCGCCCTCGGGCAGGACCCGATGGAGCAGGGCCTGCAGGTGGCCCACGGCCGCAGTGACGACTCCGACGTGGCCCGCCGTATCTCGCGCGCGATCACCGAGCATCGGCTGATCGAGCTCGACTACTACAAGGAGAACGAGGACGAGTTCTCCCAGCGGGTGGTGGAGCCCTACGCGCTGGTCAACGGACGCGAGGGCTGGTACGTGGCCTCGTTCGACCCTGCCCGGGGCGACATGCGCCACTTCCGCCTCGATCGCATCCGCCGGGTGGAGGTGACCGACAAGCGCTTCGAGCCCCGCTCCGAGGTGGACCCCGCCGCGGAAGTGGAGGGGTGGATGCGCACCGGCGAGGTGCAGGCCTCGCGCACGGCGCGCCTGTGGGTCGCACCCGAGCGGGCCCGCTGGGCGCGGGAGAGCCGGCGCGTGGTGGAGGAGCTTCCCGGTGACGCGGTGGTGGTCGAGCTGAGCTTCGCGGGCGTGCAGTGGCTCGTACGCGAGGTCCTCAAGGAAGCCGGCGACGCCGCCGTGCTCGAGCCCGAGGACGCCCGCGAGGCGGTGCTTGCCGCGGCGGTGCGGCTGCGCGCGGTGCCCGTCGGCGTGGGCTGAGCCGCCGCTGTCCCCGCGGAACGCCGCGCCTGTCTGGTGAGTGGCGGTGACGCGGTACCGCGCGAGCGGGAACGCCGGCCGGCGAAGGTGACTTCAGCGAAAATGTCCTGCGGGGCCTTTCCCGGGCCGCGCGATGGGACCCCGCGGCGGGCCCACAGCGATGGCACCAACAGGCATCCTCTCCACAGACCTTGCGACCCGCCTGGCGGCGCGCACGCTGGAGCTCATCGACATCGCCTCGGAGTCGGGCGCGGAGAGAAACATCGCCGGGCATGTCCTGGAGGTCCTGCGGGATGGTGGGGTGCCCGCCCGCGACGCCGGCGACACGTGCGTGCTGGCCGGGTCCACGAGTCGCTCCGAGCGCCCGCTGGTGCTGCTTGCCGGCCATTTCGACACGGTCCCCGCACAGGGCAACCTGCCCGGCTGCGTGAGCGCGACCGGGGAGCACGTCGAGGGGCTGGGCGCCTGCGACATGAAGGGCGGGGTGGCCGTGATGATCGAGCTCGCGCTCGCCGCGGCACCGAGCGATCTCGACGTCGGCTACGTGCTGTTCGGGCGCGAGGAGCTCCCCGCAGCCCAGGGCGCTCTCGGGCCGCTGCTCGCCCGCGAGCCCGGCCTGCGCGAGGCCGATCTGGCGATCGTGCTGGAGCCGACGGCGAACACGGTGCAGGCGGGCTGCCTGGGCAACCTCGACGCCGCGTGGACCTTTCATGGGCGGGCGGGGCACTCGGCCCGTCCGTGGCTGGCCGACAACGCGATCAACCGCGCCGCCGCCGGGGTTCGGGCGCTGCACGCGATCGGGCCCTTCCCCCGGACGCTCGATGGGCTGGACTTCACCGAGGTCGTCTCGGTCACCACCCTCCACGCGGGGGTCGCGCGCAACGTGATTCCCGGGGAGGCCCGCGCGAACGTCAACTTCCGTTACGCCCCCGACGTGGGGGCGGCGCAGGCCGAGCGGACGCTGCGCGGCTGGTGCGAGCCCCACGGGGAGATCGAGCTGCTCTGCAACACCCCCGGCGCCCGCCCGCCGCGCGCGAACCCGCTGCTGGAGCGCCTGCTCGCCGCTGGCGGGGGCTCCGTGGAGGCCAAGCAGGCGTGGACGCCGGTGGCCGAGTTCGCCGCCGCGGGGATCGAGGCCGTCAACTTCGGCCCCGGGGATCCCGCGTTCGCGCACCGCCCCGACGAGCGCGTCGCCACGGCCGCGCTGGTGCGCGCCTACCGCGTGCTGGAGTCCTTCCTGTGCGCCTGAATCCCGCCGTCGAGGAGGCAGCCGGCAACCCGTTCCTGCGTGTCGCCGAGGCACGGCGGGCGGCGCAGGCCCGGGGCATCGAGGTTATCGACCTGAGCCTCGGGCAGCCGACCGACCCCGCTCCCCCGGCGGTCCGCGAGGCGCTCGCGCGGGCCGCGGCCACGTTGTCGCTGTGCGAGTACCCGGCGACGGTGGGGCTCCCCGAGTTGCGCGAGGCGATCGCCGCGTGGATCGCGCGGCGCTTCGGGGTGACGCTCGACCCTGACCGGGAGGTGCTCCCCACGCTCGGGGCGAAGGAGCCGATCGCGCTGCTCGCCCGCCTGTTCGCCCGGCCGGGCGACACGATTGCGCTGGCCTGCCCCGCGTATCCGATCCCCGAGCGCAGCGCCCGCGCCGCCGGCCTCGCGGTTGCCGCCCAGGTTCTGCGCGCCGCAACGTTGTGGCTGCCCGACCCCGACGCGATCCCCTGGGGGCGGGCGGCGATCGTGTGGGTCACCAACCCCCACAACCCCACCGGCGCGATTGCGCCCCCCGCGCTCTTGGAGGAGCTTGCGCAGCGCTGCCGGAGCAGCGGGGCGATCCTGGCGGTGGACGAGACCTACTCGGAGTTCTGGTTCGATGGCGAGCCGCCCACGTCCGGCCTGGAGCTGGGGGACCGCTCCGGGGTGGTCGTATTCAACTCGCTCTCCAAGCGCTCCGGCCTCGCCGGTCTGCGCTCCGGCTTCATGGCGGGCGACCCCGAGATCATCAGTCGCGTGCGGCGCCATCGCAGCGACATCGGCACCACCCCGCCGGTGCTCGTGCAGCGTGCGTCGATCGTGGCGTGGAGCGAGGAGGAGCACGTGGTGGCGGCGCGCGAACGCTACGCCGCCAAGCGCGCGCTGCTGGCAGCCGCCGCACGGCGCGCGGGCCTCGAGCACGTGGGCGGCCCGGCGGGCATCTTCCTGTGGCTGCGCGTCCCCGACGGCGATGCCGAGCGAATGTTCGAGCTACTCCTGGAGCGCTCGCTGCTGGTGGTGCCCGGCTCCTACCTGGGCCCCGGCGGGGAGGGCCACCTGCGGGTGTCGCTGACACCCCCCCGGGAGCGCCTCACGCGCGCCGCGGAGCTGCTCGGGGCCGGGACGCCGGCGGCCGCGTAGGCCGTGGTCGAGTGCGCCGGTGGCCGCGAGGCGAAGACACGATGGGATGCCCTCGGCCCCTACAACGTGGCCCCGTGTTCGCGCACCAGCGCGTTCAGCCTGACCTTGTCGTGGCGCTCGCCCGCGGCGAGGCGCTTGAGGACGAGCACGCAGGGGAGCCCGAACTCCCCGCCGGGGAAGCTGCGCGCGCGGGTGGCGCCGATCGCCACGCTCCAGTCGGGGATGTGCCCGCGGGCGAGCTCCGCGCCGCTGGCGGCGTCGATCACGGGGATCGTCGGGGAGAGGATGGCGCCGGCGCCGAGCACCGCTCCGCGCCCGACGCGGGCGCCTTCGATCAGCATGCAGCGGCTGCCGATGAACGCGTCGCTCTCGACGATCACGGGATTGGCCTGCAGTGGCTCCAGCACACCGCCCACCCCGACGCCGCCGGAAAGGTGCACGCGCTCCCCCACCTGGGCGCACGATCCGACGGTGGCCCAGGTGTCGACCAGGGTGCCGGCGCCCACGTGGGCGCCGACGTTGACGAAGCTCGGCATCAGGATCGCGCCCGGTGCGAGGTGCGAGCCGAAGCGGGCGTACGCGCCGGGCACGACGCGCACGTCCGGGAAGCTGCGCTTGGGGGGGAGGCGATCGGCAAACAGCATCGGTCCCGCGGCAGTGCGCTCCATGGGGCAGAGGCGAAACAGCATCACGATCGCCTGCTTGAGCCACTCGTGCACCGTCACCTCGCCGTCGGGGCCGATCTCGGCCACGCGCAGGAGCCCGCGGTCGAGCAGCTCCATCGCGCTCAGCACCGTCGCCCGCGCCGCGCCGTCGCGGTCGCCCAGCTGCTCGCGGCGCTCCCACAGCTCCGCGACCTCGCCCCTGAGCGACTCCACATCCAGGGCGTCGGCGACGGTGGCGCTCGTGCTCGCCATCGTCAGCTCACCCGCGCCAGCCGGGGGCTACGTCCACAACTCCTCGTCATCTGCGGCGTGCTCGCCATCGTCAGCTCAACCGCGCCGCGCCGGAACGGCCGACCTGCGCCGGAGGGGCCCCGCGGCGGCGTCCGATGCGGGCCGGCGGTCCGATGCGGCGGCGCTCGCCACGGGCCTCGTCGCCGGCGGGTGCGAGGACGTCGCGCTCGAACTGAAGCGTGGCGAGGTAATCGCGCCTGACCTCCTCGGCGCGGCGGATCAGCTCGACGCTGCCGTCGCTGCGCAGCAGTAGCTCCTGGGGGCGCAGGCGCCCGTTGTAGTTGAAGCCCATTGCCAGGCTGTGTGCGCCGGTGTCGTGGATCAGCAGGAGGTCGCCCTCGCGCAGCTGGGGCAGCTCGCGCTGGATCGCGAACTTGTCGTTGTTCTCGCACAGCGAACCCACCACGTCGATCCGCTCCAGCGGCCGCTCGCCGCGGCCGCCGTGCAGGGTGAGGTGGTGGTAGGCGTCGGCATAGAACGCCGGGCGTATCAGCGCCGCGATCCCGGCGTCCACGCCGGCGTACTCGCGCCACTTGCTCATGCGGTTGATCACGCGGGTGACGAGGACCCCGTGGGGACCGGTGATGAAGCGCCCCGCCTCCAGGAACAGCTGCGGGTGGCGGCCGCTGCGGGCCGCGTGGGACTCCAGCAGCTCCCCCGCGCCCCGCCCGAGGGCCTCGACGTCGAGGCTGGGATCGCCGGGGCGGTAGGGGATGCCAAGGCCTCCACCGGCGTTGACGAACTCCAGGGCGATCCCGAGCGTGCGCTGCAGCTGCTCCTCGATCTCCAGCAGCATCGCGATCGTCGCCAGCAGTGGCTGCACGGTGAGGACGTTGGAGGCGATCATCGCGTGCACCCCGAAGCGCTCCGCCCCGAGCTCGCGCGCCTGCGCGTAAGCCCCTTCCAGCTGGTCGCGGCGCAGCCCGAACTTGGCCTCCAGCGGCGAGCCGATGAGGCGGTCCCCGACGCGCTCGGGGCCGGGGTTGAAGCGGAACGAGGTGACCGCCGGGGCGCCCGGGAGCTTGGCGATCAGGGAGATGTCGTCGACGTTGACGATCGCCCCCAGCGCGAGCGCGGCGGCGAACTCCGCGCGGGTGGTGTTGTTGGAGGTGAAGAACACCTCCTCTCCGTAAGCCCCGCAGTCCGCGGCGAGCTCGAGCTCGGCGATCGAGCTGCACTCCATGCCCAGCCCGTGCTCGCGCAGGATACGCAGGATCGTGAGGTTGGGCAGCGCCTTGACGGCGTAGTACTCGTAGAAGGGCAGTCCCGCAAAGGCGTCCAGCAGGCGCTCGGCGCTGGTCAGGATCCCGCGCTCGTCGTAGATGTGAAACGGCGTCCCGAAGTGCTCGGCGATCGCGGGCAGGTCCGCCTCCAGGCGCTCGGCGAAGTGAGGGCTGATCGGCATCTCCGTGTACCGCCTGCGCGCTTACTCGGTGCGGTGTGCGGTGATGATCGCCCGGGTCCGCAGCCCCGACAGCGGGCGCCTGTAGGTGATCGACGCAGTCGAGATCCGCGTGAAGCCGGCGCGCTTCAGTTCACCCGCGATCCAGCCCTCGGAAAGCCAGTAGAAGCCGGGGACGTTGGCCGACTGCTGCACCGGCTCGTCGGTTTTGGGGGAGTCGTTGGAGATCACGATGGTCCCGCTGGGCGCCTTCAGCCAGCTGTGCAGCAGGCGCAGCGCCACGTGGGCGCCGTCGTGGCCGTCGTGCAGATGGCCCAGCAGGCCGTCCGCGTAGATCACGTCCCAGTAGGCCGGCCGGGCCTCCCAGGTGTAGAGGTTGTGGCAGATCGCGGGCACCCCGGCGTGACGCGCGAGCTCGACGGCCTCCGCGAGGGCGTCCACGGCGAGCACGGGGTAGCCTTCGCGGCAGAGCACGCGCTCCACGAACGCGTTGCCGGCGCCGAGGCTGAGCAGCAGGTTCTTGCGGTCGCGGTTGAGCGCGTTGCGCAGGTGCTCGAGGATCCACCAGCGGTAGGTGGGAGAGCAGATCGACGGCGTGGTGGAGTCTCCCCGGGGGATTCCGCGCTCCCATTCGTCGAACAGGCTCTGCTCCTCGCTGCCGGTCAGGTAGAAGGAGCGCAGGTCGTTCTCCAGCGCGTTGGGGTCGGCCATCGAGGTCTCGTAGCTGGAGGTGGGGTCGTTCACGATCCTCACCCGCTCAGCTCGGGCGCCCGCACGAGCCCGAGGCTGCCGAGGACGCCGCCGAGCAGCGTCCGCATCATCCGACCCACGGGGGGGTCGGCCTCGATGTTGAGGTACCACGCGCCGATATCGGCGAGGAAGCGCACGAGCGCGAGCACGTCGAGCTCCTCGACGGCGTGCTCCAGCAGCTGGCGGTAGAGCTGGGACTGGGCGACGACCGAGCGGTAGTGGTCGTCCTCGGGCTGTGGCAGCGGGGGCCCGTCGTTCTCGGGGTCCCACGCCTTCATCCACGCGCGGGCGAAGCTCCAGCCGGCGTTGGCCCCGTCGTCGAGCACCCGCTTGGCGGTGAGGGGGAGGGGAGCGGCCAAAGGGTGGTCGAGGCACATGCCCATCAGCACCATCGCCGCGAGATCCTGGGTCGCGCAGGAGGGCCGCCCGTCGATCGCCAGCGCGCGCAGCTCGGCGTTCTGCACGAGCATGTCCAGCAGGTCGTCGATCAGCAGCGTGCTCTCCCCGCCGGGACCGACGTCCTGATCGGTGATGACCTCCGCGTGCAGAACCGCCAGCGGGTAGGCCGGCGCGCCCGGGGCCAACCCGCGCAGGATCTCGTCGAGGTTGTCGCGGCGTTCCTCGCTGGTGAGCCGGATCAGGGTCACGTCGGTCATCTCGGTCATCAGCGAGCGCCAGATCGTCAGCGCGCGCAGGTCGCGCGTGGGGAAGCCGTCGCGGCCGATCAGCGGCAGGCGCGGGCGTCCCGGGGCGCCGGTCTCGAACCCCAGGGGACCCCGCGGCGAGCCGTCGATCACCCCCTGCGCGAGCGCCAGGCGCACGAGCGGTTCGATCCGGGGGGCGTACTGCGAGTCGAAAATCGCTCGCTCGAAGCGCACGCCCAACCGCGCGAGCGTCTCGTTCTGCCCGCTCACCGCCCAGTCGCGCACGGTCTGCCAGAGGTCGCGGATCTCCCGCTCGCCGCTGGCCAGCCGCGCGAGCAGCGAGTCGGCGAGGTCCCCGTCGGTGTGCGGCTCGTGCGCGTGGAGCGCGTGCAGGCGGCCGACGAAGTGGTCGCTCTTCTCCCCCGCAGTGGCGGGGTCCACCTCCTCTGCGTGGCGCAGATAGCCGGCCATCGCCTCGCCCATGTCGCGTCCGGCGTCGGCGATCTGGGTCTGGTGGGCCACGTGCGCCCCGGCGGCCTCCAGCGCCCCGGCGAGCGCGTGGCCGAGCGCGATGTTGCGCAGGTAGCCGGCGTGCAGCGCGGTGGTGGGGCTGGGATCGCAGAAGTCCACGATGTAGTGCGCCCCAGCGAGCAGCTCCTCGCCGGCCAGCGCGGAGGGGTCACCGGCCTCCAGGGTGCCGCCGAGCTCGGCGATGCGCGCGTCGCCGAGCTGCGCGGCGAGCGTCGCGGAGGAGAGGTCGAGGGGGGCGGTGTCGGTGGCCATGACGGTGGGGCGAGGCTAATGCTGGGAGGAGAGCTGTCAAACAGCGGCTCGGCGCGGGTGGTGGCCCGAACCGCGATCCCCGCCGCAAAACCAAGGCCTGTACAGGAGGGACGCCTCCCGGCCAGATTGATTGGATCGTCTCCGACATCGGGGCAAAGAGAGAGACATCTCGGCTCAACCGACCGATGCGTGAGCGTGCATCCTGCGGACGACGCCCGGATATCGAGATCGTGGGCGCGCCACCGTTTAGGCTCGTCGCACGATGGACTCCAAGCTCGACCTCGACGTCGGGGTGATCGAGTCGTGCCGTCGGGCAGCCGCCCAGATCGCCGACCGGATCGCCGAGGAAACTGCCGGCAAGACCACGGTGTCGGTCGAGCGGACGGTCGCCCGCTTCCTCGGGGTGGACGGGATCAACGAGCTCGATATCCCACTGCCCAACGTGCTCGTCGACCACGTCCGCGACGGCGGCGGCCTGGGCCGGGGAGTGGCGTACTGGCTGGGCAACGCGATGCTCCAGACGGGGCGCGGCCCGCAGGAGATCGCCGCGGCTGTGAGCGCGGGCGAGCTCGAGCTGTGCGGCCTGCCCCAGGCCGAGGATGGCGCGATCCGCGAGCTCGTGGCGCGCGCATGCGAGCGGCGCATGGGCGAGGTCTCGCGGCGCATGGACGAGCGCCACACGTTGCGCGAGCGGCTGGGGGAGGGCCCCCCGCCGCAGCGCTACGTGCTGACGGCGACCGGCAACGTGTATGAGGACCTGGTCCACTCCGTGGCCGTGGCGGAGACGGGCGGGGGCGTGGTCTCGTTGACCCGCTCCACCGCGCAGAGCCTGCTCGACTACGTGCCCTACGGGCCAACCACCGAGGGCTACGGCGGGACGTTCGCCACGCAGGCCAACTTCCGCATCCTGCGCGAAGGGCTCGACGAGTGGTGCGAGCGCAACGGCCGCTACGTGCGCCTGTCGAGCTTCTGCTCGGGCCTGTGCATGGCGGAGTTCGCCACGATGGGCGCGATGGAGGGCCTTGACAACATGGTCAACGACGCCCTCTACGGGATCCTCTACCGCGACATCAACATGCTGCGCACGCTGATCGACCAGCGCGTCTCGCGGATGATCAACGGCTACTTCGGGATCGTCATCAACACCGGTGAGGACAACTACCTGCGCACCGCCGACGCGCTGGAGGCGGCGCCGTCGGTGACGGCCTCGCAGTTCATCAACCACCAGCTGGCGCTGGACTCCGGGATGCCCGACGAGCAGATCGCGCTCGGCGACGCGTTCGAGATCGACCCGCCCACAACCAACGGCCTGCTCTACGAGTGGGCCCAGGCCCAGCTCACGCGCGAGCTGTTCCCCAACTGCCCGGTGAAGTTCATGCCCCCGACGCGGCACATGGACGGCAACCTCTACCGCACCCACGCCTGCGACACGCTCTTCAACCTGATCACGATCGCCACGGGGCAGGGGATCCAGACGGCGGGGGTACCGACAGAGGGGGTCTTCACCCCGCTCCTGCACGACCGCGTGGTGGGCTTGGAGTGCGTGGACTACGTGTTCAACTACGCCCGCGATATCGGCGAGGAGATCCAGTTCAAGCCCGGGGGGCTGATCCAGACGCGCGCACGGGAGGTGCTCGGCAAGGCACACGAACTGCTGGAGCGGATCGCCGAGGTGGGGATGTTCAGGGCGATCGAAGACGGCACCTTCGGCGACGTGCGCCGCCGCATCGACGAGGGCCGCGGGATGGACGGGATCATCGCCACGGAGGAGGGGTACTTCAACCCGACCGTCGAGCTGATGCAGGGCGCGGGGGTCGCCTGATGGCGATGGTGGGCGGGATGTTGGATGTCGAGCTGCGGTGGGGAGCGGGGGTCCTCTGATGGCGAAGGTTGGCCAGATGCTCGACGTCGACCTGACACGGGTCAAGCCCTACGGGGATCACCTCGGGGATGGGATCGTGCAGCTCAGCTTCACGCTGCCCGTCCCCCACGGGCAGGCCGCGCGCAAGACCGCGCTCGAGCTCGCGGGCAGGCTCGGCCTGGATCGCCCCGAGGTCACCCACCACCAGCGCCTGCTCGACGGCTACACCCACTTCATTGTGTATGGCCACTGCCCCCACACGTTCGACTACACCGCCCAGCAGGTGGACGAGCTCGACCTCGAGTACCTCGCCGAAGACGAGATCGAGGCGTTCGCCGCGGAGCACATCGGGCGCCCGGTCGTCGTCGTGGGGGCCTGCACCGGCTCGGACACCCACAGCGTGGGGATCGACGCAATGCTCGACCTCAAGGGCTTCCACGGCCACCGCGGCCTGGAAGGCTACCGGGCGTTCGAGGCGCACAACCTCGGCAGCCAGGTCGCCAACAGCGCGCTGGTCGCCAAGGCGATCGAGCTGGACGCCGATGCGATCCTCGTCTCCCAGACGGTCACCCAGCAGAACCTCCACGTCCAGAACCTGACCGAGCTGGTCGAGATCGTCGAGGCCGAGGGCCGCCGCCGGCGGACCCTGCTGGTGTGCGGTGGCTCGCGCATCTCCAACGAGCTCGCCAAGGAGCTGGGCTTCGACGCAGGCTTCTCGCGGGGCACCTACCCGAACCACCTCGCCACGTTCCTCCTGCGCGAGCTCGCCGCGCGCCTGGAGTGGGAAGGGGCCGCAGGCGGGGAGCGCAACGGAGCAACCTCTGAGCAGGTATCGCCGGCCGCGCGGGTGCGCTCGACATGAGCGCCGCGCCCACACCTCCCGAGGAGCCTCCGGCAGTGAGCGCCGCGCCCGAAACTGCGGTTGCGAGCACGACGGCTGAGGCAAATGGAGCGCGCTCGCGGGAGGTCCTGGCAGCCGAGGCCAACGGGACGCACACGGCGCAGGCCGAGGCGGTCGGCGCGGACGAACGGCGGGCGAAGCTGGAGAGCCTGCGCGCGGAGGGCCTGGATCCCTACCCATACCTTGCCACCGAGGTCCCGCGTGCGTGGATCGCGGACATCCAGGCGGCGCACGACCCGGTGGAGCTGAAACCGGGGGAGCACCGGGGCCTCGGCTACCGCATCTGCGGGCGGCTGATCGCGCGCCGGGGTCACGCGAAGACGACGTTCTTCGACGTGCGCGACCAGTCGGGCTCGATGCAGGTTGTGGCCCGCCAGGAGGCGATGGGGCCGGACACCTACGCGCGCATGCAGGACCTCGACATCGGCGACATCGTCAGCGTGGAGGGCGATGTGTACGTCACCCAGCGCGGGCAGCTGACGCTCGGGGTGAGGAGGTGCACGCTGCTGGCCAAGGCGCTGCGCCCACCGCCGGACCGCCACCACGGGATGGAGGACCTGGGGACGCGCTACCGCTACCGCGAGCTCGACCTGCTGGCGAACGCGAAGACGCGGGAGATGTTCTTCAAACGGACCAAGACGATCGAGGCGATCCACGAGTTCCTGCGCGAGCGCGGCTTCACCCAGGTGGAGACCCCGATGCTGCAGACGCTCGCGGGCGGAGCCTCCTCGCGCCCGTTCACCACGCACCACAACGCGCTGGACGTCGACGTCCACCTGCGGATCTCGGTCGAGCTGTACCTCAACCGCTGCATCGTGGGGGGACTGGAGAACGTCTACGACCTCGGCCGCGCGTTTCGCAACGAGGGCATCTCCCACCGTCACAGCCCGGAATTCACGATTCTCGAGTGCATGATCAGCTACGCCGACTACTGGGACACGGCGGTGTGGTGCGAAGAGCTGGCCGAGCAGGTGGCGCTGCGCACGCTGGGGACGACGAAGGTCGAGCAGTACGACGGCCAGGTGATCGACCTCGCCACGCCGTGGCGGCGCGTGACGCTGCGCGACGCGATCAAAGCGGCGGTGGGGATCGACTACCTGGAGGCCTCCAGCGCGCAGCTGATCGAGGTGCTCGCCGAGCCCGTCGACCCCGAGCAGACGTGGGCCAAGCTCGTGGAAGCGGTCTACACCAAGTACGTGGAGCCGACTCTGATGCAGCCTACGCACGTCTTCGATTTCCCCCTCGACCTCTTCCCGATCTGCAAGCGCCACTCGCAGGACCCCCGCCTGGCGGAGCACTTCGACACGGTGATCCGCGGGATGGAGGTCCTCTCCGGCGACACCGAGCTCAACGACCCCCTCGACCAGTGGGACCGCTTCGTCAAACAGCGCCAGCAGCGCTCCGGCGATGACGGTGACCAGCCCCACCCCTACGACGAGGGCTACGTCCGCGCGCTTGAATATGGGATGGCCCCGACCTCCGGCGGCGGCCTCGGCGTGGACCGGCTGCTGATGATCCTCGCCGGCGTCGAGTCGATCCGCGAAGTCGTGCCGTTCCCGACGCTGCGCGAGCGCCGCTAGCGCCCCCGCGCGGCGCCCTGAGTTGGCGCCGCGCGGGGCGGACGGGTGGGGTTATTCAGCCCCCCATTTCGCTCCGGTTTTCAATTCTTGTTCGATGTCGCCTTTGAGGTAGACGGTTTCTCCATTCAGGACCATTTTACCCGCTTCTTCCAATTCTTTCCTTTCCTCGTTTTCGTATGTGCCCGTGGGCGCTTCTTTTCCGTTGAAATTAATTTTGACCACTCTTTCTTCTTTGCCCGGTGTGTTGGGTGAAGGCACCGCGATTGCGCTGCCTTTGATTTCGTATTTGCCTTTTATCGTGCAGAGTGCTCCTTCGATTGTGACTGTGGTCATGACTCCCGCGTGGAATTTACTTTTTCCCACTTCTTCATCCGGGTAGAAGATATCGAAGATTTCTTCCCCTTCTTTGTGATTTTTGTAGACGAGCTGATCGCGTAGTTTGATGACGATCGGCTCTTTTACTTTGCACTGATTCTGAACTTCGTGGAAAAGGTTGTACACAAAGCATTCCGTGAATTCGATGGTCAGTTTGGAGTGCATTTCCGCCCCGATCTCCACTTTGTTGTCTACACCAAAGCAGCCTACCCCAAAATTTAGATTTTTCACTTCGAAAAAGAATTCTTTCAGTTTGCCGACTCCTGCGTGTTCTTCTTCGAGCTCCACTTTTTCGCTTATGAAGGAAGGCAGCACTTCCGCCGCCGCGGCCGTTGACGATGCCGCCAGGCTCGCGGCGAACACCGCAAGCAGGCACAGTAATGACAACTTCCCCTTAGATATCATTTTGAGGTTGCATCCTTTCTCATGGTGAAAATGTATTGACAGATTCGCCAGGGATGCGTCCGACGGGACTCGAACCCGTATCTGCGGCTCCAAAGGCCGCTGCTCTTAGGCTTGGATTTCTCTGGCCGTTTTGGGCACCGCGACCGCGGGACGCGGCATTGAGCCGCCGGCTTGGCAGACGAGGCCGCCGGTTGAATGACTCACACGGAACCCTCCCTCGCCGGATACTCGCTTTGCCATTGACCCGTTGAGCTACGGACGCGCGTGAACGCAGGATGATCTATCCGCCGGTGGGCACCGCCTCCTCGGGACGTGGCGCGGGGGCGGACTGGACCGCCTGTGGCGCGGGCTCGGTCCCCTCGGACTCGCGCGGGCGCGGGGTGGGCCAGGGCGCGTTGCTCACCAGGGTGTCCCGGCCCGCCAGCGACCACAGCTCCTCGGCGACGTGGGGGGCGATCGGGGCGAGCATCTGCACGAGCGTGAGCAGTGCGGCTACGACCGCCTCGCGGTCGGCGTCCTCGAGCTCCCCGCCGCGCTTATCCAGCGCGCGCTGCTCGAAGTCCTGGATGCGGGTGAGCAGCAGCATCGTGTTGTGCGCGGCGCGCTGCATCTCGAGGCCCTCGTAGTTCTCGGTGACCTTCTCGCAGGCCACCGAGCACCAGTTGGCCAGGCGCCGGCGTAGCTTGTCGGAGGGATCGATCCGCGGGTCGGCCCCCGCCTCGCGGCCGTCGCTCGCGCCATTTGCCCCGGTGGTCGCGCCCGTCGTCGAGGCCTGCTCGGCCGGCGAGGGGGCCGACGGGCTCCACTCCCGCAGGCGGCCCTCGGCGTAGCCGTAGAGCTTCTTGAGGAAGATCTGGCAGTAGCGCACGGGCTGCTCGTTCCAGTTGAAGATCCGTCCGGGGGAGGCGGCGTGGAGCACGGCGAGGCGCACGGTGTCGGCGCCGACGGTGGCGACGAGCTCGTTGGGATCGACGACGTTGCCGAGGTGCTTGCTCATCTTGCGCCCCTCGAGGCGGATCATCTGGTGCATCAGCGCTTTCTCGAATGGCTCGCGGTCGGGCAGCGCGGGGAGCTGGTCGAGGTCCTGTAGGACCTTGCCGATCAGGCGCTGGTCGAACATGTAGCCGCCGGCGTCGGCGCCCCACACGATCTGCTCGGCGGGCAGCCAGCGCGCGTATTCGGGGTGGCTGAACATCGCGGTGGAGCGGCCCTCGGGGGGCACGCAGATGGGCATCCACATCCACATCCCGTCCACGTGGCAGTCGATCGTGTCGGTCTCCCGCTTCGCCGCCGCCCCGCAGCGGGGACACAGGCATTCGTAGAAGTCGGGGCGGCTTGCGAGGGGGTTGCCGCCCTCGCCTGAGATCTGCAGGTCGTCGGGGAGCCGCACGGGGAGATCCGCGAAGGGCACGGGCACCGTCCCGCACGCGGGGCAGTGGACCAGCGGGATCGGCGCTCCCCAGGCACGCTGGCGGGAGATGGCGAAGTCTCGCGCGCGGTAGCGCACCGCGGGCCGCGGTGCGCCGCTGGCCTTGCCGGCCTTCCACGTCGTTCCCGCGGGGGCGGGGAGCCGCTCGGCGATCGAGCGGTCGGTGGGGTCGAGCTCGGGGATGCCGAGCGCGGCGGTGGGGCCGAAGCGGGCGTCCACCAGCGGGGAGATCACGATCGGCAGCATCCCCGCTACCCCCGGCACGGTGGCCATCGCGCCGGTCTGCGCCACGGGGACCTGCTCCGCCTCGCGGTCCTCGCGCCGCCAGCCGGCCTCGCGCATCCCCGCGAGCTGGGCGGCTACGTCCGGCACTGAGATCCAGCGGTCCGCGTCGGGATGGGCGGGGGAGACGGCGACGAACGCCGCCTTGCCGATCGCCTCGGGGTGGGGGGTGAAGACGGTGAGGGCGCCCCCGTCGAAGGTCTGGGCGTCGAGCTCCACGCCATCCACCCGTCCGAGCACCGCGCGCTGGGCGCCGATCGCGGCGCGGTCCCATCCGGGCAGCGCCTCGAGTCCCCGTTCGTTGTCCTGTACGTAGGCGGTGATCCGCATGAACCACTGGGGCAGGCGCACGAAGCGCACCTCGGAGTGGCAGCGCCAGCAGGTTCCGTCCTCGGCCTGCAGCGTGGCGAGCACGGTCTGGCAGGAGTCGCACCAGCTGACCTGCGCCTCGTGCTGGTAGACAAGGCCGCGCTCGAGCATCGCCAAGAACAGCCACTGCGTCCAGCGGTAGTGCTCGGGCTCGGAGGAGACGAAGGTGCGCTCCCAGTCGCAGGAGTAGCCGAGCGCTTCGAACTGGCCGCGCATCCGCTCGCAGCAGCGCGCCACCCATGCCTGCGGGGAGATGCCGCGGCGCAGTGCCTCGAGCTCGGCGGGCAGCCCGAAGGAGTCGAAGCCCAGTGAGAACAGCACCGCCCGCCCGCGGGCGCGCAGGAAGCGGGCGTAGGCGTCGGCGATCGTGTAGCTGCGAATGTGTCCCATATGGGCGTCGCCCGAGGTGAAGGGGCAGCCCGCGAACACATACGCGGGCTCGCGCTCGTCCTGCGGCGGGGGCACGGCGAACGCGCGCGCCTGCATCCACGCCGCCTGCCAGCGGGTCTCGATCGGCCCGGGGCTGTAGTCGGCGCCCCGAGTTGAAAACGATTTGGGGCTACTGGCGTCCGTCTCCAGGAGCTCCCGCGGCGCGTGGAGGGCGCTGTCACTGGTTGTGGGAATCCCTGCAAGCGGCGGGCTGGTCGAGGGGGTTGCGTCGATCGGGGAACCGTTCATGATCATCGACGCTACCGGATCGCCAACCGGAAGTCCAGAAAGGCTCAAACTCATCCGATATGTTGATGCCTGCCTGATGTCCTGCCAGACTCGGACGACGGTCACCCCCGATCTCTCGCGGCTCCTGTTGGAGCTCCGAGGCGCGGGGGTGGCCCCGTCTGGCGGCCCGGGGTCGATCCCGCTGGCCGGCCAGGGGGGCCCGCGACCAACAGCTGGGACCCCTGGCCAACACACAAACGATGAGCCGCGAGAGAAAACACAAGGAGGAGTGACACGGTGGCACGCTGCGCGGTCCTGACAAACGATCTCCAGTACGACCTCGTCAACAAGAACGAGGAGCGCACGGCGGCGGTGGCGGAGTTCGCCCCGCAGATGCGGAGCTTCCTCGACGAGCTGCGCGCGCTCGGGGTCCCGGTGGTGCACCTGCAGCTGATCAACCTCGAGGACGACCCCCACGCGGAGCGCTACGACGGGTGGCTGCCTGTCACCAAAGGCTCCGACGGGGCGCGCATCCTGGAGGAGTTCTTCGCCGAGGGAGATGTGCTGGTGGAGAAGAACAAGGACAGCGGGTTCTACGAGACCCAGCTGCACGAGCGCCTCCAGGAGCTCGGGGTGGACACGGTGATCATCACCGGGATGCAGACCCAGATCTGCGTGCAGACCACCGCGGCGGACGCGTTCTTCCGCGGCTACAACGTGGTGGTGCCCCCCGATGCGGTCGTCTCCGCGCGGCCGGAGGACAAGGAGCGGGCGCTGGAGTGGCTGGGCTCCTACTGCGCCACGGTGATGAGCACCGCCGAGCTGGTGGACGCGATCGCCAGGGACGACCTGCCCGAGTTCAGCGTGGTCCCGATTCCATGACCGGCGCGGTGATCCAGCTCGACCACGGTACGGGCGGGGGGATGAGCCAGGAGCTGATCGGCGAGCTGATCGCCCCGCGCTTAGGGGCGGTGCACTCGGGCCGGATGGAGGACAGCGCGGTGCTGGAGCTCGACTCCAGGCGCATCGCGGTGACGACGGACTCGTTCGTGGTGGACCCGATCTTCTTCGGCAACGGGGACATCGGCAAGCTCGCGGTGTGCGGCACGGTCAACGACCTCGCGGTGGCGGGTGCGGTCCCGCGCTACCTGACGCTCTCGCTGGTGCTGGAGGAAGGCTTCCCGATCGCCGACCTGGAGCGAATCCTGGACTCGGTGCGCGATGCGGCGGCGGCGGCGCGCGTGGAGGTGGTGGCGGGCGATACCAAGGTGGTGCGGGCGGGGGAGGTGGACAAGCTGTTCATCAACACGGCCGGGGTGGGGGTGTTCGAGCGGGAGATCGAGCTGGGGGTGGGGCGGATCGTCCCGGGGGACACGGTGATCGTCACGGGCTGGCTGGGCAACCACAGCATCCACATTCTCTCCCTGCGCGAGGGCCTGGGCTTCGAGGAGCGGGTGCTCAGCGACTGCGCCCCGCTGGACGGCCTGGTGGGGAGCGTGCTGGAGGAGCACGCCCCGTGGGTGCGTTGCATGCGCGACATCACCCGCGGGGGCCTGGGGACGGTGCTCAACGAGCTGGCCGAGGGGGCGGGGGTCTCGATCCAGATCGAGGAGCGCAGCCTTCCGATCCAGCGCGAGACGGCGATGGCCGCGGACATGCTGGGTGTCAACCCGCTGTACCTCGCCAACGAGGGCAACATCTGCATGTTCGTCGCCCCGGAGGCCGCCGAGGCGGTGCTCGAACTGGTGCGGACGCATCCCCACGGCGATGCGGCGCAGATCGTCGGCGCGGTGCGGGAGCGGGTGGGCAGCCCGGTGACGATGGTGGGCGCCGACGGTGGCGAGGCGGTCGTCGAGCTGCTCTACGGGGCGGAGCTGCCAAGGCTGTGCTGATGGAGCGCACCGCGCTCGAGACACGTCGCTACCAGATCCGCGGGATCGTGCAGGGGGTCGGGTTCCGCCCGTTCGTGTTCCGCACGGCCGAGCGCCACGCGCTGGGGGGCTGGATCCGCAACGATTCGGAGGGCGTGGTGCTCGAGGTCCAGGGGCACCCGGGGGTGCTGGAGGAGTTCATCGTGGAGGTCCGCACGAGCGCCCCAGCGCTTGCTCGAATCGAATCGGTGGCGCTGATCGAGCAGCGCTACGAGGAGCGGATCGTGGAGCGCTTCGAGATCCACGTGAGCGAGCGCTCCGCCCAGGCGAGCACGCTGGTCTCACCGGACTCCTGCGTCTGCGATGAGTGCCTGCGGGAACTGCTCGATCCCGCGGACCGCCGCTACCGCTACCCGTACATCAACTGCACCAACTGCGGCCCCCGCTACTCGATCATCCGCGGGGTCCCCTACGACCGGGCGATGACGACGATGGCGGTCTTCCCGATGTGCGAGCGCTGCGAGCGGGAGTACCACGACGTGCGCGACCGCCGCTTCCACGCCCAGCCGACGGCCTGCTGGGAGTGCGGCCCGCGGGTGGCGCTGGTTGATTCGGGAGCCCACCCACCTCGGCTGCCCCCGTGGCAGCGCCCGTCCCGGGAGCTGCCTGGCGCCGCGCCCGGCAGGCCGGACCCGATCGAGGCGACAGCGGCCCTGCTGCGCGAGGGGGCGATCGTGGCGATCAAGGGGATTGGGGGCTACCACCTGATGGTGGACGCCCGCAACGAGCAGGCGGTGGCGCGGCTGCGCGCGCGCAAGCATCGGGAGGAGAAGCCCTTCGCGGTGATGTCTCCGACCCTGGAGGCGGTGCGGAGCTACGCGCGGGTGGGGGAGCGGGAAGCCGAGCTCCTGCGCAGCCCGCAGCGGCCGATCGTGCTCGTGCGCAAGAAGCGCGGGAATGGACAGGGGGACGGCCAGTCGGGTGGCGGGGTTGGCGGGGAGTGGGCGTGCGCGGACCGGCCGCTCGCCCCGGGGATCGCACCGGGCAACCGCAGCTACGGGGCGATGCTCGCTTACACCCCTGTGCACCACCTGCTGTTTGGAGAGGGCTTCGACGTGCTGGTGGCAACCAGCGGCAACGTCTCCGACGAGCCGATCGCGTTCCGCGACAACGACGCGCTGGGGCGCCTCTCAGGGATCGCGGACGCGTTCCTGATCGGCGAGCGCGACATCTACACGCGCGTGGACGACTCGATCGTGCGCGTCATCGCAGACGAGGCCACGCCGATCCGGCGCGCGCGCGGCTACACGCCGGAGCCGGTGCGGGCGCCGTTTCAGCTGCCGCCGCTGCTGGCGGTGGGGCCGGAGCTGAAGAGCACGATCTGCCTCACGCGGGGGGACGAGATGTTCCTGAGCCACCACATCGGGGACCTCAAGAACGAGGCGACAATGCGCTCGTTCGAGCACGCGATCGAGCACCTGTCGATGCTGCTGGAGGTGGCGCCGGGGGCGATCGCGCACGACATGCACCCGGGCTACCTGAGCACGCGCTTCGCGCTGGGGCAGGAGCGGCTGCCGACGGTGGCGGTTCAGCACCACCACGCGCACATGGCGGCGTGCATGTGCGAGCACGGGCTGGGCGAGCCGGTGGTGGGGGTGATCTTCGACGGCACGGGGTACGGGACGGACGGCAACATCTGGGGCGGGGAGTTCCTGGTGGGGGACTACGTGGGCTTCGAGCGGGCGGCGCACCTGAGCTACTTCGGCCTGCCGGGCGGAGACCGGGCGGTGGAAGAGCCCTACCGGGTGGCGCTCTCGCTGCTGCACGAGGCCTACGGGGGGGACTTCGCGCAGCTGGAGCTGCCGGTGGTGCGCGAGCGCGCGCCGGAGGAGCTGGGGGTGCTGGGGCGGATGCTCCAGACGGGGGTGCGCTCGCCGCTGACGTCGAGCATGGGGCGGCTGTTCGACGGGGTGGCGGCGCTGATCGGGGTGCGGGAGCGCTGCCGCTACGAAGCGCAGGCGGCGATCGAGCTGGAGCAGCTGGTCGAGCCGGGCGCGGCGGGCCGGCCGTTCGCGTGGGAGCTGTGCGGCCCGGAGCAGGGGCCGTGGCGGATCGACCCGGCGCCGATGGTGCGGGAGCTGGCGGGGGAGGTGCTGCGTGGGGACAGGACCGCGCGGGAGCTCAGCCTGCGCTTCCACTGCACGGTGATCGACATGGTGCGCGAGACCTGCCGGGCGATCCGCGCGCGGACGGGCATCGCGCGGGTGGTTCTGAGCGGGGGGGTCTTCCAGAACGAGCTGCTGCTGCGCGGCTGCCACGGGGCGCTGGGGGCGGCGGGCTTCGAGGTGCACTCCCACCGTCGCGTTCCGGCCAACGACGGCGGGGTGGCGTTGGGGCAGGCGGCGGTGGCGGGCTGGGGGGCTGTGCGGTGAGCGGGGGTACCCCGGCGCCGCCGTCGGATTCGCGGCTCGCACGCGGGCTGCGCAAGCGACCGGCGCAGGTGTCGCGTGGGTCTCGTCTGCCGGAGGCACCATCCAGCGTGCGCGGTCCGGCTGTGCCGGCGTCGACGGCGGACACGCAGGAGCCCGCGGGGGAGCGCTTCGAGGGCCTGCATTTCGCTCCCGCGCCGGCGGTGTCGGGGCCGGTGCCGGGGCCGCGCTCGCAGCGGATGTTGGCCGAACAGGCGGCGCTGGAGAGCCGTGCGCGCTCCTACCCGCGCAGCGTGCCGGTGGCGTTCGAGGAGGGGCGGGGGGCGACGCTGAAGGATGTGGATGGCAACACGTACGTGGACTTCTTCGGGGGGGCGGGCACGCTCAACCTCGGCCACGGCCACCCGGTGGTGGCGGCGGCGGCGAGCGAGCAGCAGGGGCGTTTGGTGCACGCGCTGGACTTCCCGACGGCGCCGAAGCTGACGTTGATGCGCCGCCTGAAGCAGATCATGCCGGGGGCGCTGGGGCGCACGGCGCGCTTTCACTTCGGGGGCCCGACGGGGTCGGACGCGGTGGAGGCGGCGCTGAAGCTGGTGCGCGCGCACACGGGTCGCCGTGCGGTGGTGGCGTTCCAGGGCTCCTACCACGGGATGACGGCGGACGCGCTGTCGGTCACGAGCGATGTGGGCTGCGGGGGGCCGCTGGACACGCCGGTGCACTTCATGCCGTTCCCCTACTGCTACCGCTGCCCGCTGGGGTTGCGCCCGCAGACGTGTGGGATGGCGTGCGCGAAGCTCCTGGATAACTCTCTCCAGGACCCCTTCAGCGGGGTCCCCAAGCCGGCGGGGGTGATCGTGGAGGCGATCCAGGGGGAGGGGGGCACGGTGGTCCCGCCGGCGGGGTGGCTGGCGGAGGTGCGGGCGATCACGCGCCGTCACGAGGTGCCGCTGATCGTGGACGAGATCCAGACGGGGTTCGGGCGCACGGGGACGATGTTCGCGTGCGAGCACGACGGGGTCACGCCGGACGTGATGGTGCTCTCCAAGGCGCTGGGGGGAATGGGGTACCCGCTGTCGGGGATCGCGTACGACGAGGCGTTGGACACGTGGGAGCAGGGGGCCCACAACGGGACGTTCCGGGGGCACCAGGTGGCGATGGCGGCGGGGGCGGCGGGGATCGGGCTGATGCGGGAGCTGGACCTTCCGGCGCACGCGGGGGAGCTGGGGGAGCACGCGCTGGGACTGCTGGGCGACGCGGCGGCGGCGGAGGACCTGGGAGCGGTCGGCGAGGTGCGCGGACGGGGCCTGATGATCGGGGTGGAGCTGGTGCGCGAGCGGGAGAGCAGGGAGCCGTGGCCGGAGCTCGCGGCGGCGGTGCGTCGGGCGTGCTGCGAGAAAGGCCTGATCATCGAGCTGGGGGGCCACTTCGGCAACGTGGCGCGCTTCCTGCCGCCGCTGGTGATCACCCGCGAGTTGCTCACGCGCGGAATCGAGATCTTCGCGGAGGCGCTGGGGGAGTGCGAACGGACGTCGAGCAAACGCAGCATGCGCTGTTCGGGGTGAGCTTTTGGGATCGTCCGCGCGGGCCCGTACGCCCGCCGAGGTGGCGGGCGCGGGGCTTCCGTGCCCCGCGTCGGCGCGCGGGTGGGGGTCCTCAGGAGGGCTCGCTGCTGCCGCCGCCGGACTCGGGTCCCAGCGCGAGCTGATCGCCGGCGAAGGTGACGCCCACGGGCTCGAGGATCACCTGCCGGGGACCCTCCTCGACGGCGCCGGCAAGCACTGCGTGGAGGCCGAGCTCGCCGGCGATCTCCACCACGCGCGGGCCGCCGCCGGGGCGGCAGTAGACGGCGAAGCCGGCGCCCATGTTCAGCGTGCTGTAGGCGGCGGCGGGGTCCATCGCGGAGCGCTCGACGAGGAATGCGAGCACTCCAGGCACGGGGGGCAGGGCGTGGATTCTGTAGGTGAGCTCGCGCCGGGGGCGCATCAGCTTGAGCAGGCCGTGACCGGTGATGTGGCTCAGATAGGTGAGCTTCACCTGCCCGTCGCCGAGCAGCCGGCGGACGAGCTCGACGTACAGAAAGCTGGGCGCGAGCAGCGCCTCGCCAAAGTCCACGCCGCTCCCGGCCCGGTCCACGCCGTCGGTCTCGCCGCCGCGATCCCGCGCGGCGATGCTGTCCTCCCCAGGCAGTCTGGTGAGCAGGCCGTCGGGCAGGTCGCGGGCGATCCTCCGTGCGAGCGAGGCCCCATTGGCGTGCAGGCCGTTGGAGGCGAGCAGCACGATCTCGTCGCCGGGGGCGAGCTCGGCGCCGAGCAGCGGCTCGCCGGGGGGCGGGACGAAGCCGACGGCGCTGCCGGCGAGCTCGATGTCATCCGGGGCGAGTAGCTCGGTGAGCGAGGGGGACTCGCCCCCGCCCCACGCGCAGTGGGCGTCGTCGCACGCGCGACGCCAGCCGGAGAGCAGCGCGTCGGCGCGCTCTGAGTGCTCGTACCAGGCGCTGGAGCCGGTGGCGAAGTAGGCGTTGATGACGAGTGGCAGGGCGCCGACGCAGATCAGGTCGTTGAGGACGGCGGCGACGGTGTCGTAGGCGACGTGGTCGAAGCGGTTGACGCCAGCCGATTCGTGGTATTCACGGGCGAGGATCGACTTGGTGCCGAGGGTCTCGAGCACGAACGCGAGGGTGCTGCCGGCGAAGCGCAGCACGAAGGCGGGCTCGCCGCGGGAGTCATCGTGCGCGCGGGCGCCGGTGGCGGCGAGCCAGTGGGAGGTTGCGAGGGCCTCGGCGAGCGCGCGGCGCTTGCCGGCGTCGAGCACGGCGTAGTCGACGCCGGCGCGGCGGTAGACGCTGTGAACATCGGGGTCGGCCACGGGGGGAGCCTATCCCGCGGTTGCGCGGAGGGTCGGGGCGACTCGCGCGGGGCCTGTCAGACCCGGTGGGCGTCGCGCACCAGGCAGGTGGTGGCCAGCCAGCAGCCGGGCTCCCCGGCGGGAATCAACGGGAAGGCGAGGTCGTCGAGCAGCGCCCACATTTGGGTTTGTCTGTTGGTGTCAACCCAGGTGGGGGCCCAGCGGGTGAGGTCGGCCTCCTCGAAGGCGAGTTGGAGCGCCTCGCTGACGGCGTCGATCCCAGGGGTGCGGATGCGGCCCCGTTTGCGGAAGCGCAGCACGCAGTGCTCGGAGGCGATCACCTCGGAGATCTCGGGATGGTCGGGCCGTACGACACGGATGCGCATACACACACGGTATTACCCCCGGGGGGCGTGAGCGCCACTAACCGGGCGCACTGACGCAGGCGCTACTCCGCTCTACTGAACTCCCAGATGGCGATACACAGCATGATCAGGCCGAGCACGGCGATCACGCCGGCCTCGACGATGCTGGGGACGTGCCAGCCGAACCAGGTGACGCCGGGGACGAGCGCGTGGCGGGCGGATTCGCCGATGTCGATGTGGGCGAAGATCGCGCGGCGCATGGGGTCGACGGCGTAGGTGAGGGGGTCGAGGCGGTTGAGGATCGCCAGCCACTGGGGCAGCTGGGCGACGGAGAACATGGCGCCGGAGATGAAGAACATGGGCATGATCGCCATCTGCATGAGGGCCATGAAGGACTGCATCTGGTTGATGCGCGCGGCGGCCATCATCCCGAAGGCGGTGATCGCGAAGGCGAGCAACATCGCGAGCGCGAAGAGCTCGAGGATCAGGCCGAGCGAGTAGGGGACTTCGACGAGGCCGGCGATCGCGATCACGATCACGCCCTGGAAGCCGGCGACGGTGGCGCCTCCGAAGCACTTCCCCAGCACGATCGAGGAGCGCCGCACGGGGGCGACCATCATCTCGCGCAGGAAGCCGAACTCGCGGTCCCACACGATCGAGGCGGCGGAGAACATGGCGGTGAACATCACCGCCATGCAGAGCACGCCGGGGTAGATGAAGGTCTTGAAGTTGACGCCGTCGGTGCTCGCGGAGACCAGCGAGGAGAGCCCGGTGCCGAGCACGAACAGGAACAGGAAGGGCTGGATCAGCGCGGTGACGATCCGCAGGCGGTCGCGGCTGAAGCGGATCAGCTCGCGCCGCCAGACGACCTTGATCGCGCGCAGCTCGCCGCGCAGGCTGCGGGTGGGCACGCGCACCTGGGCGACCTGGTGGGTCACAGGCGGTGGCGCCTGGGCGAAGGGTGTCTCGGTGGCGCTCATAGGAGATCCTTTGTCTGCCCCAGTCTTCGCAGCCCCGCGCTCGTCAACGGCTCCCTAACTCGGCTGGCGTGTAGGCGCCAGCCACCTTGGCCGGCAAGCCACACAAGCCGCGGTGGTCCGGGCGAGTCAGTGCGCAGCCCTCCACGCCGTCGCATCAGCGGCTCATCATCTTGGCGAGGTTGCGCCGCTGGTCGGTGAGGCCGGAGTCCTCGGCGTCGCGGATGGTGGTGCCGGTGTAGGACATGAAGACATCGTCCAGGGAGGGGCGGGAGACGCTCACCGAGCGGATCGGCTGGCCGAGCTCGGCGAACAGGCGGGGCACGAACTGCTCGCCCGCGGGGACCCCGAAGGTGACCGCCCCCTCCGCCATCTGGGCCTCGATGTCAAAGCGCTCGCGCAGGGCGGCGATCGCGGCCGCGTCGTCGGGGGTGTTGATCTGCACGCGATCCTTGCCGACGCTGGCCTTCAGCGCCTCGGGGCTGTCCAGGACGATGATGCGCCCCTGGTCCATGATCGCGATGCGGTCGCAGTACTCGGCCTCGTCCATGTAGTGGGTGGTGAGGAAGATGGTGATGTCCTCGCGCTGCTTGAGCTCGTCGATGTAGCCCCAGATCGAGCTGCGGGTCTGGGGGTCGAGGCCCACGGTGGGCTCGTCGAGAAACAGC
>DATMPY010000049.1:0-13872 GCA_035566955.1 Solirubrobacteraceae bacterium | reverse complement strand
GGGGTGCCCGTTGACGTGCACGTTCTGCGCCACCGGCCAGATGCGCTTCGCCCGCAACCTGACCACGTCGGAGATCCTCGACCAGGCGCTTCACTTCCGCCGGATGGACCGGGTGGATCACTGTGTGTTCATGGGCATGGGCGAGCCGATGCTCAACCTCGACGCGGTGCTGGGGGCGTGCGAGCGGCTGCCCGACATTGGCATCACCCACCGGCGCACGGCGATCTCCACGGTGGGCTGGATCCCGGGGATCGAACGTCTGACGGAGTGCGAGCTGCCGCTGCGCCTGGCGCTCTCGCTGCACGCCGCGGAGGACTCGCTGCGCTCGGAGTTGATGCCGGTCAACGAGCGCTACCCGCTGGCGGAGGTGATCGAGGCGTGCCGGGCCTTCTACGCGCGCAAGCGCCGGCGGGTGTTCGTGGAGTACGTGATGCTCGCCGGCGTCAACGACCGCTACGAGCAGGCGGTGGCGCTCGCCAAGCTGCTCGCCCCGACCACCCACACGAACGTGCCCCTGGCCACCCACACAAGCTCTCCCCCGGCCACCAACACGAGCGCTCCCCCGGCCACATACACAAGTGCTCCCCCGCCCATAGCCGGCAAGCGCGCACCGAGCACGGGTGGCCCGCGCGCAGCTGTAAGGGAGCGCGATCCGATGATGTTCAAGGTCAACTTGATCCCCTACAACCCCACCGTCGTGGACGGGCAGGCTCCCTATCGGGGCTCGAGCCGCGAGGCGATCGCGGCGTTCCGCGAGGCGCTGCTGCAGCGGGGGGTGGAGGCCACGGTCCGCCTCACCCGCGGACGTGAGATCGACGCGGCTTGCGGTCAGTTGGCGGCGCGGCAGCAGCAAGCCACCTCAATACCATTGTAAGACGCGCACTAAAAAAAACATATTCAACTCAGCGGACCCCACGAGCTGCCCCCGCCCGGGCCGGCCCGGCGCATGCCCTTCCCACACCACCCGGCGCGTCCCCTCGTACACAGCCCGGCATCACTCCTCGACCGCCAGCGGCCCGCCTCCCGCGCGGGCCTCGCCGGCGCGCAGCAGCCGCTCGCGCAGCTCGGCCTGCTCCTCGGGGGTGGGGTCCCACTGGGCGACGTCGGGGAGCTCCTTGAGGGAGCTCAGGCCGAAGAGCTTGAGGAAGCGGACGCCGGTGCGGTAGAGCACGGCGCCGAACTGCGAGCGGCCGGCCTCCTCGATGAGTCCGCGCTCGAGCAGGGTGGAGGTGGCGGAGTCCGCGGAGACACCGCGGATGCGGGTGATCTCGGGGCGGGAGACGGGCTGCAGGTAGGCGACGATCGCAAGGGTCTCGGCCTGGGCGGGGGTGAGGGTGGCGGCGCGGGGACGGTTGAGCATCCGCCGGGCGGCGTCCTCGGCGAGGGGGTCGCTGGCAAGCGTGTAGCCACCGGCGAGCTCGCGCAGCTGGATGCCCCGACGCCCAGGGGCGTACTGCTCGGCGAGCAGCCCCAGGGCGGCGGCGACGTGGAGCTCGTCAGCCTGGGCGGCGTCGGCTAGCTCGCGCACGCTGAGGGGGTCGCTGGCGAGGAACAGCAGCGCCTCCACCACCCGCGCGAGCTCGGTGGGGCCCTCCAACTCCGCGGGGCCACCCTCCTCCATGGGGCCACCCTCCTCCATGGGGTTACCCGCCTCCGGGAGATCGCCCGCCTCCGGGAGGTCACCCGCCTCCGCGAAGGGGTGCTCCACGGCGGGATCCGGCTCCCCGGGGTGGTTACCCTCGGCGGCGTCGCTCACTCAGGCCCCTCCGGCGGCGGCCGCGGACATTGTGGGACCCACCCCCCCGGCGGGGGCCACGCCAGCGACGACGGGGACGGCGTCGGCGAGGGCGTGGACGTGAATCTCACCGAAGCACTCGCTCTGCTCCCAGGCGGCTTCGCCACGTTTGTAGAGCTCGAGCAGGGCGAAGACGGTGATGGCGACGGTCATGCGATCGGCGCCGGTGACTGCCTCCTCGAAGGTGAAGCGCCCGCGGCGCAGGAGGACACGCAGATGGTGCAGGCGCTCGGCGAGGGTGACGCGGGGGACGGTGATGTGGCGGAGGCTGATGGCGGGGGGCAGCACGAGCAACCGGCCGACGGCCTTGCCGAGTAGGGCGGGCTCGTAGGCCTCGTCAGGCGGATCGGGCGCAGCCGCGGCCAATAGCAGCTCGGGGGGCGGGGGGGCACTGCGAAA
Source organism: Solirubrobacteraceae bacterium (assembly GCA_035566955.1). GTDB lineage: Bacteria > Actinomycetota > Thermoleophilia > Solirubrobacterales > Solirubrobacteraceae > Palsa-744. The sequence goes on along the minus strand of DATMPY010000049.1, from coordinate 11,678 downwards.
GCGCACCCCGTGCTCGCGCTCCAAGAGCTTGCGCAGGTGGCCCGCTGCGGAGCGGTAGCGGCTGGCGTCGAGCATCCGCGCGAGCAGCTCCTCGGCGGCCTCGCTGGGCTCGATGTCGAGCAGCTGCTCGTCCTCCTCACCGGTGAGCATCAGCCGCGACTTGAGCTCCAGGAGGGCGGCGACGAGCACGATGAATTCGGTGGCGGTCTCCAGGTCGAGCTCGCCGCGTTCCTCGAGGTGGTCGAGGTAGGCGAGCACGACGTCGGCGAGCTCGAGCTCCAGCAGGTCGATCTCCTCGCGCAGGACGAGCGTGAGGAGTAGATCGAAGGGTCCGCTGAAGAGGTCGAGGTCGAGCTGCAGGGAGGCGATGCTCACGCCGTCACGGTAGCGGTCAGCAAGGATGGCCACCCCGCCCGCGCGACCCAACGCCCATGCACTCGCGGACGTCGGCGAGGGTGTCGGAGGCGATCGCGCGGGCCCTCTCGGCGCCCTCCGCGAGGATGCGCTCCAGGGCGTCCTGGTCGGCGCGCAGCTGCACGTAGCGCTCGCGCACGGGGGCGAGCAGCGCGACGACGTCGTGGGCGACGGCAGCCTTCAGATCGCCGTAGCCGCGGGCGTCGGCGAGGTCGGCCTCGACGGCGGTGGGGGTGCTGGCGCGGGCGGCGGCGAGGATCTCGATCAGGTTGGAGACCCCGGGCTTGGCGGGGTCGCGGCGGATCTCGCTGCCGGAGTCGGTGACGGCGCGGCGGATCTTCTTCTCGATGGCGGCGGGCTCGTCGAGCACGTAGACGGTGCCCTCGGGGGAGCCGCCGGTGGTGGACATCTTGCGGGTGGGGTCCTGGAGGTCCATCACGCGGGCGCCCACCGTGGGGATGCGGTGCTCGGGCACCACCAGCACCTCCCGCCCATCCCCGAAGCGGGCGTTGAAGCGACGGGCGACGTCGCGCATCAGCTCGAGGTGCTCGCGCTGGTCCTCCCCGACGGGGACCTCCTGCGCGCGGTAGGCGAGCACGTCCGCGGCCTGTAGCACCGGGTAGGCGAGCAGCCCCGCCGAGACCAGCTCGCGCTGGGCGAGCGACTTGTCGCGGAACTGGTGCATGCGCTGCAGGCGCCCCAGCTCGGTGACCGAGCAGAGCAGCCAGCAGAGCTCCGTGTGCTCGTGCACGTCGCTCTGGCGAAAGAGGATGCAGCGCGCGGGGTCCAGGCCCGCGGCGAGCAGTAGGGCGGTGAGGTCGTACAGGCTGCGACGCAGCTCCTGCGGCTCATAGGCGACGGTGATCGCGTGCAGATCGACGATGCAGAACAAAGCCTCACCCCGCTCCTGACCGGCGACATACTGGAGGATCGCCCCGATGTAGTTGCCCAGATGCTTGCTGCCGGTCGGCTGGATGCCGGAGAAGATGCGCATGGGCTGGGGAGGCTAACGGAGAAGCGTTGCTCGCCGGAGGCGAATGGCCGCCGCTGCCCTTGCGGGGACCCTGGAGGCTGGATTCACCGCGAGATCTACCGCGGGCAGGCTGAGCCTGGGGCACAACATATAAAAATCCAAGTTCTGTCCAACCATAGTAATACGCAGCTCAAAAAAAGATATATCAACCCCAACCCACCCCAATCAGGCGCGCACTCCCCTGGCGCCAGGAAATCCGGGTCAGGCGAGGGCCTGCCTGATCACAGGCCGCTTCGCCGCGCCAACCTCATCGAGGCGCCGCACGGGCGTGGTGTGGGGCGCGGTGCGCGCGACCTCGGGGTCTTCGGCGGCCTCGCGGAGGATCTCGGCGATGGCGTCGGCGAAAGCGTCGAGGGTCTCCTTGGTCTCGGTCTCGGTGGGCTCGACCATCAGTGCCTCGTCGACGAGCAGCGGGAAGTAGACAGTGGGAGGGTGAAAGCCGAAGTCGAGCAGGCGCTTGGCGAGGTCGAGGGTCCTGATCTGAAGCTCGCGCTTCATGGGGCCGCCGGAGAGCACGAACTCGTGCATACAGAGCCCCTCGCCACCGCTTGCCTCATTCCCGTCCCCCGCGGGGGACGGGGAGTTGGACTGGGGGAACGCGAGCGGAAGGTACTCGGCCACACCGTGCTCGCGCAGGCGGGCGAGCAGGTAGTTGGCATTCAGCACGGCGTTCTCGGAAACGTCGCGCAAGCCCTCGGCGCCGAGCGAGCAGATGTAGGCGTAGGCGCGCACGAAGCAGCCGTAGTTGCCTTGGAACCCGCGCAGCCGCCCGATCGACTTGGAGCCAACCGACCCGCTGCCGAAGTCGAGGTCGAAGGCGCCCCCCCCGTTCTGGACGACGACGGGCAGGGGCAGGTAGGGCGCGATCCGCTCGGAGACGGCGATCGGCCCCGATCCGGGACCGCCGCCACCGTGGGGCTGGGTAAAGGACTTGTGGAGATTGAAGTGGACAATGTCGAAGCCCATGTCGCCCGGCCGGGAGAGCCCCATGACGGCGTTGAGGTTGGCGCCGTCGTAGTAGAGGACGGCGCCGGCCTCGTGGACAATGCGGGCGATCTCCTGGATGTTGGGGTCGAAGATCCCGAGGGTGTTGGGGTTGGTGAGCATCAGGCAGGCGACGTCGGGGCCGGCCTTGGCGCGCAGGTCGTCGAGCTCGATGCCCCCGTCGGGGTTGGTGGCGAGCTTGAGCACCTCCAGGCCGGCCATGGTGACGGTGGCGGGGTTGGTGCCGTGCGCTGTGTCGGGGGCGAGCACCTTGGTTCGGATCTCCCCGCGATCCTCGTGGTAGGCGCGGGCGAGCAGCACGCCGGCGAGCTCGCCGTGGGAGCCGGCGGAGGGCTGCAGGCAGACGTGGGGCAGCCCCGCGATCTCCGCGAGCGCCCGCTGGAGGTTCCACATCAGCTCGAGCGCCCCCTGCGCCCGCGCGGGGTCCTGCAACGGATGCAGCCGGGCGTGGCCGGGGAGCGCGGCGACGCGCTCGTGCAGGCGGGGGTTGTGCTTCATCGTGCACGACCCCAGCGGGTAGAAGCCGGAGTCCAGATCGAAGTTGCGCTTGGAAAGACGCACGTAGTGGCGCACGATCTCAGGCTCTGAGACCTCGGGCAGCCGGGGACCCTCGGAGCGGACCAGCTGGGCCCCCAGCAGCTCGGCGGGATCGACGGGGGGCACGTCGAGCTCGGGGCAGTGAAAAGCACGCCGTCCGGGGGCGCCCCGCTCGAAGATCGTGAGGGTGTTGGTCATAAGGGGGCGTTTCCTTTGGGATCGTCCACGCGGCGCAGCTGGGCATCAGGCGGGTGGGCGCGGGGCTTCCTGCCCCGCGGCATGGCGGTAGCCGTTCTCCAGGCGGTCGCGGGCCAAAGCGGGCTCACGTGACGGCCACCATTTCGCGCTCGGCGGCGACGGCGGCCCCGAGCACCTGGGCGAGCCGGTCGATGTCGGCGCGGGTGCGCCGCTCGGTGATGGCAACGAGCAGCCCGCCGCGGTCCTGCTCGCGCCCGGTGAGGGCATACAGGTCGGCGCCGGGGTTGACGCCGTGGGCGGCGCAGCGGGCGCGGACGGCGGCGACATCGGCATCGAGGCGCAGGGCGAACTCGCGCACGACGGGCTGGGAGTGGGCGGCCTCGACGCCCTCCAGCGCGGCGAGCGTCTCGCGGGCGTAGTGGGTGCGGGCGAGCAGCAGCTCGCCGAGCTCGACGATCCCGCGCCGGCCAAGCCAGCTGAGGTAAACGACTCCCGCGAGGGCGTTGAGCGCCTGGGCGGTGCAGATGTTGGAGGTGGCCTTCTCGCGGCGGATGTGCTGCTCGCGGGTCTGGAGGGTGAGCACGAAGCCGCGCTGGCCGTCGAGGTCGCGGGTCTCCCCGGCGATGCGCCCGGGCATCCGCCGCAGGTACTCCTCACGGGCGGCGAAGAAGCCGAAGGAGGGCCCGCCGTAGTCAAGGCGGTTGCCGAGCGACTGCCCCTCCCCCACGGCGACGTCGACGCCGCACTCCCCGGGCGGGGCGAGGATGCCGAGCGTGATCGGGTCGACCTGGGCGATGACCACAGGGCCCCGCCCGCCCGCGGCGGCGGACCCGGCGCTCGTGTCTGACCCGGCCCCATCGGCACGGCTCCCGGCCCTGTCCGCGGCCGGTCCAGCGGCGGCCTCGCGGCCCCCCGCCCCGTCCGCCGCCCTCCCGCCGGCGGCCTTGGCGGCAGCGCTGAGCGCGGGGGCGTCCTCGACGGCGCCGTAGAAGTTGGGCTGGGCGAAGATCGCGGCGCCGGTGTCGGCGTCGATCGCGGCGGCCCACGCATCGGGGTCGGTGCGCCCATGGGCACCACCGGCGGAGCCGGTGGTCAGGGGCACCTCGACGACCTCCACGCCGTAGCCGTGGGCGTAGGTGCGCAGGGTCTCGAGCGTATGGGGATGCAGACCGGCGCTGACGACAAAGCGGGAGCGGCCGTTGTGGAGCTTGGCGAGGTACCCGGCGGAGGCGACTGCGGAGGGCCCCTCGTACACGGAGGCGTTGGCGACGGGCAGGCCGGTGAGCTCGCAGATGGCGGTCTGGTACTCGAACATCACCTGCAGCCCCCCCTGGGAGACCTCGGGCTGGTAGGGGGTGTAGGGGGTGAGGAACTCGGAGCGCTCCATCAACATGTCGATCAGGGCGGGCACGTAGTGGTCGTACATCCCACCCCCCAGGAAGGTGAGCTCATCTTCAGCGCTGACGTTGCGCGCGGCGAGCGCGCGCAGGTGCTCGTAGACCTCCTGCTCGGGCAGCCCGGGGGGCAGCTCGAGCGCGCGGCCCAGCCGCACGGGCGCGGGGATCTGGCGCTCGAACAGCTCAGCGACAGAGCCCACGCCGATCGCGGCGAGCATCGCGGCGCGGTCGGCGTCGGTGGTGGCGGTGTAGCGGGTCATCTGCCTCCCAGCCTAGCCGCCGGCCCAGACCGCAGGCCAGGAGGGCGTCAATCGGTGTGCCTAGCCTTCTTCCTATGCCTGCTCTTGGGGCATCCTTCGACTGCGATGTGGGTGAGCTGCCTGAGCATTGCGCCGTTCTGGGCGGTGAATTCGGTTGGCATCGTGAGACTGCTCTTGCAGAGGTTGCCGTTCGCGGCGAGCGCGGAGTACGGGCCGCTGGGGAGCGTCAGTTCGAAGCTCGTTACGGGCTGGTCGGGGACCGCGGCGAAGGTGCTCGAAGTGATCCCCCGTTTCGAGATGAACGTTTCGCCGTGCAAGTCGATCGTCACGCCATACCCCTGCAGTACGACGATCAGTTCGGGGAACTTGGCGCCACCGTGGGAGACGAAGTACGCAGGGCCTTCGAGGGGGACGGGGAGGATCGGTGTGAGCGCCCGGGCGCGCCCGATCACCGACGGGGCTGGGCAGGAGGCGGGGTCGGTGTTGAACACCTGTTCGGTGCATGCCTTCTGCAGCGTGGTGAGGCGCGATGGCAGCAGCTTGGGGAGTTCGACCTTGACGCGCTTGATGTTCGCCTGGGAGCCCGCCGGCGCGACGGGGTAGGCAAGCTTCACGGACAGGCTGGCTCCGTTGGCTCTGCTGGTCTTCCCGCCGGTCGAAGCCTTGAACGTAGGTTTGAAACCGAGACTCGAGCAGTCCGCGGCCTGGAACGGGGTCTTGATCGCCACGGGGACCTGGTCCGCGGGGTTGGCGAAGTCTGCGCCGGCGCCGTCGATCGTGTCGGCGATCGACAGGGAGTCGCAGTTGGTCGGGTTGACGATGAACTTTTCTCGGTTTATGTAGACGCGGATGTCGCGCACGTGCACGACGACCCCGTCGATGATGTGCGGGATCGGATCAGAACTGCTTGCATCGACTTCGACCTGCGCGGTAACAGGATTGATCCGCAGGCCGAAGCGAATCACCACTGTCCCCAGGTCAAACGGTCCGACGGTCGCCGAGGTGATCGACACCAGCGAGAGCGGCGCGCCTTGATAGGGCCCGGCCAGATACACCCTGCCGGGGTTTTGCGCCAGGATGCTTCCGACGCCAGCGCCGACGAGCGTATGCCCGACTTGGCTGGCCGGTGGGCACGACGGTGCGTTCAGCTCTTCGCGTCCACCCGCATGCCCTTTGCCCACTTCGCGGGCCCTGGCCGCTTCGATGTCGGCCTCCGGGCAGAACGGTATCCCCGTCAGGTTGCCAGTCAACCCGGGGGGCAGCGTCGTCGAGAACCTCGTCAGCTCCTGTTCGCCGTCTTCGCGGATGATGCGCAGGTAGAACGGGGAATAGGAGCCCGCGGCGTTGTTCTGGGTGCCGGAGATCACCTGCGGCTTGAACGGTGGGATGCCACCGGACGGGCAGGCGCCTCCGTGCACGCCCTTGGTGATCGCGAACGGCGGAGTATTGAACAGGCGCGGTTCTTCGGGCGCGGACCACGGCGTCAGAGCGGCCTGCACGGTGTAGGAGCCACAGGCGGGCGGGGAGGCCAGCGGCGCGCTCTGGCCTTCGCGGAAGTGGAAGTGGAAATGGGAGAACGGCAGCTGCGGGACGTTCTCGAAAGTGGTCGTGAGCCGACCCGTTATCGGATTGGGTTCCACCTTGCCCGCCAGCTTGATCAGGATCCCGCGTTCGGGCAGCTTCGCGACCATGTAGATCACCAGCAGCGAGTTGAACGGGTTCTTACCCGCTTCGCCGTTGGGCGCCGCCTCGGCGAGGAACAGCGAGCCCTTCACTGGCTGGGACAGCAACGGGGATTCGATCGTGACTTCGCCGAGATTGGAGGAGTCGGGGCAACCCGCGCCCGGCGGCGAGTCGACCGTCTCACGGTGATAGTCCGACGGCGAGCAGGCGCTCAGGCCTTCACCCGCGGAGGGGTTGACGGTGACGCCTTCGGGCAGCGTGACGACGGTCTTGTTGATCTGCGGCTCGGCGAGCCCTCCAGCGGCGGTCAGGCCTTCGTCGGCGATGTTGATGTTGAAGTCAAGGCCGCTCGGTGTTTCCGCGGAGTCAGTCGTCAGATTGGCGTTGAGTTCCGGAGTCAGCTGCAGGCGTTCACAGCCTTCGATCTCGGTCTGGTTGCCCAAGCCTTCGTGGGTGATGAAGCTGTCCGTCGCCCACTGTTCGGGGGACGCCCACGAGTCGGCCCTAATCCTCCATTCCTGCGGCCCCGCACACGAAGTCGGCAACGTGAGGTACGCCGTCGGCACGACGCCCTTCGCGGGACAGCTCCCCTTCGACGCACCGGTGTCAAAGTCCAGGCAGTTGATCCCGCGCAGCGGGTCGTGGCGAGGGTCGGCCGGCACGCCCCAGATCGTCACAGTCGAGCCGCTGAGGGGAAGGAGCTGGGAGATGTCAGTCGAGGAGACCGTCACCCCGTAGTCCGAGCCCGAGCGTACCGCACTCGTCAGCAGGATCGGCTTGGCCTGGATCATCGCGCCCCACACCGCCGCCACCCCCGCCGAGGGCTGGAGGTTGAACAGCGGCACGTAGAACCCTGTCCCGCCCTTCTCGTTGACGTGCAAGATGCCCACGACCGTGTTGTCGTTGCATCTCGGGTTGCCGAGACTGGGCAGGAAGAATTCGATTTCGGAGCAGATCGGGACCGCGTTGATATCGCCGATCAGACCGGGTGGCACTTCTGTTTCGACGTCCTTCCAATCGCCTCCTTCGGTATGCAGGTTGCCTTTGGCATCCGCGATCAGGTTGAAATGAAACGACGTCGTCACCTGATACGGATGCGAGCCGGCCTGCACGTCGGGCGAGCCATCGGCGTTGGTGATCGACCCGTCAAAGCCCGCCGGCCCCGCTTCAAAGCCGAAACCGGACGCGCGCACAGGCGACGCGGAGATCGCCGCACACAGCAGACACGCGCAGAGGAGCACGCAGGCGAACACGCCCACCCGCCACAGCCGCGGGGAGATCCTATGGTTGGCGGCGATCATTTGCCGGCCCTCCCGTTGGTGTTTGCGTCTCGCGCGCGCATGAACTTGCTGCTCGCCTTCGCGCCGTAGCGCCGGCGCGCCTGCGTCACGCAGCGCTTGCGCCGGCTCTTGGGCTGCTTCGCGCACGCCTTGACGGCAGCGGTCCGCTGCTGGGCGCTCGTGAGTTTCGTCGTGGGCGTGACCTGCGCGTTGGCTTCGCCCGCGGCGACGTTGCCGGCGCCCGAGAACGTCAGCGACGCCGGCGTCGCGTCGAGCGGCGCGGACGGCACGTTCAGACAGGCATCGCCCAGACACGACGGTTCCGGCGGCGAGCCGAAGCCGCCGTCGACACGCGCGTCATACAGGTCGATCGCGCCGTCGACATCGGCGGGAACGAGCTGCTGGGAGGTCCCGAAGAACACGTCTTCGCCGCTGGGGCTCGCGTCGGCGAAGTACGAGGGAACGGTGCTCGTACCGGTCGAGATCAGGAACAGGCAGCCGCCGGAGCCCGCGCTGAACGTGGCGCTCGAGCCCGTGCAGCTGCCGCCCGGCGTTCCCGCGCGCTCATACTCATAGACATCCGGTTGGCCGTTGGTGTCCTGCGGCACCAGAGATTCTTCGCTATTGAAGAAGACGCGAGCGCCGTCGTCGGAGATGCCGCGATTGTACTGAAACACACCCTCAAGCTGGTTGAGATAGCTGCCCGTCGATTCTCCGTGAAATTCGCTTAGGCCGCATTTGCAGATTGGCACGAGCTGCCCGGATTCGGCGTCGTACTCGAAAAGTTCAGCATGCTGCGAGACGACCGGGCCGTTGCCGAAGTTACTGGCGAAGAACGCGAGGTGACGCCCGTCGGGTGTCACCTGGGAGGCGTTATGCTCGAGCAGCAGGAGGCTGGAACTGTAGAGCTCGCTCACGTTTTCGACCGTGTCGATGAAAGAGACGGCACCATCGTGGGCGAGATACAGGTTTTCCGCGCCGGCCTGCGCCTTGTGGTGAAGGCTGTCTTCTTCTTCGCCGGTGAGCGCGCCGCGGGCGACGAAGTAGAGGTAGGCGCCGTCTGTCGATGCCTGGTTGACGACCCCCAGGACGTCGGCTTTGGGGGCGGGCGTGAGATCGGCGAGGCGTCGGCCTTCCACTTCGTATTCGTAGAGGTCGGGCTTGCCGGGTTCGGCCGTCGAGTCAGCGGTGAGCTGTCGTTCGTCGGTGAAGAACACCTTCGAGCCGTCGCCCGCGGCTGTCTCCCAGGCGCCGCCGCCCGACTCTGGACCGCCCTGCGAGGCGTCGACCTGCACCGTTGTGGTGCCATCCTCGCGCACGTAGAGGTTGCCTTCGGCGGTGAAGAAGACACGCGAGCCGTCCGCGGAGACCGCATTGACAAGCGAGCCGTGATCCGCGGCCTCACTGTGGGCGTCTTCGCCGCCGAGCCTGCCGCCATGCGGGGCCGGTTCACACGCCGGGCCGCCAGGACCACAACTCGGCTGGCCGGCCGGCGGGAGCAGGCTGACGAGGCCGACCGTGCCGCCGGCCCACTCGTACAGGTTGTCGACCCCGCCGCCCGGCGCTTCGGGCGTGAGCGCGCCACCGGCGTCGAAGACGATCGTGGTGAAGCTTTCCGAGGCGCCGTCGAATGTCGGTGAATAGGGCAGCGGTTCCACGCCCGGCGCCGGGACGTTGAGCAGCGAATAGCCGCCGCTCGCGTCATCGCGCAAGAACAGATTGGTGGCTTCCGCGCGCTCGCCGCTGACCAGCGGCGGCGAGTCGCTCTCGTCGATCAGGACGCCCCTGGAGAGGTCAGGCGAGAAGGCGGCGAAGATCGGCTGGGTGACGCTCTGCTTGAAAGAGAAGGCCTGCGCCGGCATCAGCGCCTGCGTCGACCAGCCACCCGGCCCGCGCGCGGCGAGATAGGAGCCGGGGAGGCCCGCCGCCGAGCCGGGAAACGGGCCGTTACTGGAATAGGCGACCGCGTTACCTTCGATCGAGGCTTGAGCCGCGACGTTCTGGGGGGTGCCGGAGCCGGATGCGTCAAAGCCGTTCTTCGCCGGCGGCGAGACCATCTCATACGCCCGGCAGTCGGGAAGGTTCGCGGAGGAGCCCGCGCGCAATTCTTCGTTGGGGCAGGCAAGCGCCGGCGCGCTCCACAGCAACAGCCCGCCGCTCAGCGCACACAGCAAAACCAGCAACGTCCTTGCCTTGAGCTTGTCGATCGACATCGCGTCTACCCCCTCTTCCTGCTGCGCGTTGACTTTTTGGCTTTGTGCTTTGCGGGCCCATACTTTTTCCTGGCCTGCTTTTCACAGCCGACACGAGTGCCCTTCTTCCTGTGCGTCCCGCACGCTTTCAGCGCCTTCGCGAGCTTCTGCGCGTTTGTCAGGCCCCTGGCCGTTGTCGTGCCGCCTGGCTGTTTGGGTAGCACGAGCGAGGGGAGCCCCGACGCCTGGCTGGTCAACGACACTTCGACGGGCCGCGCGAGACACAGCGCGGCGTCGGTCGCGCACGTTTCCGATGCGGTCGTGAAGGTCTGGTCGGGGCCGTAGCTTGCGCCACCGCTGTTCACCGAGACGAGGCGATAATGGTAGGTTGTGCCAGCAGCCAGATCCCATAGTTCAGCGCTGACGGACACCGGGCCGGCGCCCGCGCCGGGCCGGGTCAGACAGGGCGCTTCGGCGCCGTAGGCCGTCGTCGTGCCGTATTCGAAGCGGCAGGAGAAGGCGTCGCCTTCGGGGTTGACAGTGCCATCCAGCGTCGCGGTGTTGGCGGTGATCGCCGCGAGCGCCGGAGGGGTGAGCACCGGCCGGTCATAGGCGAAGATCGCGCTCACCGCGGTATCTGCCGTCAGGGTTAGCTGACACGTGCCCGCGCCAGAGCAGCCACCGCCCGCCCAGCCGACGAAGCTCGCGTGTGCGGGCGGGGTCGCCGTGAGCGTGACAACCGTGCCCTGGGAAAGACTGGCCGAGCACAGCGACGGACACGCGATCGTACCGGCCGGTTCCGAGCCGACCGAGCCCAAGCCGCTCCCCGCCCTACTCACCGTGAGCTTGTGCCGCAGACCACCCGGCGCGAAGACCTCGACGCGGTTCGAGCCCTCGTCGACCACATACACATAACCCTTAGAGCCACTGAACCCACTCGCGGCGACACCCGCGGGACGGACGATTTCACCGGGGTTCCCACCAAACGGGCTTTCGAGCGGGTTACACGCCGAACCGTACGCAGCAACGCTGCCTTGGCTGGAGACCGGGTCATAGCGGGCCACATAAACGTCTTCGCTGGAGGGATCGACAGCGACACCGGTGGCCGGACCCGGATCGACCACACAGTTCTCGTGGTAGACGTAACCTTCGTGTGCATTTGACTCAGGGCAGGGGCCGGATAGTTCTTCCTTGTTGCAGTATGAAGTTTGGATGACTTCTTTACGGCTCCCCCCTCCCCCTGTCCCTACGTAGACGTGGCCAGCCGGGTCGACCGCGATACCGATCGGAGATTCGTGGCCTTCGTCACCGATGATGGTAATGAAATCGCCGGAGGATTGGGACCATTCGGTGAACTGGGACGCCAGGACCAGGAGACTGCCTTCCGGTTTGACCGGGACGCCCGGCAGAGCGTTGAGGACCGCGACGCCTTCCAGGCTGTCAAAATGAGGGTTATCGCCGCAGTTATTCCCATTGGCGCAGGTCGTGCCATCGAGCTCGCCTCCGGCCGGGCTGCCGCCCCACGCCGTGATCAGGCTGCCGGAGGAGTCGAACTTCTCGACGCGGTTGCCGTTGAAACCATCGACAGCAGTCGCCACCGTGCAACTCGCCCCAACTGGACTGAGACCCGCACCTTCGCACGTCATCTGCTCGACATTCGTGTCAGCGAGGTTCTGGAT
>DATMPY010000048.1:0-31564 GCA_035566955.1 Solirubrobacteraceae bacterium | reverse complement strand
TCGCCCGAGAACCTCGTCTGGGTACTCGACCGCCTGGCGCGCTTCCCGGAGATGTATCAGCGCATCCGCGTGCGGGGGCGGCTGAAGGCGGAGCAATACCGCGCCTCGCGAGTGTTCGCGCGGATCGCCCACGACCTGCTGGCGGACGTCGCCGCGTTCGGGGCGCGGGGCGGTGCGGCCCCGTGACCTACACGCTGCATCCACGCTGGGGGACGCTAGCGGAGCTGATCGAGGCGCACGCGGACGCCCAGGGGGCGGTCAGCCTCGACCTCGGCTGCGGCTACGCCAAGCCCGACGGGTTCATCGGCCTGGACAACCTGAGCGGGGCAGGGGCGCAGCTTCCGACCGAGGAGCGGGCGCCGGATGTGTTGCTCGATCTGAATGGCGATCCGCTGCCGTTCGCGGCAGACTCGTGCGGGGAGGTCCGCAGCTCGCATTTCCTGGAGCACTCGAATCTCGGCCATATCTTCGAGGAGGTGTTCAGGGTGCTGCGGCCCGGTGGGACGTTCTTCTTCGTGGTGCCCTACGCGAACTCCGCCCAGGGGATGTTCCCAGGTCACCAGATCTTCCTCACCGAGCGATTCTTCTACGAGAGCCTCAACTTCCAGCGGCTATTTCGAATCGTCAAGGAGCACTACTACCCGAGCGAGGTGTGGGAGGGCCTGCCCCAGGAGGTCAGGACGCTGCTGCCGTTCGACCAGGCCCGCCAGGTCCTGTTCAACGTGTGCCACCAGATGGCGATCTGGGCCACCCCGCGCAAGGATGGGACGCCTGTGTAAAGCGCCCTACGCGCGACGCCGCGCGCTGCCGTGCGCCTCCACGTCGGCGATGGCGTCGCGGATGAGCTGGGGGTAGGCCAACGAGGCGCGGAAACGCTCCGCCTGTAGGCGCCCGGCGGCCTGGACGTCGGCGAAGCTCTCGGGCTCGCGGGCGAGCTGGTCGAGCAGCGCGAGCAGTCCCTCCGGAGTCTCCGCCTCCAGGTAGTCGCGCCCGGGGCTCAGCTCGTGGCGGGGGCTGAGGGGCTCGGAGATCACCAGGTTGCCAGCGGCGAGGGCGATGCAGACGCGGTTCTCGAAGGTGGGGTAGGGGTTGTTGTGAAGGTTCAGCTGGACATCCACTTCGGCGAGGAAGCGGGCGAGCCGCTCGCCGCACAGGCCGTGGCCGATGTGCACGATCGGGTAAGCCCGCTTGACCGGCGCCAGCAGCCGCTCGCGGTGCTCGGTGGAGCGCCCGACGAACAGCAGGCGCGGGGGATCTCCCCGCGGGGGCGGATCCATGAACAGGCTGTCGGCAACGGGGATCGGCAGCGAGCACCAGACTGGCAGCAAGTCGGCGGCGGTGTCGGCGATCAGGGGGTCGAAGGAGACGATGCGATCGAAATTGCCGGGGTCACCCTGCTCAAGCCACCACATCCGCTCCTTCAGGTCTGAGTGCTCCACGCCACCGTTGCGGGGGTCACGGGGGAGGGGCTCGGTGAGGTAGCCGACGGTGAGCGCGCGCAGCGAGCCGAACAGCCCTCGGGGAACGATCTCGGGACGGAAGACGAGCACCACGTCGGGGTCGAGCTCGTGCAGGCGGGCCAGCAACGGCTCGGGGGGGACGCCGGCGCGGAAGTCGATGAACGTGGGCTCCAAGCCCCCGGCGGGGTGCTCCAGGGCGCACTGGCGGAAGAAGACGCCCTGGCCGACGAAGGCCACGCGCAGGGGCGGGGCCAGCGGATCGACGGACGCCGGCGGAGGGGGCGCGGCCGGAGCGTGCAGCGGCGCCGGGGGAGCATCGCGCGGGGCGCCGTCGCCGGTCACTGGATCACCGGTCACCAGGTCGTCCGACACGGGGTCGCCGGCCACTGGGTCGCCCGACACTGGGTCGCCCGACACGGGGTCGCCGGCCACTGGGTCGCCCGACACTGGGTAGCCCGACACGGGACCACGTGCCACTACAGCTGCTCGGCCACGCGCGGCGCGCGGCGGTCGAAGAGCACGAAGCCGCCCACGACCGCCGCGAGGGCGATTCCGATCGGGATCAACACCAGCGCACCACCACCGATCGCGCTCGCGGCGCTCGGATAGCGGTGGTCGATGAACACGTGGCGGGCCTGCTCGAGGATCGCGGCAAACGGATTGGCCATCAGCACATGGCCGAGATCGATGCTCTGCCCGAACACGGTAATGGGCTGCAGCCCGGCGATCGCTATGAAGATCCCGGAGGCGTAGAAGGTCATCTGCAGCACGACTTCCCAGATCGGTCGCACGTCGCGGTAGCTCACATAGGAGACCGACAGGATCATCCCGAGACCTGCCGTGAAGCAGGCCAACGCAGCGAGCAGCAGCGGCAGCTCGAGCCAGCTCCACTGCGGGGCGCCGCCCGCGGCGAGCAGGAAGATCAGCACGGGAACCAGGTTGAGGGCGAGGTTGAGCAGCGCTGTGACCACGATCGAGAGCGGCACGGCGAGGCGGGGGAACTCGATCTTGCGCACGAGGTTCTCGCGGTTCACCAGCGAGCTGACGGCCCCCCCGCTGGATTCGCTGAAGAAGGTGAACAGCACGATTCCCAGCAGGAGGGCGGCGGGAAAGTACGGCTGCGAGTTGCCCGCGGCGAGTTTGGAGTGGCTGATCACCAGGTAGATCACCCCGAACAGCAGCAGGGGGCGCATCAGCTGCCACAGGTACCCCAGCACCGACCCGAAGAAAGCCAGCTTGAACTCGGTCTTGGCGAGGGCCCAGGTCAGGTGCAGCAGCCGCCGGGGGTCGGCGCCCAGCGCGGAGGGGCCCTTGATGCGGTGGCCAAGCTCCGCGAGCTCCAGCGGCGCGCCGGCGCCCGGGCGCTCAGCGGCGCCCCCTGGCTCCGGAGCGCCCCCTGGCTGCGGGGGGCCCCCCTGCTCGCCGGCTCCCACGGGCTGCGCGGCGGGGGTGGTGAGTGGTGCGCTCACCGCACCAGCTCGGCTTTCGTCGCCCGCGGGGCGCCGCGCTCGATGGCGAGCTCGTAGGGCAGCTCCAGCAGGGCCTCGGAGCGGCGGGCACCGGTGACCACGACCGAGAGCATCCGCTCGCGCCGGTCGATCCAGGCGCCGCCCTGGCGGGTCACGGCGGGGGTCACGTGGTAGCGATCGGGAGCGAGGACGTTCTCGAAGCGGACGCGGAAGGTGACCTCCTCCCCCGCCCGAAAGGCGCCGCGGCGGGGTTCGCTCGCCAGGTTGGAGGCCGACAGCAGGTGGTCGCGGTGGCTGTTCTGCACGGTGAGCTCGAACACGGGGTTCTCCACATCCTCGCGGAAGCGCAGATGCGCCGCGAACGTGCACGGCCTGCCGTTTGGCAGCGTCTCGGTGCGCTCTCCGGCCTCGTCCTCGCACCACGCCGCGAGGATCTCCGCCGCGCCGTCGCCGTCCCGTCGCCCCGCGGCCCCACCCTCCCGCTCGCCCACTGCGGGTGCCCCGGTGGACGGCCGCGAACCGTCCGCCGATTCGCCGGCCCCGACGCCCGCCGCGGGCTCAAGTCCCCGCGCTGGTTGGGAGGGGATGGGATTTGGGTTGCTGGTCTGGGCGGTCCCAAAGGCGTGTGCGGCGGCGGGGTTGGCGCCGTTCGCACCACGGTCGGGGAGGGGGGCGCGAGCCGCGGCTTCCTCCTCGGCGGCCGCGGCCTGCTCGACCGCGCGGGCCTGCGCGGAGAAGTTGAGCTCCAGATAGCGGTTGCCGACGTGCTCGGGATCGCCCATCTCCACGGGACGGCCGTGCTCGAGCAGCAGGGCGCGATCGCAGAAACGCTGCACGGCACCCATGTCGTGGGTGACGAACAGGATCGTGGCGCCGCTCGCGTGGATGCGCTCGAACTCGTCGAAGCACTTCTGCTGGAAGGCGGCGTCGCCGACGGCGAGCACCTCGTCGATCAGGAGGATCTCGGCGTCGACGTGGATCATCACCGAGAAGGCGAGGCGCACGAGCATCCCGGAGGAGTAGTTCTTGATCTTCAGGTCGACGAACTCGCGCAGTTCGGCGAAGTCGATCACGCTGTCGAAGCGCCGGCGCGCCTCGCGTGGGCTGAGCCCGAGCATGGTGGCGTTCAGCAGCGCGTTGTCGCGCGCGGGCAGGTCGGGGTTGAAGCCGACGCCGAGCTCGATGAAGGTGGACATGCGCCCGTTGACGTAGATGCTCCCGCTGTCCACCCCGTAGATCCCCGCGAGGCACTTCAGCAGCGTCGACTTGCCCGAGCCGTTGCGCCCGACGATCCCGAAGAATTCACCTGGCTGCACGGCGAAGGAGACGCCCCGCAGCCCGTGCAGCGTGTCGGTGACGCCGCGGCGGAACGGGTGCAGCACCCGCTCCTTGAGCGTGTTCACCTGCTCGCGGGGAATCTCGAAGCGCTTGTGGACCCGATCGACGGCGACCGGTGGCGGGGCGGACTGGTGCATGTGTGTGCTGAGAAGGGTATCCGCGCGGGGGGCCACCACCGCGCCGAAGCGTGCGTACGGGCTCCGTCCGGGGCCGTGAGTCCGTTCGGTGAATATGAGAGCATTCACATCGAACAACCGATGGGCCGCGGGCGTGGCCTGGCAGGGGGGGGATTGGCTCGGTGCACAGCTCGAGCAAGCCAGCGCGCGGGCGGCGGAGGCCGGCTCGCAGGCCGCGGCCGCGACGGCCGCGCTGGCCGTCGCCCGCGATCCCCGCCAGGCACATAGAGTCCAGCGACCTGCTGAGCGAGCTCGCAACGCGAACCCGGCGACGCCTCAGCGTGACGCAATGACCCGCGATGCACGGCTGCACGATCACGACCTCTCGCTATGCGGCCCACGCGCGCGTGCTCGCCGAGTCCTTTCTCGCCCACAACCCAGGGGCGCGCTTCGCGGTGCTTGCGATCGACGGCGCGCCGCGCACGCCCACACCGGACGGCGAGCGGCGAGAGACGCCAGCGTCCACCGGCGAGCAGCGCGAGACACCAACGTACACCCGCGACCAGCGCGAGACACGAGCGCTCACCGGCAAGCAGCGCGAGACACCCGCGTCCACCCGCGAGCGGCGTGAGACGCCAGCGTCCACCGGCGAGCAGCGGCTCGAGACGCTCGCCCCCGCCGACATCGGCATCGACGCACAGGAGCTGAGCCGCAGGGCCACCGTATACCCGGCGCTGGGCCTGGCCTGCTCGTTGAAGCCGAATCTCATGCTGGCCCTGCTCGCCCGCGGGTACGGCCCCGTCCTGTTCCTCGACGCCGACAGCTGCGTCTACGGGGATCTCACCCACGTGGCCGAGCTCGCGCAGAGGCACTCGCTGGTGCTCTCCCCGCACTCCCCGGAGGAGCACCCCCTCTGGCGGGTGAGCAGCCCCGAGCAGGAGTTCATCCGCGCGGGTGTGATGAACGCGGGCTTCCTTGGCGCCGGCGGCGGCGCGCGGGCGTTCCTGCAGTGGTGGGCAGAGCGCACCGCACGCCGCTGCCTGCTGGACGCGCCGCACGGGCTGCTGCTCGACCAGACCTGGCTGACGTTTGCGATGGCGCTGTTCGAGCACCACGTGCTGCGCGACCGCGGGTGCAACGTGGCGGGCTGGAACCTGCACACGCGCGACGTGCAATGGGAGGGGGATGCGCCGCGGATCGACGGGGAGCCGCTGCGTCACTTCCACTTCGCGTGCGGCTATGACCCCGAGCACCCCGAGCGGCTGACCGCACAGGAGCACGCCCACTGGTGGCCAACCCTCCAAGAGCGCCCCGGCGTGGCGCGCCTCTCGCGCGAGTACGCCGAGCGCCTGATCGCGCACGGCCACCGCGAAGCCCGGGCGAAGACCCAGGCGTTCGACGCGCTGCCCGGCGGGGGGCAGATCGAGCCGCGGGTGCGCGCGGTCTACCGCGAGGCGCTGCTGGAGGCCGAGCTCGATGGTGCGGAGGAGCCGCCGAACCCGTTCTCGGACGGCGAGCCACGCTTCCACGAGTGGCTCGTGCAGCGCGCGAGCGAACACCTCGAGAGCCAGCCCGCCGCAATGCGGGGTCACTCAGGGGAGCCGGGAGATCGATGAGCGTGCACGAGCTAAGCGTGAGTCGAGTCCGGGGAGCATCCCCAAAAGGACGCGGATAGGAGGCGAGGCGCAGTGGGGCGGCTATCCTGCGGCGTCCCCGAGCGGACTGCTGCGATGCACGGCTGCACGATCACGACCTCTCACTACCTGGCCCACACCCGCGTGCTGGCCGAGTCGTTCCTCGCGCGCCACCCGGGCGCGGAGTTCTCCGCGCTCGTGATCGACGACTCACCGGGCCCCCACGACCGCGACGAGCCGTTTCATACGCTCGCCCCGGCCGACATCGGCGTCGACCTGCCGGAGCTGAACCGCAGGGCCACCATGTATCTGACACAGGGGCTGGCCGTCTCGATGAAGCCGAACCTGCTGCTGGAGCTGCTCTCCCGGGGAGACGGACCGATTCTCTTCCTCGACGCCGACAGCTACGTCTACGACGATCTGGAGCACGTGGCCGAGCTCGCGCAGCGCCACTCACTCGTGCTCTCGCCCCACTCGCTGGACCCCTATCCCCTCTGGAAGGTGGATGGCCCCGAGCAGATCTTCATCCGCGCCGGAGTGATGAACGCGGGCTTCATCGGCATCGGCGAGGGCGCCCAGACGTTCCTTCAGTGGTGGGCAGAGCGCATGGCGCGCCGCTGCATATTCGATCCGGAGCGCGGGCTGTTCCTCGAGCAGACCTGGCTGATGCTCGCCCCCGCGCTGTTCGAGCACCACATACTCCGCGACCGCGGGTGCAACGTGGCGGGCTGGAACCTGCACACGCGCGACGTGCAATGGGAGGGGGATGCGCCCACGATCGACGGGGGGCCGTTGCGCCACTACCACTTCGCGTGCAGCTACGACCCCGAGCACCCCGAGCGGCTGACCGCACAGGAGCACGCCCACTGGTGGCCAACCCTCCAAGAGCGCCCCGGCGTGGCCCGCCTCTCGCGCGAGTACGCCGAGCGCCTGTTCGCGCACGGCCACCGTCAGGCCACCGCGTCCCCGCCCCTGTTCGACACGATGCCCGGCGGGGCGTCGATCGAATCGTGGATGCGCGCGAGCTACCGCGAGGCGCTGATGGCGGCCGAGGAGGATGGCGCGGAGGAGCCCCCCAACCCGTTCTCGCACGGCGAAGAGAGCTTCGTGCGCTGGCTCGAGCCGCTCGCGCTCGAACGCGCGCAGGGCGTATCCGCGGAGCCCAGTCGAGCATCCACCACCACCTCTCCCGATCCCTCCGGCGCCCCCGCGGGCGGGGCGCAGGAGTCAGGGGACCCCGTGAGCGCGCAGGAGCTGGCGCAGGCGATGCTCGAAACCAGGACTCTGCTCGCGCGCATCCGCGAGCTGGGCGCCGATCGTGATGACACGGTCCGCTGGGCCGAACGGGTCACGGCGGAGCTCGAGCAGGCCGAAGGGATGATCGTGGAGCGCGACTCGTCGATCGCCGAGCTCGAGGGCCGACGCGAGCAGCTGGCCATCGAGCTCGAGCACCTGCGCGACGTCATAGGCGAAATCGTGAGCTCCCCCAGCTGGCGGGTCACCAGACCGCTGCGGGCCGCCAAGGCGCTCGCGGGGCGAGTGACCACGCGCGCTCAGTAGCACTGGGCGCCTCCCGGCGCCGGCCCCGCCGGCATTGTCGGACCCGACGATGCCGCACGGAACGACACCGGCGCAGGCGCATGATTCGTGGCGCAGGGATGACGTCGGCGTTGACGAGTAGCGCATAGTCCTCATGAGCGCCCGTCCGCGCAGGGCCGAAGTCGCCCAGCGGCGGATCGAACACCCTAACGCTCTCTTCCTCGACCGCGACCGCACCGAGCGCCTTGCCCTCGGTGTCCAAGCCGATGAAGTCACCCGCGACGATCGGCACGCGAGTGGGGAACGTGAAGGTCCCCGCGATGGTGGGGACCGGCACCGCTGCGCTGCTCCCCACGCCAGTGAACTCTTCGTCTTCGGCGCCGGTGAATCCATCCATCGCCGTGGGCGCGAGCACGCGCAGCCTGACCTTTTGCGCGACCGATTCGGCGTCGGTCTCGATCCGCCAGCGCACGATCGTGCCGGTGATCGGGGACCTGAAAACCGACAGGCGCGCGGGTGAGACGGTCGTCGAGAGCGTGCACGGCGCACCGCACGCGTAGGTCGTCATGCGCGTCCGCGGGACACCCAGTTCGTCGCCGAAAGTGATACTCGCCACGCTGGCACCCGGGAGCGCACACCCCACGGCGACCGCCGCGATCGCCAGCAGCGGCGCTCGGCGCCTACCAGCTTGTGCAGCGCTCGAGTGCCGCACGGAATGCCTCATGCGCCTCCTGAAGCTCAACCTGGCTCGCAGCGTACCAGCGCGCCAGCCGTGCGCGACTGCGAGCTATCTCCTCGCCCAACCCGCCCGCGCCTGGGCCGAGGAAGGCGCGCGAGATCAGCGCAGCCGTCGCACCCAGGCGTGGATATTGCGCGTAGATCAGATCCGAGGCGATCGGCAGGCCGGCGTCGTCGACACGACCGATTCCCCCGACCCCGAGACGCAGACCCGCCTCGCGCACGTGTGCGGATACCCGCTCCACAAGCTCACAATCCAGCACCGCGAAGCGGTTGGGCAGGCCAAGGTCGAGCGCGAGGTCGTTGATGCCAAGGTGTATCTCCCGCACTCCCTCCACGCCCGCCACGCGCTCGATGTCCTCGGCCGCGGCACGCGTCTCGAGCAGCGGCACGACCGCGGCGCGGCCAGCCACCACCTCCGCGAACCGTGCCACCTCCTCGGCGCTGCGGAACATCGGCAGCATCAGCACCTCCACCCCCAGTCCGAGCAGGCGCTCGACCTCCTCGGAGGTGTCCGCGGACACCGGGTTGACGCGCGCGAACAGACGAGCCCGCGCCAGCGCGCCGCGCACCGCGGGGAGGCGCTCGATCCGGTGCGTGGAGATCCACGTACCCAGCCCCGCCTGCCGCTCCCGCTTGCCGCGCATCTCGAGGTCCACCCCGACGCGATCGATCCCGGCCACGTCGGCGAGCCCGGCCAGGACGGCGTCGTCGGTCCACAGCGTGAGCACGAACTCGCTCCCCGGAAGAGCCGGCGCGAGGTCCCGAGTGGCCCATCTGCCGTTCTGCATCCGCCCTCCTCTTTTCGCGCGCCACGCGTCCGCTCGCGCGCCGCACCTATCCTACGGCGTTCTCTGTAGAGGAGATGGCGATCCACGGCTGCACTGTCATAGCCCGTAACTACGCCGCTCACGCACGGGTACTCGCGGAGTCGTTCCTCGCGCACAATCCGGGCGCCGGCTTCTCCGTGCTGATCGTCGACGACCCGCGACGCGAGCTCGCAGACGGAGCGATGTTCGAGGTGCTGGGACCCGCCGACGTGGGTATCGAGGAGCGAGAGCTGCACCGCCGGGCCACGATGTACACCGCCCAAGGAGTGGTCGCCTCGTTGAAGTCGAGGCTGTTGACGGAGATGCTCGCGCGCGGGCAGGGACCGGTCGTGCTGCTCGACGCCGACGGCTGCGTCTACGGCGACCTCACCCCCATAGCCGAGCTTGCGCGCAGGCACTCGCTGGTGCTCTCCCCCCACTCGCTGGACCCGCACCCCCTATGGAAGGTGGACAGCCCTGAGCAGACCTTCATCCGCGCCGGCGTGATGAACGCGGGCCTCCTGGGCGTGGGAGACGGGGGGTCGGAGTTCCTGCGCTGGTGGGCAGAGCGCACGGCGCGCCGCTGCGTGTTCGACGTTCAGCGCGGGCTGATGCTCGCCCAGACCTGGCTGACGCTCGCGATGGCGCTGTTCGAGCACCACGTGCTGCGCGACCGCGGGTGCAACGTGGCAGGCTGGAACCTGCACACGCGCGACGTGCGGTGGGCCGGGGACGTGCCGGAGATCGACGGCGGGCCGCTGCGCCACTTCCACTTCGCCTGCAGCTACGACCCCGAGCGCCCGCAGCGGCTGACCTGGCGGGAGCACGCCCATTGGTGGCCGACCCTGGATGAGCGGCCGGGCGTGGCACGTCTCTCCCGAGAGTACGCCACGCGCCTGATCGCACACGGCTACCGCGCGGCCAGCGAGACGCCGCCGTTGTTCGACGCGATGCCCGGTGGGACCCTGCTCGAACCGTGGATGCGCGCAAGCTACCGCGAGGCACTGCTCGACGCCGAGCGGGACAGCACGTCCGAGCCGCCGAATCCATTCTCCGACGGGGAAGAGCGCTTCCAGCGCTGGCTGCACGCGCAGGCGCTCGGTCATATGCGTGGCGAGCCTGGCTGATCCCCTCGTCGCGGGGCACGGAAGCCCCGCGCCCACCAGCTCAGGTGGCCTCACCCACCCACGCGGACGATCCCAAAATACCCCTCCATCTGTCGATTCCCCGGGTCTGGCGTCAAGCGCTTCCTTGCGACCTACGATGCTCAGAGGGATGGAGACCCGCCCGCGCCACCGCCTCCCGCGGACTCCGCTCGCCGGTGTCCTCATCGCTGGGCTGCTCGCCCTCGTGCTCGGGGCTGGCGCCGTATCCGCGCCCGCCGCCGAACCCGGGGTCGTCATCTCCAACACCGGCGCCCCCCACATCGCCGATCTGAAGGCCCTCGGCACCCACTGGGTGCGCATCTTCGTCACCTGGCCCGACATCGAGCCCGCCCCCGGGGCCTACTCCACCGCCTGGCTCGGCACCTACGAAAAATTCTTCCACGAACTCCCCCCCGGCACCAAGGTGATCGCCGACGTCGTCAACACCCCCTCCTGGGAGACCGGCTCCTCCGACGAACACACACCCCCCGCCAACCCCCAGGACTACGCCGCCTTCGTCGGCTTCCTCGCCCAGCACTGGGGCTCGCAGGTCTCCGCCTATGAGCTCTGGAACGAGGAGGACTCCCCCAGCTGGTGGGTCGGCGCCCCCAATCCCGGCGCCTACGCCGCCCTGCTCCGGGCCGCCTACCCCGCCATCAAGGCCGCCGAACCCAATGCCACCGTGCTCGTCGGCGGGCTCACCGGCAACGACTACCCCTTCCTCGAAGCCCTCTACCAGAACGGCGCCAAGGGCTCCTTCGACGCCGTCGCCGTCCATGACGACACCGCCTGCGACGTCGCCTCCCCCTACTCCTTCGTGCGCGAAGGCTCCGGACGCCTGATCCCCGACTCCTTCCTCTCCTACCGCGAAGTCCACGCCGTCATGCTCGCCAACGGCGACGACAAGCCCATCTGGATGACCGAGCTCTCCTGGCGCACCACCGGGGCCACCTGCGCCGAAGGCGCCTGGGCCGGGCAGAAGCTCCAGGGCGTCTCCGACGTTCAGCAGGCCACCTACCTCGACCAGGCCTACCACTGCCTCGCCCAGGACTCCTACGTCCAGGTCGCCCTCTGGTTCTCCTTCCAGGACCAGGGCCCCATCGTCTCCGGACTGCTGCGCGCCGGCGGCTCCCGCAAGCCCTCCTTCGCCGCCTTGCAGGACTTCGCCCACCACGGCGACCAGCTCTCAGAACCCTGCGGCTCCTTCTCCGGTCCCGCCATCAACGTCTCCGCCCCCTCCGACCACACCACCTACACCGGCGCCCTCCCCATCAGCGTCTCCGCCCGCGACTCCCAGGGCGTCGGGCGCATCACCCTCAAGATCGACGGCAAGCTCATCCGCAACTACACCAACCAGGCCTTTCCCCACACCCTTGCCGGGGCGATTCGCTGGCACGGCGCCGCGAGCATCCGCTATGGCCGGCACATCCTCAGCTTCTTCGCCGTCGACAAGCTCCGCAACACCTCCGAACGGAGCGTCGTCATCTACCACCGCGCCCCCCGCCGTCGTAAGCACCACCACCATCACCACTGACCGCGCCGCTGGGGGCGGCCCCGCTGGACAGCCCCGCTGAAGGCCCCGCTGGACAGCCCCGCTGAAGGCCCCCCTGGCCAGCCCCGCTGATTGGCCCACGCTGAACCGAAGCCGCGCTGCCTCGCAATCGAGGGCTCTTGCGCGCGCTCGTCGACCAGTTTTGTTGGGTGGGGCCCGAGGGCAATATTTTTGAGCCGGCCTTCGGGTGCAGTTGGCCTGAGGTTTTCAAGCTGGCCTGAGTGTGTATATCTTTTTTTGAGTTGCGTATAACTATCGTTCGACGCAAGCCAATTTTCAATACGTAGTCTCTCTCTTCGAGTACCGTTGTCCGCCGCGTGAACCCCCTCCCCCTCACCCGCCTCCACGGGCCCCTCGTGCTCGAACCCCCCGTGTTCGCCGACCAGCGCGGCTTCTTCTGCGAGACCTACCGCCTTGAGTGGCACCCCTCCGTCGGCATTCCCCCCCACGAGCGCTTCATCCAGGACAACCACTCCCGCTCCACCCGCGGAGTCGTGCGGGGAATGCACTTTCAAGTCGGCGACGGCGTCGCCAAGCTCGTGCGCTGCGCCCGCGGGCGCATCATCGACGTGATCGTCGACCTCCGCCGCGGCTCCCCCACCTACGCCCACTGGGAGGCCCTCGAGCTCGACGATGAGAGCATGCGCCAGCTCTACGTGCCCGTCGGCTTCGCCCACGGCTTCTGCGTGCTCAGCGACGTCGCCGACGTTCTCTACAAGCAGACCGCCTACCACGACCCCGCCCTCGAACGCGGCATCGCCTGGAACGACCCCGAGGTCGGGATCCAGTGGCCCGCCGAGATCGAGCCCATCGTCTCCGCCCGCGACGCATCAGCTCCCCTGCTGCGCGAGATCGCCGGGGAACTGCCGTTCGTGTATGAGGACTGACGGTCCGCCGGCCTATAGCTGGCAAACTTCACGTCCATGGCCCTCCGCTTAGAGCGCCTGCGCGAGCGCACCAACGGCTACACCCTCACCTCCCGCCAGTACGTGCTCGTGGCGTACTGCGCGCTCGTCGCCCTCACCCTGATCGTGCTCACCGGCGCCGCCGTGCGGCTCACCGACTCCGGGCTCGGCTGCCCCCAGTGGCCCGAGTGCTACGGCAAACTCTACCCCCCCCTCTCCACCCACGCGGTGATCGAGTTCTCCAACCGCGTCATCTCCGTGCCCGTCGTGCTCGCCGCCGGCTTCGCCTGGCTCGGGGCGCTGCGCCGCCGACCCTACCGCCGCGATCTTGTGTGGCTCGGCGCGCTGCTGCCCATCGGCGTCGTCTGCCAGGCCGTGCTCGGTGGGCTCACCGTGCGCGGCAAGCTCGACTATGGCTGGGTCATGGGCCACTTCTCCCTCTCCATGCTGATCCTCGTGGCCGCCACCGCCCTGGCCTGGCGCGCCCAGTACGAGCCCGACCGAAGCCGGGAGACACTCGCCTTCGGCGCTGGCCGATTTGGGGATGCTGGCCGAAGCGGGGATGCTCGCCACAGGCGAGTGTCTCCCGGCTTCGGCGGAGCGAGTGTCTCCCCAATCGGTCCCCGTTTCGGCCAGCGCCCCCGCGGCGGCGATCGCACCCTCGTGTGGTCCGCCCGCGCACTTGTCGCCCTCGGAGCGCTCACGATCTTCGCCGGCACCGCCGCCACCGCCGCCGGCCCCCACGCCGGGGGCAACCCCGGGGAACCGATCAACCGCCTCGACTTCCACGGGCGTGGCACCATGGACTTCGTCATCCACCGCCACGCCGAGATCGCCGTTGCCTTCGGGCTCCTGGCCCTCCTCGTCTGGTGGCTGGCCCGTCGCCGCGATGCCGACCCGGCGATGCGCCGCTCGACCACCCTCGTCTGCGTGCTCCTCGCCCTCCAGGGAGCCGTCGGTCTCGACCAGTACGAGACCCACCTCCCCACCGAGCTCGTCTGGGTTCACGTCGGCCTCGCCTGCGCCTGCTGGATCGCCGCCCTCTGGACCCTCTACGCCGCCGGTCGCCTCCCCCAGCGTGCCCCCGTCGTCCAGGAGCGCCCCGCTCCGCCGCCGCCCGTGCGAGTCTCCGCGTAAGCCGCTCAGCTCCCGCCTGACGACGCCGCGCCCCCGCCTGTGCCGGTCTCCGCGTGAGCCGCTTCGCTTCCGCCCTGACGCCGCCACGCCCCCGCCCATGCGGTCTCCGCGTAAGCCGCCGCTCCCGCCTGACGCCGCCACGCCCCGCCGCGAGGGTGTTCGTCCAGGCGATACCGTCCGTCGCGGTCGTTAAGCTGCCCTCTTTAAGCAATCACCACCCCACCCATGGAGGAGTGCCATATGACCAAGAACGATTTGGCCGACAAGGTCGCGGAGCGCACCGGACTCGCCCCCACCCAGGCCCGTCAAGCTCTGGAGGCGACGATCGAGGCGGTCTCCGACGAGCTCGCCGCCGGTGGTGAGGTCGCCCTCGCTGGTTTCGGCAAGTTCAGCGTCAGCAACCGCGCTGCCCGGCAGGGACGCAACCCCGCCACCGGTGAGACCATCAGCATCGCCGCCAGCAAGGCCGCCAAGTTCTCCGCCGCCAGCGCCCTCAAGAGCCGTCTGAACTGAGCGGAGGCACACTGGACAGCGAGCGCCTGCAAGCCCGCCGCGAGGCCCGCCGCCGCGAGCTCGCCCAGACCCGCCGGCGGCGGATGGTCGTCCTTGCGGGCCTCCTCGCCGTGCTCGCCGCGGTGCTCGCAGTGGTCGTGCTCGCCGGCGGCGGCTCCTCCGCGCCGCGGTCCTCCACTCCTTCGGCCTCCAAGGGCCCCGCGGGCGGCGCCAAGGGTGGTGCAGGCGTGCGCGCTGTCCCCCACGCGGCCGTCAAAGGCCCCCACGGCACCGAGGCGGTGCCCATTCTGATGTACCACGTCATCAATCCCCCACCCGCGGGGGCGCCCTTCCCCGGCCTCTACGTGCCCGCCGAAGAGTTCTCCGAACAGATCCACGCCCTCGCCCACGCCGGCTACCACGCCGTCACCCAGGATCAGCTGTGGGCCAACTGGAAGGAAGGGGTCCCCCTGCCCTCCAGCAAACCGATCGTCCTCACCTTCGACAACGGCTACCAGTCCCAGTACACCAACGCCCTCCCCCTCCTGCGCCGGCTGGGGTGGGCCGGGGTGGAGAACCTGCAGCTCACCGGCCTACCCCCCTCCCAGGGCGGCCTCTCCCCCACCCAGGTCCGCGGCCTCGTGGCCGGCGGCTGGGAGCTCGACACCCAGGGCTTCAGCCACGCCGACCTCATCACCCTCGACCCCGCCCAGCTGCACTACCAGGTGGCCGTCGCCCGCAGCGAAGTCCAGCGCCTCTACCACGTCCCCGTCAACTGGTTCTGTTACCCCTCCGGCCACTACGATGCCGCCGTGCTCGAAGCCGTGCACGCCGCCGGCTACCGCGGCTCCACCACCGTCGTCCCCGGTTGGGCCCAGCCCGGCGGCGACCCCTACCGGCTTCCCCGCCTGCGCGTGCTCGGCGGCACCACCGGGTCCCAGCTGCTCAGCGAGCTCGCCGCCATCCGCGACGAACCCGCCCCACCGGCCTCATACGGCTCCAGTTGAGCGCTCCCCGCGGCGGCTATCGATAGGATGCCGCGCATGTTGCACGTGCCCGGCTGGGGCTCCTGGACGTTCAACCCGATCGTGATCCTCGCCCTCGGGCTCGCGGGCGTTCTCTACATGCGCGCCTACCGCCGCGCCGCCTCCCGCTCCTCAGCGATCGGAGCCAGCCACTGGGTCCCCTACACGGCCGGCCTGCTCGTGCTCGCCGTGGCGCTGCTCTCCCCGCTCGACCCCATCGGCGACCGCTACCTGCTCTCCGCCCACATGGCCCAGCACGTGCTGCTCTCCGACATCGCCCCCGCCCTGCTCGTGCTCGGTCTGCGCCGACCCCTGCTGCCCCTGGGGCTCTCCCGCGAGGCACTGATCGCGGTGGCCCCCCGCGGGCGCTTCGGCCGCGTCCTCGCGCTGCTCACCTCCCCCTGGCTGGCTATCCCCCTGTGGGCGCTCGCCACATGGGTGTGGGCGATCCCCGCCATGTTCGACTTCGCCGCCCAGCACCCCACCGTGCACGCCGTCGAGCACGCCACCCTCTTCTACACCGGCCTCGCCCTCTGGTGGCTGATCGTCGACCCCCTCCCCCGCGCCCGCCTGCGCCCCGGCGGCGAGCGCCTCGCCCTGCTCGGCTTCTCCCGCCTCGCCAGCGCCGCCATCTGCGTGCCCCTCACCTGGCTCGCCCACACCCAGTACCCCCTCTACGCCGCGGCCCCCCGCGCCTTCGGCCTCTCCGCCGTCAACGACCAGCACCTCGCCGGCGCCGGCATGTGCTTCATCGAGTTCCTCGTCTTCGGCATCGCCTTCGCCGCCGTCTTCATCTCCATGCTCGGCCGCTCCGAGGCCGGCGCCGCAGTCGCCGAACACGCCGCGGGTGACCGGCTGCTGACTTGATCACGGCTGCTGACCTGATCAGCCGCAGCCCGTATTATTTCCGCAGCTTGAGCACGTGTAGCAAGACCCCGTGCGCTGCATCATCCCCCCGCACTGGCTGCACGCCGGGCCGAGGTCGAGACCCTGCAGCCTCGCGGGGACTACCGGGGGCGTGTCTGTGAACGCTGCCGTCGGGGCACTCGCACCGCCGTTGCCGCCCGACGCCTTGGGGATGCCCGCCGCCGTCGGCTTGTCGCTCGTGGCGGGGCCCGCCGTGTCGGAGGAGATCACCGACTGCGCCGCCTCCTGTGCCGCCTTGCGGGCGCGCACCTCCGGGGTGAGGATGCCGAGCTCCTCCTGGGCATCCGTGTCGAGGAAGCGCGACGCCAGCCAGCGCATGATGTAGTCCGGCATCGACTTCGCGAACGGGATCTCCGGGTTACCCGTGATTCCCTCCGGCTCGAAGCGCATGTAGCTGAACTTCTGCACCAGCGTTTCCAGCGGCACCCCGTACTGGAGCGCGATCGAGATCGCCGTGGCGAACGAGTTCATCATGCCCCGCAGCGTCGAGCCCTCCTTGCCGATGTCCGTCAGGAAGATCTCCCCCACCGTGCCGTCCTCGTACATCCCCGCCGTGATGTACCCCTCGTGGCCCCCGATCGAGAACTTGTGGGTGATCGACTGGCGCTCCCTCGGCATCCGCTTGCGGCGCGGGCCCGCCTCCGCGAGCGCCTTGGTCACGGCCTGCTCGACCACCGCGTCCACGTCGACCTTCGCCGTTGGCTCGCCCTGCTGCGCGTCGGTGCGCAGCGCCTGCGCCGTCTTCGAGCCGTCGCGGTAGATCGCCAGCGCCTTGATCCCCAGGTGCCACGCCTGCGTGTAGGCATCCGCGATGTCCTCCACCGTGGCGCTCTGCGGCAGGTTGACCGTCTTCGAGATCGCCCCCGAGATGAACGGCTGCACCGCCCCCATCATCTGCAGGTGGCCCATGTGCGAGATCGCCCGCTCCCCAACCGCCACGTCGAACACCGGCAGGTGCTCCTCCTTGAGGTCCGGGGCGCCCACGATCGTGCCGTGCTCGGCGAGGTGCGCCTCGATCTGCTCGACCTGCTGCTCGGAGTAGCCGAGGGTCTGGAGCGCCAACGGGACCGTGCGGTTGACGATCGTCATCTGTCCACCCCCCACCAGCTCCTTGAACTTGACCAGCGAGAAGTCCGGCTCCACCCCCGTCGTGTCGCAGTCCATCAGGAACGAGATCGTCCCCGTCGGGGCCAGCACCGTGGCCTGCGCGTTGCGGTAGCCCAGGCGCTCCCCCAGCGCCACCGCCTCGTCCCACGAGTCGCGCGCCGCTCCGAGCAGCCCGCCGTCCGCGCAGGTCTCAGCGGGGATCGCATGGGCCGCGTCGCGGTGCATCCGCATCACCCCGTTGTGCTCGTCGAGGTTCTCCTCGTAGCGCTCGTAGGGGCCGAGCGCCCCCGCGATCTGCGCCGAGCGGCGGTACGCGCGACCGGTCATCAGCGCCGTGATCGCCGCCGCCGTGCCGCGGCCCGCCTCGGAGTCGTAGGGCATCCCGTCCGCCATCAGGTACGCCCCGAGGTTCGCGTAGCCCAGGCCGAGCTGGCGGAAGGCCCGCGCGTTGACCGCGATCTCCTCCGTTGGGTAGGAGGAGGGCCCCACCACGATCTCCTGGGCGAGCAGCACGATGTCCACTGCGTGCTCGAAGGACTCCACGTCGAGCGTGCCGTCGGGGCGGCGGAACCGCATCAGGTTCAGCGACGCCAGGTTGCAGGCGGAGTCGTCCACGTGCATGTACTCGCTGCACGGATTGGACGCGTTGATCCGCCCCGAGTTGGGGCTGGTGTGCCAGCGGTTGATCGTCGTGTCGTACTGCACCCCCGGGTCCGCGCAGCGCCACGCGGCCTCGGCGATTTCGCGCATCAGCTCGCGCGCCGGGACCGGCTCGCCCACCGGCTCCCCCGTCGCACGCGCGGTCAGGCGCCACTCGCGGTCCTCCTCCACGGCGCGCATGAACTCGTCCGTGATCCGCACCGAGTTGTTCGCGTTCTGGAACTGGATCGACGTGAAGCCCTCCCCGTCGATCGACATGTCGAAGCCCGCGTCCCTGAGCGCCTGGGCCTTGTCCTCCTCCTTGGCCTTGCACCAGATGAATTTGCGGATGTCCGGGTGGTCCACGTCGAGCACCACCATCTTCGCCGCCCGCCGCGTCTTGCCGCCGGACTTGATTGTGCCCGCCCACGAGTCCGCCCCGCGCATGAACGACACCGGCCCCGAGGCCGTGCCCCCCTTGGCCAGCGGCTCCATCGAGCCGCGGATGTTGGAGAGGTTGATGCCCGACCCCGAGCCCCCGCGGAAGATCATCCCCTCCTTGGTGTTCCAGTCGAGGATCGACTCCATCGTGTCCTCCACGGAGAGGATGAAGCACGCGCTGCACTGGGGGTTCTCCTCGAAGCCCACGTTGAACCACACCGGCGAGTTGAACGCCGCCAGCTGGTGCAGCAAGATGTGGGTCAGCTCCGCCTCGAAGGCATCGCCGTCCTCGTCGGTCGCGAAGTAGCCCCGCTCGCGCCCCCACGTGGCGATCGTGCCCGCCACGCGGCCGATCATCTGCTTGACCGAGTGCTCGCGCTCGGGACGGTCCAGTTGTCCGCGGAAGTACTTCTGGGCAACGATGTTGGTGGCGTTCTGCGACCAGCTCTTGGGGAACTCCACCCCGCGCTGCTCGAACGCCACGCGGTCCCCGTGGCCGATGCGCGCATCGCGCAGCTCCCACTCCACCGCGTCGAACGGGTGGGTCTCGGGGGAGGTGAACAGGCGCTCGACCGACAGCGCGACGCCGGGGGACGCCTCCTCGATGGTGGTGGGGCGGGACGTTGTCTGCATCGGCCTTGCTCCTTCCGCGCCGGCGTCGCTCGGGGGACGCCTACTCGACTCTGAGTTACCTGGGCCGAGCATCGTCCCGCGCTGGGCGGTCGGATGTTTTCCGTTGCGAGCCAGACACTCAGTTTACTAGGTCTGGAGCGGGATTCCGGCCCCTCCGGTCGAGCTCAGCGACCCAATCTGGCCCAGTCGGAGAACTCATCCCAGGTGCCCGCCAGGCGCCAGCCCGCCTCCGCCAGGCAGTGGCGCAGGGAGACCACCCAGCGAGGCTCATACGCCCACCACCGCGCCGCCCCCCATGCGAGGCACACGACGATCAACAGCACCGCCAGCGCCGCCGCCACGATCGCGCCCGTGGACAGCGACGTGGCGGACCCCGCCCGGGTGGTGACGGGCA
Organism: Solirubrobacteraceae bacterium; assembly: GCA_035566955.1. GTDB lineage: Bacteria > Actinomycetota > Thermoleophilia > Solirubrobacterales > Solirubrobacteraceae > Palsa-744. The sequence continues at coordinate 12,064 of DATMPY010000048.1, read as the reverse complement.
CGGTCCTGGTGGTGAGCGTGACCGCGAGCGCGAGACCGCGGCCGATGAGAGCGCCGAGAGGCATTGAACGCCAATGCTAGCCCCCGTGCCCCGCCTCAGGCCCGCAGGGGCAATGAGGATGGGGCGATGCCCGGTGGGGTACATGGAGGTGCGTATATTTCTTTTGGAGTTGTGTATAACTATCATTATACAGTGGCTCGAATTTTAATATCATTGCTCGCTCCCCCCGTTGCTATCACTACTAAACTACTACTACTAAAGTTATACTAATAGGGGTCTTCAGAGCAGATCTGCGAGCGCCGCAAGCGCATCCTCGAGCACGCGCTCGGGGGACTGCTCGGCGTCGATCGTCCTGATTCGCCCGGGCTCCGCCCGCGCCAGCTCCTCGTAGGCGGCGGCAATCCGCGCGAAGAACTCCTCCCCCTCCCGCTCCAGGCGATCCGGATCGAGCGCCCGCGTGCCTTGGCGCGCACGCCCCGCCGTCGGGGAGATGCGCAGCAGCAGCGTGCGGTCGGGAGCCAGGGCTCCCGTGGCGAATAGGTTGATCGCCCGGATCCGCTCCACCCCCAGCTCCCGGCCCGCCCCCTGGTAGGCCAGCGAGGAGTCCACGAAGCGGTCCAACAGCACTAGCGCGCCCTCCGCCAACAGCGGCCCCAGCCGCTCTTGGACCAGCTGGGCACGCGCCGCCGCGTACAGCAGCGCCTCCGCCTGCGGCGACACGGTCAGCGCCGGGTCCTTCACCAGCTCCCGGATGCGCTCCGAGAGATGCACCCCGCCGGGCTCGCGAAGCAGTCGCACCGGACGTCCCCCCGGGGTGGGCAGGCGTCCGCTCGGGGTGGATGGGCGTCCGCTCGGGGTGGATGGGCGTCCGCCGGGGGTGAGCCGGCGTCCGCTCGAGACGGATTGGTGTCCGCCGGGGGTGAGCCGGCGTCCGCTCGAGACGGATGGGTGTCCGCCGGGGGTGGGCGGGCGTCCGCTCCCTGCCAGCTCCCGCGCCAGCGCCTCCGCGAGCGTGGTCTTCCCCGCCCCGTCCAGCCCCTCGATCGTGATCAGCGTTCCCCGGGACATCGCCGGACCGTATCGCCTCTACGATGAGCCGCGTGAGCCCCCCCAACTCCGCATCCCTCTTGTCCGGTTCCACCCAAGCCATCCCTGGCTCCGCGCCGAGCACCCCCCACGGCAGGCACTTCACACCCCCCACGCAGGCGCTTCCCGGCATCGACGACCACCCCCATGCCCGCGCGGTGCTCGTGCCCGTGCTGCCCTCCCACGGAGACCCCACGCGGGACGGGCGGGCTCCATCGCGCCGGGCGCCATCCCATGCCTACCTCTTCCACGGACCCCCCGGCGCGGGCAAGCGCGCGGTCGCCCGGGGGTTCGCCGCGGCCCTGCTCGCCGAGGGGGCCCCGCGCCCGGAGACGGTCCCGGAGCGGGTTGGCAGGGGCGCGCACCCCGACCTCACCTGGGTCACCCCCTCGGGAGCTGGGGAAATGCTGGTGGGGGACATCGACCAGGCCGTGGTCGCCGCCGCGGCCCACACCCCCTTCGAGTCGCGCCGGCGGGTGTTCGTGATCGAGGACGCCCACACCATGAACGACCAGGCCGCCAACCGCCTGCTCAAGACGCTCGAGGAGCCTCCTCCGTTCGCCCACCTGATCCTGCTCGCCCCCAGCCCCCGCGAGGTTCTGCCCACGATCGCCTCCCGCTGCCAGCTCGTGCGCTTCGACCCCCTTCCCAGCGCCCGCATCGAGGCGTGGCTGACCACCGCCGAAGGCGGTGGGGACTCCGATCTTCGAGCGGCCGAGAGCGACGCCGACCGCCTCGCCGCGTGCGCGCGCCTGGCCCTGGGGGACGCCCAGCTCGCGCGCCGCCTCGCGGGCGCGGAGGGGGGGGCGCTACGGGAGCGCGCGGAGGACTTCGTGCGGGGCGCCCTGCACGGCGACCCCGCCGGGCGCGGTGCGGACGGGCATCTGGACAAGCTGCTCCAGGCGGCCAAGGACGCGGGCGCCAGCGCCGGGGAGGCGATCGCGGCGCGCGTGGCGGGTGAGCTCGAGCTGCTGCCCACCAAGGAGCGCAAACGCCACGAGCGCGAAGCCACCGACGCCCAGCGCCGGGCGGAGCGCCGCGCGCGCACCGCCGCCCTCGACCTCGCCCTGCGCCTCGCCCAGCTGTGGCTGCGCGACCTGTGGTGCGTGGCGGAGGGGGCGGGCGAGCTGGTGTACGCGGTGGACCGCCGCCCCCAGCTCGAACGCGATGCCGCGGGCCGGCCCCCCGAGCGCCTGCGGGCGGGGATGGAGCTCGTGCAGGACATCCGCCTGCGGCTGCCCCTCAACGTCTCCGAGGAGCTCGCCCTGGAGGCGCTCGCCTACCGCCTGCACGCGCTGCTGGCCCGTCCGGGCAAAGGTGCGTAGCTGCTGGCCCGTCCTGGCCAAGGTGTGTAATACACAGGGTGCGGCGCAGGATCCACCTACGCGGGCACCGTTCCACGCCGCCCCACTCCGACGAGGAGGCAGGCCGGCGCACCGAGGCGCTGCTGCGGCGGCTGCCCGAACGCGAGTGGACGGTGCTCGGCGACCTCGACCCCCGGCATGCGGTGGATCATGTGCTGGTGGGGCCGAGCGGGGTGTTCGCCATCGCCTCCCACCTGCCCCCCGGCGCGGGGGGCAGGGTGCGCGACGGGGTGCTGTGGCTGCGCCACGACCACGACCCCCGCGCGGACCGCCCACAGGGGGCGATCAACCGGCACGTGCTCGACGGCGCCCGCGCGCTGCACCGGGAGATCCGCTCCCGCACCGGGCGCGGCCCGGAGGTCCACCCAGTGGTGGTGCTGTGGTGCGAGTTCCCCCAGCGCGTGGCCGAGTCCAGCCGGATCGCGTTCGTGCACGGCCGCGACCTCCCCGCCTGGGTGGCCCACCGCCCCCTCGAGCTCGACGAGCCCGGGCGCGCGGAGATCGTCCGGGCACTGCGGGCCATGCCGGCGCACGACCGCGCACGCGGGTCCCGTCACCTGCCCCGCCCCCACATCCCGTCCACCGCCCGGCCCCGCCGCGCCGCCTGACGCGCCCCGCCGCAGCCCGATCCCCACCGCGACGGCCCCTCTCGACGCCTCTCTCCCAAACCGCAACCGCGGCGCCCTCGACGCGCCCACCACATCCCAGCCGCCGCCCGGCCCCGCCGCGCCGCTTGACGCCCCGCTGCAGCCCGCACCCACCGCGACCGCACCCCCAACCTGACAACAGGGCCAGTCCCGACGGGCGGCCTGACGCCCCGCTCAACCCGCACCCGCCGGGCAACCTGATTGCAAGCAGAACATCGGATAGATAGGCGAGGGTGTAGCTTGCCGAGGATGAGCGCCCTCGACGTGGCCGGCCCCGCGATTCTCGCCGAAGGGCTGCGCAAGCGGTTCGGCGAGACCAAGGCGCTGGCCGGCCTGGACCTCCAGGTCGAGGCCGGCACCGTGCTGGGCCTGCTGGGGCCCAACGGGGCGGGCAAGACCACCGCCGTGCGGATCCTCACCACCCTGGTCGTCCCCGACAGGGGGCGGGCACAGGTGGCGGGGATAGACGTGATGCGCAACCCCGAGGGGGTGCGCGCCCGGATTGGGCTCACCGGGCAGTATGCGGCGGTCGACGAATTCCTCACCGGCCAGGAGAACCTGGAGATGTTCGGCCGCCTCTACCGCCTCCCCCGCCGGCGGGCGCGGGTGCGGGCGGACGAGCTGCTGGAGCGCTTCGACCTCGCCGGCGCGGCCTCGCGGGTGGTGAAGACCTACTCCGGGGGCATGCGCCGGCGCCTGGACCTGGCGGCCAGTCTGATCGTCTCCCCCCCGGTGCTGTTCCTCGACGAGCCCACCACCGGCCTCGACCCCCGCAGCCGCCTGGGGATGTGGGAGCTGATCGAAGAGCTCGTCGCCCAGGGCACCACCCTGCTGCTGACCACCCAGTACCTCGACGAGGCGGACCGGCTGGCGGACCGCATCGCGGTGATCGACAGCGGCCGGGTGATCGCCGAGGGGACCTCCGACGAGCTCAAGCGGCGGGTGGGGGGGGAGCGCATCGAGCTGACCGTGGCCCGCCACGGGAGTCTCGAGCACGCCCGGGAGGTGCTGAGCAGGCACGCCCCCCAGGGGGAGGCCGTGCACATCGAGGAGCGCGCCCGCCGCGTCAGCGCCCCCGCGGAGGGCCGCGCGCGGGGCCTGGCGGACGTGGTGCGCGAGCTGGACGCCGCCGGGGTCGAGCTCGATGACCTGAGCCTGCGCCGACCCACCCTCGACGACGTGTTCCTCACCCTCACCGGGCATGAGGCCGAGGCGGACGCCGGGGAGCAGGAGCTGTGAGCACGACCGAGCGGCGCCCCGCGGAACCTGGACGAGGGGCCGATCGCGGCGAGCGAGCTGTGGACGCCCCCGGCGCGATGCCCCGGCGGGAACGCCCGAGCAAGCGGCTGTACTGGATGTGGCACGACACCATGGTGATCGCCGAGCGCGGCCTGCGACAGACCACCCGCATCCCCGAGCTGCTCGTGTTCGCCACCGTCCAGTCCGCCATGTTCGTGCTGCTCTTCCGCTACGTCTTCGGGGGGGCGATCCACGTGGGCAAAGGCATCTCCTATGTGAACTACCTGATGGCTGGGATCTTCGTGCAGACCGTCGCCTTCGGCGCCACCGCCGGAACCGGAATCGGGCTCGCGGACGATCTCCAGAAGGGCCTCGTCGATCGCTTCCGCTCCCTGCCCATGTCGCGGATGGCCGTGCTCCTGGGCAGGACCCTCGCCGATCTGGCCCGTAACGGGCTCACCGTGATCGTAATGCTGCTGGTGGGCCTCGCCGTGGGCTTCCGCCCCGAAGGCAGCCCCCTCGGCTGGCTGGCCGCGGTCGGGCTGATGCTGATCCTCAGCTTCTCCTTCTCCTGGGTGGGAGCCGCCATCGGGTTGGCCGTGCGCAACCCCGAGGCCGTCCAGGCCGCCGGCCTGATCTGGCTGTTCCCCCTCACCTTCGCCTCCAGCGCGTTCGTGCCCATCGCCACCATGCCCAGTTGGCTGCGCGTGTTCGCCGAAAACCAGCCCATCACCAAGCTCGTCGACGCCGTGCGCGCCTGGGCCCTGGGCCAGCCGGTGGGCTCCACCGCCTGGATCGCCCTGGCCTGGTGCCTGGGGATACTGGCGGTGGCCATGCCCCTCGCCGTGCGTTTCTACCGGCGGGCCGCCACCCTGAAGTAATTCCTCCCCCCAGCCCCCCCGCGGTGTGGGGGACGCCATCCCGAGCGTTCCGGGACCTTCACCCCGAGCGCCCCGGGGACCACCCCGACTGAGCGCCCCAGGGACCACCATCCTCAGCTGATCAAATCGTGCACGTCGGCCTGCCACCCCGGGGGAAGCACCTCGGGGAGCATCGGCGCGGGAGCCGCGATCAGCTGCGCCACCCGCCGGGCGACCGCCCCGCGGAGGGTCCGCACGGCGGCGTGGTAGCGGCGCGCCCTGGCGACGAGAGGCCGGTGGTCGAGCTCGAGCGCCTCGAGGTGGCCCCGCTGCGCGTCCGTCTCCCGGGCCCGGCCGAGGGCCTCCATCCAGATGACCTCCAGATAGGCCGTCGCCGCGGGCAGTTGCTCCGTGGGCAGGCGCTCCCCCGTCTCGATCTGGCGCACCACCGGGATCACCTCGCGGCTCAACCAGTGCTGCTCCGAGTGGGCCCTCAACAGCAGGCCGATCTCCGGTGTGGTGTCCGGCAGTGGGGCCCTCCCCGGTGTGGGATCAGGCAGTGGAGCCCTCCCCGTTGTGAGGTCGGGCAGTGCGGCCCTACCCACTGTGGGTTCCAGCCGTGTGGCCCTCCCCGATGTGGGATCAGGCAGTGGGGCTCTCCCCGGTGTGAGGTCGGGCTTGTGATTTCGATGTTCGGACATGCGTCACCAGCGCCGCGGCGAGGGGTGTGCGGATCGCGGCCCACCACTGGCCTCGGCGGGGATCGCCCGGGGCTTGAGGGGGCCACCACGCGGCCCAACGCATTGCCCCGCGCTCCCCGCAATTTGGGGGCCTTGCGAAACATCTGGCCCAAATCCCGGCGCAAATTCGAGCTATCCAACCGTCCATCCTGCCGTCCTAAAGCTCGTGGCGGGCAGGACCGATGTCCAGGGTGGTGGTGTCCCTCGATCGCGATCCCACGGCCCGGGCGCCCGGGCAGTACACCCGCTCGATCGTGCAGCGGCTGCGGATGCGCACCCTGCTCACCCTGGGGGCCCTGGCGATGGCCACCACGGTGATGGGCCGCCGCTTCGGGTGGCACGACCCCCGCTTCCTGGCCGCCGAGGTGGGGCTGCTGGGGGCGATCTTCGTGGTATCCCGCTTCGTGCTCCCCCTCGTGGAGCGCCACGACCGGGGGGCCCGGGGAGAAGAGCAGGTAGGGGCGCTGCTAGAGGGGTTGCGGGGTCGAGGATGGCGGGTGATCCACGACGCCAGCCTGGGGCGGGGCAACGTGGACCACATCGCGATCGGCCCCGGGGGGGTGTTCACGGTGGAGACCAAGAGCCACCCCGGGCCCGTGCGGGTGGGGCGGGTGCACGGGGCCGTGCTCAACCAGGCGCAGGCCCAGCGCAGGGCGATCGAGGGGGTGGTGGAGGCCCACGTGGAGCCCCTGGTGGTGTTCAGCCGCGCGTGGGTGGACCGCCCCCTGAGCAGGCGCAAGGGGGTGCGGGTGGTGCCCGCGGGGATGCTCGCGGGCTACCTGGAGCGCCAGCCCCAGCGGCTGAGCGAGGCGGAGGTGGAGGGCGCCCACGCGCGGCTGCGGCGGGCGCTGGCGGAGTCGCAAGCGCGCATGCGCCCCCCGCGGAGGCGCCCGATGCGCGTGGGACGGCCAGCCGCGCGGTAGCCTGTGGGGCATGGCGAGCGCGGCGAGCACCCTCCCGGCGGCGGAGCAGAGGCCCACCACGTCACTGCCACCGGGCCCAAGGTCGCCGGGGCTGGTGCAGACGGTGGTGTGGGCAGTGGCCCTGCCGTGGGCGCTGAAGCGGTGGGGAGCGCGGTACGGGGAGATGTTCACCCTGAGGTTCTTCCCCAGCGGGCGGCGCATGGTGATCGTGAGCGGCGCGGAGGCGGTGAAGACGGTGTTCACGGCGCCCCCCGAGGTGGCCCCCTCGGCGGCGGGGTCCTCGCCGATCGCGGCGGTGATGGGGCCGAGCTCGGTGCTCACCCTCACGGGGCCGGAGCACATCCGCCAGCGGCGCCTGCTGCTGCCCCCGTTCCACGGGGAGCGGATGCGCCAGTACGAGGACGTGATCGTGGAGGCCACCCGCAGGGACATGGCGTCCTGGCCGCTGGGGAGCGCGATGGGGATGCAGGAGCGCACGCGGGCGATCACCCTGGAGGTGATCCTGGGGGCGGTGTTCGGGGTGGAGGCCGAGCGGATGGACCCCCTGCGCAAGGCGATCGGGGGGCTGTTCGAGCCGCTGCGGCTGCCGATGCTGCTGCGGATGGCCCTGAGCCGCCCGACCCTGGAGCGCCCCACGGGACCGTTCGGGCGGGCGCTCGACCACCTGGACGAGGTGATCTACGCCGAGATCGCCCGCCGCCGCGCGGAGGCGGACCTAGGAGAGCGGGAGGACATCCTCTCGCTGCTGCTCCAGGCGCACGACGAGGAGGGCCAGCCGATGACGGACGGGGAGCTGCGGGACGAGCTGGTGACGCTGCTGCTGGCGGGCCACGAGACCACGGCGACGTCGGTGGCGTGGGCGATCGAGCGCCTGGTGCGCCACCCCGACAAGCTCGCCCGCCTGGTGGCGGAGATCCAAAAGGGGGAGAGCGATGAGTACATGCAGGCGGTGGTCCACGAGACCATGCGGGTGCGTCCGGTGGTGCCGATGGTGATCCGGGTCCTGCAGGAGCCCCTGCGGGTGGGGGGGCACGAGCTGCCGAAGGGCACCCGGGTGGCACCGTCGATCTACCTCACCAACCGCGACCCCCGGGTGTACGAGGCCCCGGAGGAGTTCCGCCCGGAGCGCTTCCTGGGGACCCAGCCGGAGACGTTCTCGTGGATCCCCTTCGGCGGGGGCATCCGCCGCTGCATCGGGGCGTCGTTCGCGCTGCTGGAGATGAAGCTCATGCTGGGGACCATCCTGAGCGAGCTGCAGCCCTCCCTGCCCCCGCGCGGGGGCAGGCTGCCGCGCAAGGGCGAGTGGAGCCGCCGGCGGGCGATCACCCTGGTGCCCTCCGCGGGCGCCCGCGTGGTGTGGAGCCGGCGCGCGGGATAGGGATTGGATTGGGACCCCCCCGAGGGGGGTCGGGGTGGGCGTTCGCAGTTGGGTACGGCCTGTCGGCGGGGAGCCCACGCGGGGGGCTTCGCCCGCGCGACCCGCACCTGCGCAGCCGGGCGTGGCGGTGGCGGACCTGCGCGAGGTGTCGACCGAACACCCAGGGGGGATCGCGGGGTGGGAAAGCCTTGCGCGGTGCACCCCCCACCGGTAGGATGCGCCCGGAAGGGTGGGGAGTCGAGAATCCGGAGAGGCGATGGGCACGGCAGCCACAACCAGCCCGGCCGTGGCGGGATCCGCAACGGGGTTGCCCGCGGGCCCCCGTTGGCCGATGCTCGGGCAGACCCTGGCGCAGATGTTCGTGCCGACGTGGATGATGGATCGCTGCGCGGCGCGCTACGGAGACACGTTCACCCTCACGCTCCCCCCGGGCAGGACGAAGTACGTGTTCATCAGCGATCCGGAGGCGGTCAAAGCGCTGTTCTCGGCGGCGCCGGAGATGGTGGTGTCGGCTACCAGCAACCTGCCGCCGGCGCGGGTGTTCGGGCCGGCGTCGCTGTTCACCCTCAACGGGCCGGAGCACATCCGCCAACGGCGCCTGCTGCTGCCCCCGTTCCACGGGGAGCGGATGCGCAAGTACGGCGATGTGATCGTGGAGGCCACCCGCCGCGACATGGCCACCTGGCCGCTGGGGCGGCCGATGCGGATGCTGGAGCGCACGCGGGCGATCACCCTGGAGGTGATCCTCAGAGCGGTGTTCGGGGTGGAGGGGGAGCAGATCGGGGCGCTGCGCAGCGCGATCGAGAGGCTGTTCGTGTCGATGTCCACAGGGCGCCTGCTGCTGGTGGGGCTGAGCCGGGCCCCCGCGGGGCCCCCAAAGGGGGCGATCGGACGGGCGCAGAGACACCTGGACGAGGTGATCTACGCGGAGATCGCCCACCGGCGCACCCAGGCCGACTTGGAGGAGCGGGAGGACATCCTCTCGCTGCTGCTCCAGGCCCACGACGAGGAGGGCCAGCCGATGACGGACGGGGAACTGCGCGACGAGCTGGTGACGTTGCTGCTGGCCGGGTACGAGACCACGGCGGCGGCGGTGGCGTGGGCGATCGAGCGGCTGACCAGGCACCCGCACGAGCTGGCGCGGCTGGTGGCGGAGATCGCCGCGGGGCAGGGCGAGCGGTACATGCTGGCGGTGATCCACGAGACCCTGCGGGTGCGCCCGGTGGTGCCGGTGGTGATCCGGGTCCTGCGGGAGCCGATGCGGGTGGGCGATCGCGAGCTGCCGCGGGGCACGGGGGTGGGGACGTCGATCTACCTGACCAACCGCAACCCCCGGACGTATGAGGCCCCGGGGGAGTTCCGCCCGGAGCGCTTCCTGGACTCCCAGCCGGAGACGTTCTCGTGGATCCCCTTCGGCGGGGGCATCCGCCGGTGCATCGGGGCGTCGTTTGCGACACATGAGATGAAGTCGATGCTGAGCACGGTGCTCGGCGAGTTGCACCCGAGCCTCCCCCGCCACGGGGGACGGCTGTTTCGGACGGGCGAGTGGAACCGTCGCAACGCACTCCTGCTGGCGCCCGCGGGGGGCGCGCGGGTGGTGTGGAGCCCGCGCTAGCGTACCGGCCGGAGGGGCAGCTACGGTCCCGGGGGTGCAGGAGATCCTGGAGACGATCGAGGTGGCCCAGCGGGAGCTCGCGCAGAGCCCGGAGGACCGGCTGGCGAGCGCCCGCGCGCGGGGGGCGCTGAGCCGGGCGCGGGAAGCGTGGGGGACGCTCGGCCCCGAGGGGCGCGCGCGGCTGAGCGGCCCGGCGGGGGAGCTGCGGGGACTGCTCGATTCGGTGGCCGAGCACAGAGATCCGCCACCCGCGCCGGAGGAGCTGCTGGAGCGCTTCGGCCTGCCCTCGTTCCGGCCGGGCCAGCGTGAGGCGGTGACGGCGGCGCTCGAGGGGAGGGACACGCTGGTGGTGATGCCCACGGGGGCGGGAAAGTCGCTGTGCTACCAGCTGCCGGCACTGGCAACCGATCGGGACCCCGACCGCCCCCTGGTGGTGGTGGTGAGCCCGCTAATCGCGTTGATGAGCGACCAGTGGCAGCGGTTGCAGGAGACAGAGGTGCGGGCGGTGATGCTGGCGTCGGGGATGGCGGAGGGCCACAACGGGAGGGCGCTCATGGACATCGAATCGGGGTGGGCGCAGCTGGTGCTGGCGGCCCCGGAGCGGTTCGGCTCGCGGGCGTTCAGGGAGGTGTTGGGGACGCGGAAGGTGGGGCTGTTCGTGGTGGACGAGGCGCACTGCGTGGCGGAGTGGGGCCACGACTTCCGCCCCGACTACCTGCGGCTGCAGGGGGCGATCGCCACGCTGGGGCGCCCCCCGGTGATGGCGGCCACGGCCACGGCCACGCCGAGGGTGGCGCGGGAGATCGCGGCGCGGTTGGGGCTGCGGGAGTGGGTGTCGGTGAGCTCGGGCTTCGACCGTCCGAACCTGGCGTTCGACGTGGTGAGCGTGGAGGGCAAGGGGGCGGTGGCGCGCAAGCGGGCGGCGCTGCTGCACGTGCTGGAGAGCGAGGCCGGCCCGCCCGCGCGGCCGGCGATCGTGTACTGCGGGACGCGCAAGGACACCGAGGAGGTGGCGGGGCTGATCGCGGGGCGGGGGATCGCCACGGTGGCCTACCACGCGGGGCTGCCCCCGCGCGAGCGCAGGGCGGCGCAGGAGGCGTTCATGGGTGGGGAGGCGGAGGTGGTGGTGGCGACGAACGCGTTCGGGATGGGGGTGGACAAGGCGGATGTGCGCACAGTGGCCCACTGGGCGGTGCCGACGAGCCTGGAGGGGTACTACCAGGAGGCGGGCAGGGGGGGACGCGACGGGGAACCGGCGCGGGCGCTGCTGCTGGCCTCGCGGATGGACCTGGGGAGGCTGATCCGCTTCAACACGGAGCGCCAGAGCAGCGTGGAGGACGTGCGCGCCTACACTGCCCGCCTCGCTCGCCGGGCGCGGGAGGGGGTGGTGGAGATCGCCCCGGGGGAGCTGGACGATACGGAGCGGGTGCTGCTGTCGATCGCGGAGCGGGCGGGGGCGGCGGAGCTCGAGCCTGGGGCCCGGGGGGTGCTGCGGGTGCGGCTCACGGGCCACCTGGACGGGGGCGCGGCGTACGGGGCGATCAAGGCGGCGAAGGATCGGGGGTGGGAGTCCTACAGGGCGATCGAGCGGTTCATCGCCAACGGCAGCGAGTGCCGCCGGGGCCAGATCCTGGAGCACTTCGGGGACTCCCAGAGGGGTACCCCCAGGGGGCGCTGCTGCAGCGTGTGCGACCCCGACCCCGAGCTCGAGCGAGCCCTCGCGGCGGGGGCCGCCAAGGTTGCGAGCCCCCGCGGGAAGCGGGGCTCGCCCGGGGGGGCCAGGGGGTCCGCGCTGAACGGATCCACGCACCATGGGTCGGCCACGCTCCCCGTCTCGGTCTCTCCCACCGACTCGGTGGTGGCTCCCGCGGAGCCGGTGGACGAGGGGGCCTACGAGCAGCTCAGGGAGTGGCGCCTGGGCCGGGCGGAGGGCAAGCCGGCGTTCACGGTGGCGGCGAACACGGTGCTGGAGGAGATCCTGCGCACCCGCCCGGCCAGCCTGGATGCGCTGATCGAGATCCGGGGCATCGGCCCGGCGTTCTGCGAGAAGCACGGGGAGTCCCTGCTTGAGGTGCTGGCGGGGCTGGCGGGGCTGTGAGAAGGGGCGCGCCCTTGGTGCTCCCAAGCCCCGGCAAGGTCGCCGCCGGCGATAGCATCCAAGCCCACGCCGACGTAGCTCAGCTGGTAGAGCACTTCACTCGTAATGAAGGGG
>DATMPY010000047.1:0-29077 GCA_035566955.1 Solirubrobacteraceae bacterium | reverse complement strand
GCGCGCTCGTTCATCAGCGTCGTGAGCGCGACCTTCCAGCCGTTGCCGGTGCCCCCGAGCACGTTCTCGTGCGGGACGCGGGCGCCGTCCAGGAAGAGCTCGTTGAACTCGGGCTCACCGGTGATCTGGCGCAGCGGACGTATCTGCACGCCGTCCTGCTCCATGTCCAGCAGGAAGTAGGTGAGCCCCTTGTGCTTGGGGGCGTCGGGGTCCGAGCGCGCCACGAGCATGCACCACTTCGAGTACTGCGCGGCGCTCGTCCACACCTTCTGGCCGGTGATCACCCACTCATCGCCGTCTCGCACGGCGCGCGTCTTCAGGCTGGCGAGATCCGAGCCGGCGTCGGGCTCGGAGAAGCCCTGGCACCAGATCTCGTCCGCGGTCAGGATCGGCGAGAGGTAGCGCTCCTTCTGCTGCTCGGTGCCCCAGGTCATGATCGTCGGTCCGGCGAGCAGCAGGCCGAGCACGTTGGCGGGCAGGGGAGCACCGGAGCGGCCGAGCTCCTCGAAGAAGATCGCCGACTCGGTCAGCGTCGCTCCGCGGCCGCCATACTCGCGCGGCCAGTGCACGGCGGCCCAGCCGCCGTCGGCGAGCCGCCGCTGGAAGTCGCGCCGCCACGCGTACCTGCCATCTTCATCGCCGTCTGGCTCGAAGCCGGGGTGATACTCGCCAAACCACGTGCGCAACTCGTCGCGGAACGCGATCTCCGACTCACTGAAGGTCAAGTCCATGGTTTCCCCTTTCCGATAGGTCAAGTCACGCGGTGGCCCCCTCACGCGCGGCGGGCCGCTCTTGGAGGGCGCGCTGGGCGTGGAGGGCGATCAGCTCGAGCTGCATGCTGCAGGGCTCCTCCCCAGGCCCCGGCGCAAGGCGCTGCCAGTGGCCGTCGCTGGAGAGCTCCCAGGCGTTCTGGTTGTCGTGGAAGGCGCGTTCGAGGGTGTCGAGCACTTCGGCCCGCATAGCGGGTGCCTCGATGGGGACGGCCATCTCCACGCGGTGGTCGAGGTTGCGGGGCATGAGGTCGGCGGAGGCGATGTAGACGACCTGGAGGTCTTCGTGGTGGAAGGTGTAGACGCGGGAGTGCTCGAGCAGGCGCCCGATAATGGAGACCACGCGGATGTTCTCCGAGATCCCGGGCAGCCCGGGCCGCAGGCAGCAGATCCCGCGCACGTTGAGGTCGACCTGCACCCCGGCCTGGGAGGCCCGGTAGAGGGCGCGGATGCAGTGCCCGTCGACGAGGGCGTTCATCTTCATCAAGATCCGTGCGGGGCGCTCTGTTGTGTGGGCGGCGATGGTGCGGTCGATCTCGGCGATCAGCCCGTCGCGCAGGTGGGTGGGGGCCATGAGCACCTTGCGGTAGTGCAGGGGGCGGCCGTAGCCGGTGAGGTAGTTGAACATGTCGGCCACGTCGGCGCCGATCTCGGGGTCGGTGGTGAACAACCCGAAGTCGGTATAGAGGCGGGCGGTGGTGGAGTGGTAGTTGCCGGTGCCGATGTGCACGTAGTTGCGCACCCCTTCCCCCTCGCGGCGCACGACGAGCACGCACTTGACGTGGGTCTTGAGGGCGGGCTGGCCGTAGACGACGTGCACCCCGGCCTCCTCCATGGCCTTGGCCCAGTGGATGTTCATGCGCTCGTCGAAGCGCGCCTTGAGCTCGACCAGGGCCACGGCCTGCTTGCCGCTCTCGGTGGCGTCGATCAGGGCGGGGACGAGGGGGGAGTCGTCGCTGGTGCGGTACACGGTCTGCTTGATGGCGAGCACGTTGGGGTCGGCCACGGCCTGCTCCACGAAGCGCTCGACGGAGGTGGCGAAGGAGTCGTAGGGGTGGTGCACGAGCAGGTCGCCGTCGCGCATCGCGCCGAGCACGTCGGGGCGCTCGCCCTCGACCGCCTGGGGGTCGGCGGCGGTGCCACCGCTGAAGGTGGTGCTGAGCAGCCGGGGGTGGGTGATACTGCTCATGGGTGGGTCCCGCAGCTCGGGCATGCCGGGGAGACGGACGATCTGCCAGAGGGAGCCCATGTCGAGCAGCCCGTCCACGGGGTAGATCTCCTCCTCGGCCATGCCCAACAGGCTGAGCAGCTCGCTGCGCAGGGGGGCGGAGCAGTGGGCGCCGAGCTCCACGCGCACCACCTCGCCGAAGCGCCGGCGGCGGAGCTCGTCCTCGACGGCCTGGAGCAGGTCGGCGGCGTCGTCGGAGACCTCGAGGTCGGCGTCGCGGGTAACGCGGAAGACGTCGTAGTCCACGATCTCCATCCCCGGGAAGAGGGCGTCGAGGTGGTGGGCGATGACCTCCTCGAGCGGCACCAGGGTGATCCCCTCGGCGGCGGGGCCCTCGGGGGGGTGGATGGCGGTGAGGCGGGGGAGGATCTCGGTGGGGACCTTCACGCGGGCGAACACGGTCTGATCGTGGATGGGGTCGCGCACGAGCACCCCGAGGCTGAGGGAGAGGTTGGAGATGTACGGAAAGGGCCGCCCGGGGGCGACGGCCAGGGGGGTGAGCGCGGGGAAGATGGCCTGCTGGAAGTGTCTGGCCAGGTGGGTGCGCTGGCGCTCGTCGAGCTTGCCGAAGCCGACGATGCGGATGCCGTGATCCGCCAGGGCGGGGCGCAGGCGCTGCTCGAAGCAGGCGGTCAGCCGCTCGGAGAGCTCGAGCACCCGCTCGCGGATGCGGCCGATCGTCTGGGTGGGGGTGAGGCCGTCCTGGGAGGGGTTCTCGACGCCGGCCTCGATCTGGTCGTGGAGGCCGGCGACGCGCACCATGTAGTACTCGTCGAGGTTGGTGGTGTAGATGGCGCAGAACTTGACGCGCTCGAGCAGCGGAACCCGCTCGTCCTCGGCGAGTTGGAGCACGCGCTCGTTGAAGTCCAGCCAGGAGAGCTCGCGGTTGAGATAGAGGGAGGGGTCGTGCAGGCGATGGTGGTGGTGACCCTTGTGCTCCTCCTTGGCGTGCTCGTGGTCGCTGCTCATCACTGCTCGTCAACGCTACACCCTGTGGGTCCCGCTAGGGTAAATGGCGAGGGATATGGCTCGCCAGCTCTGGTTGCTACGTCATGCGGACGCGGAGCCGCATGGAACCCGCCCGGATGCCGAGCGGCGTCTGACGGAGCGGGGGGAGAGCCAGGCGCGCCTGGCGGGGGTGGCGCTGGCGCGGATGGGGGTGGGGTTCAGGGAGGTGCTCACCAGTCCGCGGGAGCGGGCGCTGCGCACGGCGATGGTGGCGGGAGCGGCGTGGAGCGAGCAGGCGGGGACTGACCGATCGAAGACGGGCCAGTCGCTGGGGAAGGTGGAGATCCACGAGCCGTTGTCGGCGGGCTTCGACGCGCAGCAGGCGCTGGCGGCGATGGCGGGGCTCGGAACGGAGGGGGCGGAGGGGCGACTGCTGCTGGTGGGTCATGAGCCGGACCTGTCAAACGTGGTGGGCGAACTGACGGGGGCCCGCGTCGACCTCAAGAAGGGGGGGCTGGCGGTGGTGCGGATGGAGGGCCCGAGCGGCGAGCTGGTGCTGCTGCTGCGTCCCCACGAGCTCGCCCTGATCGCAACGGAATAGTCCGTCGATTACCCCGGGCTGCGATTGGTCAGTCCGCCGATCTCCGGGCTGGCAGCGCGATAGCTCGTCCGGCACCGAGGGATGGCAACGGGATAAGTCCGCGGATCTCCCCGGCTGACAACGCGATCGTCCTCCAGCACACGGGTTGGCAACGGAATCAATACTCGATCGCCGAGCGGGATAGATAAGGTCTCGCCCACATGGGCGGGCGCTCGGCATTCATCACGGGGATCACGGGTCAGGACGGCTCCTACCTGGCGGAGCTGCTGCTGGAGAAGGGCTATGAGGTGCATGGCATGGTGCGGCGCTCCTCGACGGAGCGGTTCGACCGGATCGAGCACCTGCGCGAGCGCATCACGCTGCACCAGGGCGATCTGCTCGATCACCGCTCGCTGGTGGACGCGCTGCGGGCGGCCCGCCCGCAGGAGATCTATAACCTGGCGGCGATGTCGTTCGTGGCGGTGTCGTGGATCCAGCCGACGCTCACGGCGGAGTTCACGGGGGTGGGGGTGACGCGGATGCTGGAGGCGATGCGGGAGGTGTGCCCGGAGGCGCGCTTCTACCAGGCTTCTTCGAGCGAGATGTTCGGACGGGTGCGGGAGGTCCCGCAGACGGAGCTGACGCCGTTCTACCCGCGCTCCCCGTACGGGGTGGCGAAGGCGTATGGGCACTTCATCACGGTCAACTACCGGGAGTCCTACGGCCTGCACGCGACGAGCGGGATCCTCTTCAACCACGAGTCCCCGCGCCGGGGCCTGGAGTTCGTGACGCGCAAGATCACGTGGCACGCGGCGGCGATCAGGCTGGGCCTGGTCGAGAAGCTGCACCTCGGCAACCTCGATGCGGAACGGGATTGGGGCTATGCGAAGGACTACGTGGAGGCGATGTGGAGGATGCTCCAGCGGGACGAGGCGGAGGACTACGTGATCGCGACGGGGGTGGCGCACTCGGTGCGGGAGTGCCTGGAGATCGCGTTCGACCAGGCGGGGGTGGAGATCGACGAGCGGGTGGTGATCGACGAGTCGCTCAAGCGCCCGGCGGAGGTGGATCACCTGATCGGCGACACCTCCAAGGCCAGCCGCGGCCTGGGGTGGGAGCCGCAGACGACTTTCGAGCAGTTGATCCGGCTGATGGTGGACTCCGACCGCAAGCTGCTGAGCGCGCGCGGGGGCTAGTGAGCGAACCGCCCCGCCGTGCCCTGGTGACGGGCCTGACGGGTCAGGACGGGTCGTTCCTGGCGGAGCAGTTGCTGGAGAAGGGCTACAGGGTGTGGGGAATGGTGCGGGACTGGCCGCGATCCTCACTGGGCGCGGCGGAGCACCTAGGGGGACGGGTGGAGATTGTCAGCGGGGATTTGCTGGACCACGCGAGCCTGCGCACGGCGGTGGAGGAGGTGGACCCGCAAGAGCTCTACCACCTGGCGGGGCCGTCGTTCGTGCCGGCTTCGTGGGAGCACCCGGCGCATACGATGGCGGCGATCGCGGGCGCGACGGGGGCGCTGCTGGAGGCGGTGCGCGAGGTGGACCCGACGATCCGGGTGTTTGTGGCGGGAACGGGGGCGATGTTCGGGGCAGCGGGGGAGAGTCCGCAGCGCGAGCAGACGCAGTGCCGACCGCGGACGCCGTATGCGATCGCGAAGTTGGCGGCGCACGAGCTGGTGGGGGCGGTGCGGGCGCACGACGGCCTGTATGCGTGCTCGGGGATCCTCTACAACCACGAGTCCGAGCGCCGCCCGGGGTGGTTCGTGACGCGCAAGATCACCCGCGCGGCAGCGGCGATCGAGCTGGGGTTGGCGACGGAGCTCGAGCTGGGGGACGTGGAGGCGGTGCGCGACTGGTCCTTCGCGGGGGACATCGTGCGGGGGGCGTGGCTGATGCTCCAGCAGGAGGAGCCGGCGGACTACATTCTGGCGAGCGGGGAGCCGCACACGGTGGGGGAGCTGGCGCGGGTGGCGTTCGCGTGCGTGGGCCGCGAGGCGGAGCGCTACATACGGGTGGACCCGGAGCTTGTGCGCGAGCAGGAGTCGACGGCGATGGTGGGCGACCCGAGCAGGGCGCGGGAGCGGTTGGGGTGGCGCCCAAGCATGAGCTTCGAGGCGCTGGTGGAGCGGATGGTGCGGGCGGACCTGGCCGCCTTGCGCGTGGCCCGGGATCGGGGCTCTTAGACCAAGACCTCGAGCTCGAGGTCGGAAGCCGCGAGGGGGGCGTCGTCAGGCGCCGGCGCGGCCTGGGCGGCGCTGGCGTGGGGGGCGGTGCCGGCGTGGGGGGCGGTGCCGGCGTGGGTAGATGCGGCGGACTCGATGGGGATAGGAGAGGAGTCGTCGGCGGAGGACTCATCGGCGAGCTGGGCGGCGAAGCGGTAGCCGATGCCGAAGTGGGTGTGGATGTAGCGCCACTCAGGGGAGGCCTTCTCGAGCTTTTGTCGGAGCTTGCGGACGAAGACGTCGACGGAGCGGTCGCCGCGGACCATGGCGTAGCCCCATAGGCGGGAGTAGATTTCCTCGCGTTCGAGCACGCGCCCCTCGGCGGCGGCGAGCAGCTCGATGAGCTCGAACTCGCGGCGGGTGAGGTCGATGGAGCGCCCGGCGACGAACGCCTGGAAGCGGTCGGAGCGGATCTCGACCTCGCCGGCGGTGACGGGCTTGACCTCGGCGCGGCCGGTGCTGCGGCGGCGGCGGCGCACGACGCTTTGGATGCGCGCGATCACCTCCTCGGGGTGGCAGGGCTTGGTGATCCAGTCGTCGGCGCCGAGGCGCAGGCCGCGCACGCGCTGGGCGACGGTGGAGGGGCCGGTGCAGACGACGATGCCGAGCTCGGGGAGGGCGCCGCAGAGGCGCTCGAGCCAGCTCCAGGCCTGGGGGCCGAGGATGGTGAGGTCGACGACGAGCGCGCTGAGGCGCATCGAGACGATGGCGTCGGCGGGGACGGGGCTGGCGAGCACGCGGTGCTCCCAGTTGAGCCGATCGAGGCGCTTGCTGAGCACCTGGATGAACCCACTGTCGCGATCCAGGACGGCGATGCGAAGGGGGGTTCCTGTCGAAGGGGTGGCACGTGCGTCCAAGGTGCCCCCCTGCTCGGCGCGGATGCTTTCCGTCATCGCGGCCCCAAGTGTATGCAAACCAATGGACCCGTGTGTGGCGGCGGCGACAAACGTCACAGGATGTTCACAGGTGGGCCGCTAATTGCGAAAATCACAAAGTGGGCGGGTAGGACTTGCTTCCGGGGCGGGTGGGCGCGGGGGAGAACATGTTCTTTTCGAACACCGTCTAACTATAGTTACACGCAACCAGATTTTTTTATATCGTCCTCGGCCCCCATCTCAGCCGTCCTCGGCTCCATCTCGGGCCCGCCGTGCTCCCGCCAGCCGTCCTCGGGTGGGGGCCGGAGGGGCAACCGGTGGCCTGGGCTCGGCCTGTGAGCGCAACGGGTGGCCTGGCTCAGCCGATGGACCCTCCCAAGATGGGGTGGGAGGAGTCGGAGAACTCGCGGAAGAGGCCGGTAACGACGAAGGCGACCTGCTCGCCGACGTCGACGGCGTTGTCGCCGATGCGCTCGAGGGCTCTGGCGACGAGGATCATGTGCATGGCCCATTCGCGGGTGTCGGGGTCGTCGCCGATCTCGAGGGCCATGCGGAAGATGTCGCGGTTGAGGCGGTTGATGTCGCGGTCCTGGCGGACGAGGTCCTCGGCGAGGCCGACGTCGCGGGCGGAGAAGGCGGCCTTGCACTGGGTGACCTCGGAGCGGGCGAGGGCGCCCATCTTGATGAGGGCGTCGAGCAGTTCACGACGCACGGGGGGCTCGTTGCCGGAGAGGGGGATGAGCTTGGCGATGTTGACGCACTGGTCGCCCATGCGCTCGATGTTCTTCATGATGTGCAGGAGGGCGGCGACGACGCGCAGGTCGCCGGCGACGGGGGACTGGAGGGCGAGCAGGGAGAGAATCCCCTGGTGGACCTCGAGGTAGCGCCCGTCGATGCGGTCGTCGTCGGCGATGACCATCTGGGCGAGCTCGACGTCCTGGTGGGTGAGGGCCTCGAGCACGCGGTCGAGCTGCTCGACGACGAGGTCGAGCCCACCGAGGGCGCGGTGCTCGAGCTCGAGCAGCTGCCGCTGGAAGTGCTGGCGGGGTTTCTGAGATCCGCCTCCGCTGCGCGCACCGACACTGGCTGGGCCTGGGCCGGCGACAGCGCCGACGGTGGGCCGCTCAGCCGAACTTTCCGGTGACATATTCCTCTGTCCTGGGATCTCCGGGATTGGTGAAGATCTCGCTGGTGTCCCCGACCTCGACGAGCTGGCCGCCGAGCATGAAGGCGGTGCGATCGGCGACGCGGGCGGCCTGCTGCATGTTGTGGGTGACGATGACGATGGTGACGCGCTGCTTGAGCTTGGCGATGAGCTCCTCGATCCTGAGGGTGGCGATGGGATCGAGGGCGGAGCAGGGCTCGTCCATGAGCAGTACCTCGGGGTCGACGGCGAGGGAGCGGGCGATGCAGAGGCGCTGCTGCTGGCCGCCGGAGAGCCCGATGCCGGGGGTGGAGAGGCGGTCGTGGACCTCCTCCCAGAGCCCGGCGCTGCGCAGGGCGGCTTCGACGCGGCTGTGGAGCTCGCCGCGGCGGGAGCGGGCGATGGTGAGGCGCAGTCCGGAGGCGACGTTGTCGAAGATGGACATGGTGGGGAAGGGGTTGGGCTTCTGGAAGACCATGCCGACGGCGCGGCGCACGGCGATGACGTCGACGGAGGGGGCGTAGACGTCGAGGTCGTCGAGCAGCACGCGGCCCTCGGCGCGGGCGCCGGGGATCTCCTCGTGCATGCGGTTGATGCAGCGGACCATGGTGGACTTGCCGCAGCCGGAGGGGCCGATGATGGCGGTGACCTGGTTGGGGGGGAAGCGGAGGTCGATGCCCTTAACCTGCTCGGAGGAGCCGTAGAAGGCGCGCAGCCCCTCGAGGCGGATCTCGGGCCCGACCTTGATGGTCGAAACGTCGCCGGCCCGGCCGGCTGCGGAGCTGGGCTCGGCCTTGGTGGGTGCGGGGCCGGGAGTGGGGGGTTGGTGGCTGGGCTCGAGCATGGGATCAGGGTGTGCTGGGGGGAGCAGAGCATCCTCGATCTCGCCAGGAGGTGACGCCCCGATATCCCGGGGCAGGGGCGCCCCGATGTCGCGGAGCGGGGGCGCCCCGACGTTGCGGGGCAGAGGCGCGGCGGCGTCGCGGGCGGGGGAGCCGTCGGCGGTGGGCTGGGGGGAGGTGTCGGGGCTCATGCAAGGCGGCTCCTTCGGGCGAGCAGGCGGGCGAGGAGGTTGAGGATGAGGATCATGGCGACGAGGGTGAGGGCGGCGCCCCATGCACGGTTTACCACGGCGGGGGTGGGGGAGATGACGTCGTTGTAGATCTGGTAGGGGAGGGAGTTCATGAACTGCCCGAGGTTGAGGGTGCTCTGGTTGGTGTGCCCGGCGGTGAACAGCAGGGGGGCGGTCTCGCCGGCGGCGCGGGCGACGGCGAGGAGCACGCCGGTGAGCATCCCGGTGAGGGCGGTGGGGAGGACGATGCGGAAGATGACCTTCCAGCGGGCGGCGCCGAGGGCGAGGGCGGACTCGCGCAGGGCGCTGGGGACGAGCAGGAGGATCACCTCGGCGGAGCGGATGACGACGGGGAGCATCAGGAGGGAGAGGGCGAGGGAGCCCTTGTAGCCGGCGTAGGAGGAGCCGGTGCCGAGGACGAGGACGATGTAGATGAAGAGGCCGAAGACGATCGAGGGGACGCCGGTGAGGACGTCGACGAAGAAGCGGACGGTGTGGGCGAACCAGCTCTCGCGGCCGTACTCGACGAGCCAGAGGGCGACGCCGATGCCGATCGGGATGGCGATGGCGGAGGCGAGGGCGACCATCACGATGGTGCCGATGATGGCGCTCTTGATGCCGCCGATGGAGGAGCCGCCGAAGAAGGTGGAGCCGGTGGGGTCGGTGGTGAAGAAGCTGGGGCTCCAGGCGCTGAGGCCCTCGTGCAGGAGGTAGTAGACGATCAGCACAAGGGGGACGAGCGCGATCAGGGTGGCGGCGAGCAGGAGGACGCGGGCGGCCTTGTCGGTGCGCCGCCGCCGGGGGCTGACGGCGAAGCGGGCGATGCGATCGGGGGCGGCCCGGTGGGCGCTCACCGGTGAACCCCGGGGATGGCGGTCAGGTGGGTGTTCATTTGGGATCGTCCGCGCGGGTGGTGGGGCCCACCGAGCTGGTGGGCGCGGGGCTTCCGTGCCCCGCGTCGGCGCGCGTGAGGACTGAGTAGGCAGTCATTCGCTGCGCACCGCATGAGCCCGCAGATGAATTGAATCCCGCCACGTGGGACGCGGTGAGCGAAGTGTGACGGATCGAAGATGGCCAGCACACGAGCGATCGAGGACGCCGATCCAGTGCCGCCGGGCGGGCTCATAGGGCGTCTCATGCGCCGGCCGCCACGGCGGCTCCGAGGCCGCCGGGTCCCTCGCCGGGAGCTAATTGAGGCCCACCCACCCTCTTACTGCCGCGGGCGGCGCGCAGCACGAACAGGCGGGCGATGGCGTTGACGAGGAGGGTGAGCACGAACAGCACGAGGGCACAGGCGAAGAGGGCGGAGCGGTGCAGGCCGGTGGCCTCGCCGAACTCGTTGGCGATCACGGCGGCGAGGGTGTAGCCCTGCCCGAAGAGGTGGTGGGCGAGGGTGGGGGAGTCGCCGATGACGATGGTGACGGCGATGGTCTCGCCGATCGCGCGCCCGAGCCCGAGCATGGCCCCCCCGACGATCCCGGTGCGGCAATAGGGGATGACGGCGACGCGGATCATCTCCCAGCGGGTGGCGCCGAGTCCGAGGGCGGCCTCCTTGTGGTCGGGGGGCACGGTGGTCATGACCTCGCGGGCGATGGCGGAGACGATGGGGAGGATCATGATGGCGAGGATCAGCCCGGCGATGAAGCAGTTGGGGATGGTGACGAGGCCGCCGCCGATGAAGGGGATGAAGGAGAGGCGGTCGGCGAGGAATTGCTCGGCGGGCTGGAGCTTGGGGGCGAGGAAGAAGATGCCCCACAGCCCGTACACGACGGAGGGCACGGCGGCGAGCAGCTCGACGAGCACGGTGAGCCCTCCGAGTAGGCGCTTGGGGCAGAGCTCGGTGAGGTAGAGGGCGGTGGCGACGGCGATGGGCACGCCCATGACGAGCGCGAGGCCGGAGGTGATGAGGGTCCCGACGAGCAGTGGCAGGGCGCCGAACTGCCCGGCGGAGGGGTCCCAGTGGTTGTCGAAGACGAAGCCGACGACGCCGGAGGCGGCGAAGGCGGGGCGGGCTTCGCCGAAGAGGCGTACGAAGAAGTAGACGATCAGGACGAGGATCAGCGCGGCGAGCGCGGTGAGCCCGTACTTGAGGGCGCGGTCGGGGAGGCGCGCAAGCGCCGACCGCCCGAGGATCGGGCGGTCGGCGTCACTGCGAATGGAGGCAGCCTCCATGTATCACCCGGTTGGGGTCATGGCGCGACCTTGGTGGACATCAACTCATTCCCCAGGAGCTGCCTCCACGTCCGGCCCGACCGATAGGCCGCGCCGAACGTGGAGCAATGCCAGCTCAATTCTCGCCGTGTGCTCCAAAGCGTCTCCTAGGCTAACTCAACGGCGAGCCTTCGCACTGCAGTCCGGCGACGGCTTCCTTGGACTTGGCGAGGATCGACGCGGGCAGGGCGGCGTAGTCGGCCTTGGAGAGGATCGCCTGCCCTGCGCCGAGGCCGTAGTTGAGGAACTTCACGACGCCTTCGGCGGCCGCCTTGCCCCCGGGCACGCCGGCCTTGCACATGTCCTTGTAGACCATGATGAAGGTCTGCGAGGTGATCGGGTAGGCCTGGGGGGAGGAGGGGTTTTTGATCTTGAAGCCGAGGTTGGCGGGCACCACGATGCCTTCCGCGGCGGCGGTGGTGGAGGCCAGCGAGGGGGCGACGAAGTTGCCGGCCTTGTTCTTCACGCTGGCGTAGGTGAAGTTGTGCTGCAGGGCGTAGGCCTGCTCGACGTAGCCGATCGCGCCGGTGGTCTGTGCGACGGCGCCGGCGACGCCGGCGTTGCCCTTGGCTCCGGTGCCGGTGGGCCACGCGGGTTCCTTGCTGGCGGGGCCGACCTTTTTCAACCATTCGGGGTCGACGGCGGCGAGGAAGCCGGTGAAGCCGGCGGAGGTGCCGGAGGAGTCCGAGCGGTGGATCACGGTGATCGCGGTGCTGGGCAGGGAGACGCCGGGGTTAAGGGCCTTGATGGCGGGGTCGTCCCAGGTCTTGATCTTGCCGAGGTAGATGTCGGCGACGGTGGTGCCATCGAGCTTGAGGCCGGTTTTGACGCCGGGGAGGTTGTAGGAGACGGTGATCGCGCCGAGGAACATGGGGATCTGGACCGGTTCGCCGACCTTGCCGAGGGCGGTTTCTTCTTCGGCCTTGAGCGGGGGGTCGGAGGCGCCGAAGTCGACGGTCTTGCCTTCGAGTGCGGTGATCCCGGCGCCGGAGCCGACGGCCTGGTAGTTGACGGTGAGGCCGAGACCGGAGGACGGGGAGCCCCACTGTTCGTAGACGGGGGCCGCGAAGGTGGAGCCGGCGCCGGAGATGGTGGCGGAGGCGCTGGCGGTGGTGTTGGAGTTGGTCGAGCTGCTGCCGCAGGCGGCGAGCACGAGCGAAAGCACGGCGAGGCCAAGGATCATCGCGACGGTCTTGTTCTTGGTGATCACTACTGAGTCTCCCTCTGGCTTGGGGTCGGGGATCAGGGCAAGGAGGAGCGCGGCGTTCCCGGCCCGCTTGGTACCAAACCTACTGTCCTAGTCGACAACGGCCTGCTTGTGAACATTTCGTGAAGGCGGGGGCTGGAAGCGTGGCTGGGGTTGGAAGCGGTAGCCGAAACCGGGGTGGGTGTGGATGAAGCGGCGGTCGGGCATGGCGGCTTCGAGCTTGGTGCGGAGCTTGGAGACGTAGACGTCGACGGAGCGATCCCCGTCGCGCAGCTCGCGTCCCCAGACGACGCGGTAGAGCTCCTCGCGGGTCACGATCGCCCCGATCCGCTTGGCCATGGCGACGAGCAGCTCGAACTCGCGCACGGAGAGGGTGAGAGCCTGCCCGGTGGCGAGCGCGAGGCCCTCGCGGGGCTTGATTTCCAGCTCGCCGGCGTACAGGGTGTCGCCGTTCGTGCGAGGCTCTTCCGGGGTGTCGCCGTTCGCGCGAGACTCTTCCACAGGCTCGCAGAATCGCGCTTGGGGGGGCCCGCGGAGTTGCGAACTCGTGATCCCCTCGTGAAAAATTCGTGAAGGGATCGCGGGTGGGGATGGGGCTCAATATCCTTCGCCGATGAGCTTCCTGCGGCGCGGCTTGGATGTGTCCTTGATGGATCTGCTGGAGGAGGCGGGGCGCAACGTGCAACGCTCGGGCCTGCTGTTGCAGGACATGCTGAGGGAGTTCCCCGAGCACGCGCCGCTGGCACGGGACCTGAAGGTGTGCGAGCAGGAGGGGGACAGGATCACCCACGACATCATCCACCGGCTCACGGGGGGCGGACGGGTGCGGGCTCCGTTCGCGGCGGCGGACGGCTATGCGCTGGCGACGGCGCTGGACGACATCGTGGACTACACCGAGCACGCGGCGGCGCAGATGGTGCTCTACGGGGTGGAGGCGCCGATGGAGCAGGCGGTGGAGTTCGCGGAGGTGCTGGTGGGGGCGGGGGAGCAGGTGGGCAGGTCGGTGCGCTGCCTGCGCACGGGCACGGAGCTGGCGCCCCACCTGGTGGAGATCCACCGCTTGGAGAACGAGGGGGATCGCCTGCAACGCGACGCGGTGGCGTCGCTGTTCGCGGGGGGCATCGACCCGATGGTGGTGATCCGCTGGAAGGACATCTTCGAGTCGCTCGAGGCGGCGGTGGACGCGTGCGAGACGGTGGCACACGTGCTGGAGGGCATCACGCTCAAGCAGCGCGGCCGCCGGCGCTAGCGAACCGTCCCAAGCGTGGAGTACAAAGCGAAGCAGGAGGGTGCAGCCGGGTGGTCCCGGCAAGCGTTTGATACACGCATTCTCGGAGTCATCCTTCGAGGGGTTCGATTCCCACACCCTCCGCACTGCACAGACCGGACGGCTCGGAAGCAGGCGCCACCATCATGCGCCGCGGGTTCATGGCCGCCGCGCTCGAGTCGTCCGGTGCAGTGGTGTCACGTTCGGGCCGGTGGATGGACTGTTACCATCGAGCGGCGTGTATCAAGCGCTTGGGCTCAATGCCCCTGCACCCCGGCCCGCCGTGAGGCGGGCCGAGCTTTTTCTTGGACGTGCCTCGGGGGACGCGCTCGCGCTAGCCGACGCTCGTCGCCTCCTGCGCCTCCGCGGGGCCCGGACCACCGGGGTCCAGCCCGTCGATCGCCGGCTCGCCGATGATGGGAGCCCCGCCCTCCACGCGGCCGCTCCGTCGCGGCCGGGTGTAGACGAGCCAGAGGGCGCCGCAGGCGAGCAGCACGGCGCAGAGGATCCAGCCGAGCGCGGTGGTTTCCACGCCGACGTACTTCAGGCCGGAGGCGAAGATCACGAAGGCGATCACGGGGCGGACGTAGCGGTCGGGCAGCGTGGAGGAGAGCCGCGAGCCGACGTACACTGCGGGGACGCTGCCGATCACCAGCGAGGTGGTGACGCCGAAGTCAACATGGCCGAAGGCGAGCGCCCCGAGCGCGGCGGCCAGCGTCAGCGGGACGGCCTGGGTGAGGTCGGTGCCGACCAACTGGTTGGCGCCGAGGGCGGGGTAGAGGAACAGCATCATCACGATCATCAGGGAGCCCGAGCCGACCGAGGTCATTCCCACGATCAACCCTCCCACGATCCCGATCGCCACGGTCGGCAGGGGGCGGGGCACCACCTCGTGCACGACGCCTGTGCGCGTGTTACCGGCGCGGCGGTCGAGCGCCATCCGCAGCACCATCGCGCTGGCGCCCACCAGCAGCGCCGTGCCGAGCACGATCTCGATTTTTTCCTGGTCCATCTTCGATCCGCCCATCAGGTGCAGCAGATAGGCGCCGAGGAACGCGGCGGGCACCGAGCCGAGCACCATCCAGCGCACCAACTTGAAGTTGACGGTGCGCGCGCGCATGTGCACCACCGCTCCCACCGGGCGCATCAGCACGGCGGCCACGAGGTCGCTGGAGATCGCCGTGGAGGGGGTGATCCCGAACAGGAGGATCAGCATCGGGCTCATCAGCGCGCCCCCGCCCGCGCCGGTCATGCCGACCAGGAGCCCCACGACGGCGGCCCCGAGGACTATGTATGGATCTACATGCATTGGGATCGAGTGGCCACCGGGGCGACCGAACGCCTTTTATATCAAAGTTGATTGATGAAGTAAAGCCGATCGATCAACTCGACTTTATTGGGAATAGAGCGCGTTCCTCCAAGGGGTGCCGCGCTCTATCTGCGCGCCTCCGGGGATGCGCTCCACCCGCGCCCCTGGCGCGCTGTGCGTCGTCTCTGCGGTGCCCGTGGGGCGCTCAGAAGGTGCTCGGGCGGGGCGCTCGCGCCTCCGGCATGCGTTTCGTCTGCGCGCCTCCGGCATGCGTTCCACCTGCTGGCTGGCGCGCTGTGCGTCCTCTCTGGCGTGCCCGTGGGGCGCTCAGAAGGTGCTCGGCGGGGCGCTCGCTTCCACCTGCGCCCCCTGGGCGCTGCCGATGAACAGCACCTGGAACGGGCTCGAGCCGTGGGCCGGTACTTCGCTCAGCACCGCCCTCCCCGCCGCCACGATCCGTCCTCCCCGGCGGGCGATTCCGTAGACCACCAGGCCCCGCTGGGCCACCGACGAGTCGTCCGTGACCGTTCCCCCCACGCCGAACCCGCCCCCTTCTGCGGTCGCGTGCACCCCCGTCACCCGGATCCGCGGCGTGCTCGCGGGCGCCGGCGAGGCCCCCCCGACCAGCGCGCGCACGGTCCTCGGAACCCCGCCTGCCCCGCTTGCCTGCACCTGATCGTCGATCCATGTGAACTCGGCGCCTGCGGGGAGCAGCGCCACGGTGGTGAGCGCGGCTTCCAGGCCGGGGGAGTTGTTCTGGTAGAGCACCCCCCCCGCGGCGTCTCTGACGGAGATCGCGATCGGCACGTTGCGCAGCGCGCGGGTGGAGCGGTTGCGCAGCGTCACCACCGCGGCCGTCCCTTCGGAGTCGTGCAGCACCTCGCTCGCCACCACCCGCACGTCGGTGCTCGCCCCGGAGATCCTGAGGCCGTGTTCGCTCCGAACCCCGTGCCCGGCCGCGCGTGCGAGCCTGACCTGGCGTTCGATCTGCGCGCTCTTTTCCTGGCTGCTCTCACACCCTCCCAGCGCGAGCGCCAGCAGCAGGGCCGTCACGCAGCGCCTCACCCGAAGGCCCCGCCGATGTAGTCGCGCGTGCGCTGCTTGCGGGGGCTTCCGAAGAGCTGCTCCGCCGGGCCGTACTCCACCAGCTCACCCAGGTGCATGAACGCCACGTGGTCTGCCACGCGCTGGGCCTGCTGGAGGTTGTGGGTGACGATCACCACCGCCACGCTCTCCCGCAGGCCCACGATCAGCTCCTCGATCACCGCCGTGGAGATCGGGTCGAGCGCCGAGCAGGGCTCGTCGAGCAGCAGCACCTCCGGGTCTGCCGCCAGCGCGCGCGCGATGCACAGCCGCTGCTGTTGGCCTCCCGACAGCGACAGCCCCGGGCGGTCGAGGTCGTCGGCCACCTCCTCGTGCAGGCCCGCCCGCCGCAGCGCCTCGCGCACGGCGGGCTCCAATTGGCTGCGTCGCGCGCGCCGCCGCCGTCGGCGGGGGCCGGTGGGCGCCTCGCGCAGGGCGTAGGCGACGTTCTCGAAGATGCTCATCGGGAACGGGTTCGGCTGCTGGAAGACCATCGACACCCGCCGGCGCAGTTCGGTCACCTCGATCTCGTGGATCTCCTGGCCGTCGAGCGAGATCCGCCCGCTGCGCCCGGCGCCCGCGGTGATCTCGGTCAGGCGGTTCAGCGAGCGCAGCAGCGTGGTCTTGCCCGACCCCGACGCCCCGATCAGCCCCAGCACCTCCCCCTGGCGCACGGGCAGGCTCACATCGCGCACCACCCACCGCTCGTCGTACGCCAGCGACACCGATTCGATCCGCATGCGCTCCACCGGCGGGGAGACAGCGGGCCGCGCGGGACGCCGTCGGGCCGCCGCGGGGGAGAGGGCGGCCGTGGCGGCGCCGTTGCCCGCGCCGTCCCCCGGGGTGGGCGTGGCCACGTGCGGGTGGCGATCCACCGCGATCCGGCGCACGGGAGGTGGAACCTGTGCGCTCACTGCTCGTCCCCCGGTCGCCTCGGTCCCGGCCGCGAGCGAGCCACGCGTGGGTGGTGGTCCACCGCGATCCGGCGCACCGGAGGGGGAGTCAGCCACTCCACGGCATCCTCCCCGCCAAGCTCAACGCCATGCCGCGTCCCCGCGAGCGACCGCCTCCCCGCGTCAGGCGCGTCACCAGCGCATTCAACGCCAGCACGATCATCAGCAGCACGAACGCCGCCGCGTAGGCCTTCTGCGGCGCGTTGCCTTCGCCGGCGGGCGAGTTGTTGTACACGTAGCTGGTCAGCGTCGCGCCCGTGCCTCGCAGGGTGCCTATCAGGGGGATGCTGCCCACGCCTTCGTTTTTGTACTTCGCGCTCCCCAGCACGAAGATCACGATCGCCGTGTCACCGATGATTCGGCCCATGCCGAGCACCACCCCGCTCGCCATCCCCGGCCGGATCGAGGGCAGCAGGACCCGCCGGATCGTCGTGGCCCGGGTCTTTCCGAGCGCGTAGGAGGCCTCGCGCATGCGCCCCGGGACCTGGGCGAGCGCCTCGCGGGTGGCCCCCACGATCAGCGGCAGCGCGAGCACCGCCATCACGATGCCCGCGGTGAGAAAGGACTGCCCGGTGACCGTGCCGTTGTTGGCGCTGTGCGAGAGGAACCCCAGAAAGCTGCGCGAGAATACGATCAGGCCGAAGATCGCGAGCACCACGCTCGGGATTCCCCCGATCGTCTCGATCGCCGACTCGACCGCCCGCGCCAGCCACGGGGGGTTGCGGTGCTCCGAGAGCCACACCGCCAGCGCCACGCCGATCGGGGCCGCGATCACGATCGCGACCGCCGTGATGACGAACGTCCCCACGATCGGGTCGAGGAACCCTCCGGACTTGTTCTGCTGCAGCGATGGCGCCGGGGATTCCACGAGCAGACCGAGACGCAGCTCGGAGATGCCCTTTACGAACATGTACAGCACGATCGCCGCGGCGATCGCGCACAGCCCGATCCCCGTCGCCCAGCACAGCCAGTAGCCCACGCGATCGATCAGCGGCCACGAAGCGGTCGTTTCCCGCGGCGGGCGGACGATCGTTGGGCCGGGCGGTTCGGGTGCAAGCTGTGCTGTGGCCATCACACCCATGAGCACGCAGGGCGAGCTGGACGGGGACGCACTGAGCGAAGTGTGCTCGGCTGGCCGAAACGGGGATACTCGCCGAAGGCGAGTGTCTCCCGGCTTCGGTGAGCGAGGGAGGACACCGGCCTAGCGCCGACATACGCGCTCATACGCCGATCCCGTAGCGCTTGAGCGGCTGCTTGGCGGCCCATCCGGCGAACGACAGGAGCGCGGCCGAGACGAGCAGTACGGCCCCGATCGCATACACGGTGTGGGCGACTGGGCCGGTCGTCTGGCCACCCCATTCCAGGGGCAGCGTCGCCGCGAGCGGCTGGATCGGCTCGAACAGGAAGGTGAGCCCGTCGAGCGGGTTGGCCGCGAAGGGGCGCCCCCCGGAGACCATCGCGAGCATGATCGCCTCGCCCAGGGCGCGCCCCGTCGCGAGCACCACCCCGGCCGCGATCGCGGGGCGCGCGGTGCGCAGTGAGACTCGCCAGATCGTGCGCCAGCGGTTGACGCCGAGCGCCATCGAGCCTTCGCGCCAGGAGACGGGCACGGCGGCGAGCGCGTTTGCGCTGAGCGCCACCATGATCGGCAGGATCATCACGGTCAGGATCAGCGTCGCCGTCAGCAGGCATGCGCCGCCGATCTGCACAACGTAGGCGACCGACTGCTTGCGTGCCTCGTTGATCAGGTTATGTTCGACCCAGGGGGCGATCGCGAGGATCCCGATCAGCCCGTAGATCACCGAGGGCACCGCGGCCAGCAGCCGCACCACGGGCTCCAGGATGCGTCGCACCGGCGCCGGCGCGAACTCGGTCAGGAAGATCGCCGCCAGCGTGGAGACCACGAGCGCGATCAGGACCGCGAGCACGGTGCTCAGCAGCGTCCCCCAGATCAGCGGCCACGCGCGGAAGTACAGCAGCGAGTGGCCCGGCAGGGGCACGCCGGCCTGCATTGCGCGGAACTGCGTGACCACGTCGCCCCCCGACCCGAACCAGCTCAGGCCGTTGGCCGAGAAGGAGGGCCACGCGTTCACCAACACGGTGACCACCATCAGCCCGATCAGGGCCAGCACCCCCACCGCCAGCGCGCCGAGCGCAAGCTCGACGCGCTGGTCCCGCCTGGCGTCCCTCCGATGCAGGGCTTGTTGACCCTCGCCGGCGGGCGCCACGGCTAGTGGATCGCGATCCAGCTGGAGCTGATGATCGCCTTGGTGGTCTTGTTGCCGCTCGTGACCCAGGTGATGAACTTCTTCGCTGCCCCCTTGGGGAGGCCCTTCGTCACCATCCAGAAGTTACGCACCCCCCCGTACTGCCCGGAGCGCGCGTTGCGCAGGTTGCAGGCAACGCCCTGGTACGCCGCGGGGTGGACCCCTACGGTGTAGGCGAAGGAGACGAAGCCGATCCCGTTTTCGTCCTTTTCGACGTGCAGCTGCTCCAGGCCGTTGGAGGCCTCCGCGCTGGCGCTGGGGGAGATATGGAGATCGAGGCCGAGGAAGATGTTCTGGAAGGCGTCCTGGGTACCGGAGGCGCCGTCGCGGTCGAACAGGTCGATCGGCCCGGTGGCGGTGGCGCCGGGGACTTCGCTCCAGTCGCGGATGTTTCCGGTGAAGATCGCCTGGATCGTCTGCTGGGAGAAGTTGGCGACGGGGTTCTTGTTGTTGGTGATCACGCAGATGCCGTCCCGCGCGATCTTCGTGAACGCCAGGCCTTCGGGGTCGGTCTTGAGGGGGTCGCGCGAGGAGTCGCCGATGTCGAAGCGCCCGCTCGCGACGCCCGCGATCCCGATGTCCGACTGGCCCCCCTGGACTTCAGGTTCGGCGATCCGTGGGAACGCATGGTGATATGCGGCGGCCAGTTTCTTGGCGAGGGGAAGCACTGACGTCGATCCGCCGATGATCAGGCGCCGGGAGCCGGCGCTCGTCGCTGGCGCGGCGACGAGCAGGGCGAGGATGATCAGCGAGAGGGACTTGAGGGTGCGGTGTGCGCGCACAGCGACTCCTTTGCTTTCGGGGGCGTTGCAATCTCAGTCGGACGCCGCGCCACTCAAGTGAACAGGTGGTTCTCAAATGGAGAAATTTTGGTGAAGAAAAGGGGAACGCCGGGATTCGATGTTTTGTTTTTGTGAAGAGGCTTTGCTTTTCGGCCCCCCTCCGGTAGACCTGAGACCCCGGCGCTGACTCGCCGCGCGCCGACTCTCTCATCGCGGCCGCGGCCGGCCCGGGCGATCTGCCATGACCGACCAGCCAAGCTCTCACGACGACCTCCCCCCGAGCCCGCCAGACGCGCTGCCCGCATCGGGCAACGGCCGCCCGGATCGCCCACCAGCCGGCGCACGTCCCGCTGTGCGCTCCGGCTTGGCTCAGCGTCGCAGCCCGGTGCTGGCGACGCTGGGCGCGACTCTGCAGAGCGCGCGGCGCATCGCTCTGCGCGACCCGATCGCGCTCTTCCTGCTGCTCGCGTCGATCGCCCTCGCGATCGCGTTCGCCACGTTGCTGGGCTCGATCGCGCCAAGCAGCGCGGGTAGGCAGGTGCCGCTCAGCACCGTGCACAAGCTCGCCGCTCACCGCCAGATCGCGACCGCCCTGCTGCTCGACCACGACAACCGCGTCGAGCTGGTCACGACCGCGAAGGCTCCCCCGATCGCCGCCGACGGCGCCATCCTCAGCGCGGCGGGTTCCGCGGCGAGCGAAGCGGGTACAGGGGGCTCCGCCACCACCGGGGGAGCTGCCACCGGGGGAGCTGCCACCAGGGGAGCAGCCACCGGTGCGGGCGGAGGCGCTTCCACGAGCGGGGGTAATGGCGCGTCCACCACCACGGGCGCCGCGGGCAATGGCGCCACCACCGGGGCCTCGACGGCCATCGCAGGCGTGGGAGCGGGCGGGACCGCCGTGCTGTGGGCCTCCTACCCGGCCTCGGGCGCGCAGACCCAGGGGCTCATCCACGAACTGGAAGCCGGTGGGGCGATCGTCAGCGTGGACCAGCAGTCGGGCAAGGGCACGAAGACGATCATCGTCCAGTTCCTGATCCCGATCCTGCTGCTGGTGTGCCTGTTCTCGCTGTTCATGCGGCTCGGCACCGAAGGCGCCGCGGGGGGCATCGCGGGCTTTTCGCAGTTCGCCGGCAAAGGCAAGCGCAAGGGCAAGGGCACCTCTGATCGCATCACGTTCTCCGACGTCGCCGGCGCGGGCGAGGCGGTGGCGGAGCTGCGCGAGATCCGCGACTACCTCGCGGAACCGCAGAAATACCTGAGCGTGGGGGCCGCCGCCCCCAAGGGGGTGCTGCTGGTGGGCCCCCCGGGGACCGGCAAGACGCTGCTCGCCAAGGCGGTCGCGGGCGAAGCCGACGCGGCCTTCTTCTCGCTGTCCGGGTCGGACTTCGTGGAGTCGCTGGTCGGCGTCGGCGCCGCGCGCGTGCGTGACCTATTTCGCAAGGCCCGCAAGGCGGCCCCCGCGATCATCTTCATCGACGAGCTCGACGCCGCCGGGCGCAAGCGCGGCGCGGGCATTGGGCAGGGCAACGACGAGCGCGAGCAGACCCTCAACCAGATCCTTGTCGAGATGGACGGCTTCGCGGGCGATGGGGGGCTCGTGGTGATGGGCGCCACCAACCGCCCCGACATCCTTGACCCCGCGCTGCTGCGGCCCGGGCGCTTCGACCGCCAGATCGTGATCGACACCCCCGACGTGCACGGGCGCCTTGAGATTCTGCGCTTGCACGGCGGCAAGCGCCCGCTCACCCCCGACGCCTCGCTCGAGGAGGTCGCCCGCCAGACCCCCGGCTTCAGCGGGGCGGAGCTCGCCAACGTGATCAACGAGGCGGCGCTGTTGAGCGTGCGCGAAGGGCGGGCGGAGCTCGACCAGGCAACGCTCGAGGAGGCGATCGACAGGGTCGTCGCGGGCCCCGCCAAACGCCACATCCTGAGCACCGAGGAGCGCTGGCTGATCGCGATCCACGAGTCCGCCCACGCCGTCGTGACCGACGCGCTCGGCCAGAAGACCTCGACGCGCAAGCTCTCGATCGTCGCGCGCGGCCGCCAGCTCGGCACCGCCGCGCACATGCTTACCGACCGCGACCAGGTGATCATGAGCGAACCCGACCTCCACCGCCAGCTGATCTCGATCCTCGCCGGCCTGGCCGGCGAGCGGATCGCCTTCGGCACCCACTCCACCAGCGTCCACGACGACCTCCACGCGGCCACCGCCCTCGCGCGCTCGATGGTCACCTCCTTCGGCATGTCCACCGCGCTCGGCCTGGTGACGATCGGGGAGAAGAGCGGCGAGGTCTTCCTCGGTGCCTCCTTGCAGGACCTCGGCTCGGTGGGGCCCGAGACGCTGAATGTGATCGACAACGAGGTCGAGCGCCTCATCGGGGACGCGGAGGCGCGCGCAGCGGTGATCCTCGACCGCAACTGGAATACCGTCGAGGAGACCGCCACCGCGCTGCTCGAGCAGGAGACCCTCTCGGGCGTGGCCCTCGAGGCGGTGCTCTCCACGGTGCAGGAGGTGACGCTCGAGGAGCTGCGTGAGGTGCGCCGCGC
Source organism: Solirubrobacteraceae bacterium (assembly GCA_035566955.1). GTDB lineage: Bacteria > Actinomycetota > Thermoleophilia > Solirubrobacterales > Solirubrobacteraceae > Palsa-744. The sequence goes on along the minus strand of DATMPY010000047.1, from coordinate 6,610 downwards.
GCAACCCTCCGCGGAGGGCAGCGAGGGGCGCCAGTGAGGCGGCCCGCCGGCAGGACGTCGAAGGGGCCTGCGGGGGGGGCGTCGAGCGGTGCTGAGCGCGGGGTCACGGGCCGGGCCCCGAGCGGCGCACTGGGTAGGGCCTCGCTGGCGATCTCGCTGGTCGCGCTCCTCTTCTCGATGACCGGCGTCGGCGACGCGGCGCGGCGTGCGGTGGTCGACGCGATCGCGGGGCACTCGGTCAGCACCAGGCCGCATCCCGGCGGGCTGCTGGCGCTCGGTCAGAACGGCAAATTTCCTGCCTCGGCGATCCCCACTGTGGGCAACGCCAAGACTGCCAAGCGGCTCGACGGCAAGACCGCCGAAGAGCTGACGCCCTCCTGCCCACCCAACACCGTCGACATCGGGACCTGGTGCCTCGAATCGGCGCCCTTCCCGCTCACCAATGCGGAGGTCGGCAAGAACAACTTCATCTGGGCCAGCAAGAAGTGCGAGGAAGAAGGCGGCTGGCTGCCCTCGGCCTCCGAACTGCTCGGAGGGGCCGAACGCGTAAAGCTCGAGTCCACGATCCACGACTCGCCGCTGACCGCGACCATCAACCTCGATCCAAGCCGGGGGCTGAAAGACGAACGCGAAATGAGCTCCACGCTCGTCACCACCGAAGCCGGCTCGGCCGCGGCAGGCTTCGAGGGCGTCAGCGAAGGTGCCACTGGAAACCCCCGCCAGGGCCAGCCCAACCCGATCCCCCTGCCCGCCAACCCGCTGCCGGAATCGCTGCAGTACGTAACGGTGTATGACAATGGCAACAAGGGCGGGTTCGCCGGCTCCGAGCCGGTCTCCGAACCGCAGAACTTCCGTTGTGCCTACGCTCCGAAGCCAGGGGCCCTCAGCAAATCGACCTCATGAGAGACCCGCGAGCGGTTGGGCTGGATGTCGCCGGAGAGCGACCGTTCTTGTAACCGGCTCGTGATCTTTTGGTGAAGTATCCACTCCAACCGGCTTAAGCAGCTTTGGGCGCATATATGTTGGCCTTTGCGATGTCTGCCGCCGTGCCGATCTTCAACTTTCCGGCGCGCCACCGGCCCTGGACGGTGCTCTTGCCGGGCCTCGCCGGGGCGGTCCTACTGCTCCTTTTCCTTCCCCTCCCACGCGCCCGCGCGGTGGTCCTGCCCGCGCAGACGATCGACGGCCCGAGCGAGGACATCGTCGGCTTCGGCGGCGTCGCCATGGCCGAAGACGGCAGCGGTGGCCTGGTCTACCTCAAGCGCGTCGACGGGGTCGCGCACGTGTTCGTCTCGCGCTATCTGGGAGGGCACTGGATGACGCCCATCCGGGTCGACACCGAAGAGCCCTACGCGGCAAGCTGGCCGCGGATCGGAGCGGCCGCCGGGGGTGAGCTCGTGGTCGTCTGGGCCACCCCGTTCGCCACCGAAAAACAGCATCCCGTGCAGGAGCTGCTCGGCGCCACGATGGGTCCAGGTGGAGAGAGCTTCGGCCAGGCGATGATCGTCGATCCAGACATCCGCGAAGGAACCGGCACGAACCCGGACCTCGCGATGAGCTCGACCGGTCAAGCTGACGTCGTCTACCGGGTGGTCGCCTTCCAGGGCTCGATTCCGCTGCTACGCCCCAGCGATGTCGTCGAGAGCGTGCGCGTGGCTCACTTCGACGGCCGACGGTGGGCGCGGCTGGGCGCGATCAATCGCGACCCAGGGGTCTCGATGCGTCCGCCCACACAGGCCAATGCGCCGCAGATCGCAATCGGCCCAACGGGCAATGGCGTGGTTGTCTGGCAGGAGCCGGAAATCACCGGCGTCGCTCGCATCTGGGCGCGACGTCTCTTCGGCGAGACTCTGGGCTACGTGATGCCGGTCAGCGCCGAAAGCTTCGGTGGGGCGCCGATCGGCCAGGACGCGGACGCGCCCACCGTGGCCGTCTCGCGCCTGGGGCAGGCTGATGTCGCCTACCGGCAAAGCATCGGCCCCGGCTCGCCGCTAGCGGGGCCGCGGATATTCCTGAATATCCTGCCCAACGGCGAATCGTCCAGCGGTGCGGAGTTCCGCGGCGCGAGCGTCGCCGACCCGGCGGTGTCGGGTGGCAAGTCGGCCTCGATCGGACAACCGAGTGTCGACATCGACGAAAAGGAAGACGTGCGGCTGCTGTATGACGCAAATGGCACGCCCCGCGTGATCGAGGGTAACGACCACGGGTTGTCGGGGACGCTGTCGCTGGGGCCGCCGTTTGCAGGGTCTGAACTCTCCAAGGCTGAAGATCTCTCCTCTGCGAGTGTCATGAACCCTGCGGGGGGTGGGATCTCGGCGTGGCCGAGTGAGTACTCCACGGGCCACCCCGCCGTTGCGGTTCGGGAGGATTTCTCGGGCGGTGCCGTGCAGACGGGCCTCATCAGCGGGGGCGCGGGCGGTCCGATTGGCGAACTCGCGGTCGGTCGCTCGGGGCTGGGGGATGGGCTCGTCGCTTTTCAGCAGGGCCCGCTCGGGAACGCGGCAATCGTCGCCGCTCAGGTGACGGCGCCGCCCACTGGGTTCATCGTCAATGTGCCGAAAGAATGGGTGAAACCTTCCCAGGCGCGAATCTCATGGGAACCGGTGATCAGCGCCAACGGGCCGCTGGGCTACACGGTGGTGCTGGATGGTCACCGACTCGTGACCCCCGCAGCGGCGTCTACCTTCGTGTTCAATCCCCGCGGGCTCGGCGACGGCGTTCACAAAGTGCAACTGCTCGCGACCGACATCTCTGGGCAGGCCGCGCTTTCCTCCCCGTCCCCCCTGATGATCGACGGTCAGCCCCCGGCCGTCAGGGTCACACGCGCGAGCGGCGGCAATAGCGTGACCATCCGTGTCCGCGATGCAAAGTCCGGGGTGGATGTCAAAGCGGTGAGCGTCAGCTTCGGCGATGGCCAGCGTGCGCGTGGTCGATCGGTGTTTCATCACCACTACCACCACCCCGGGATCTACCGCGTCGTTGTGTGGGTTCGTGACAAGCTTGGCAACGCGGGCGTCATCCACGAATTGGTGAGTGTGCGATGAGTCCTCGGGCCGCGGGTAGGACTGGACACGCGATCGCGCTGTTGCGGTATGGGGCGTGGTTGGGCCTGGCGCTGCTTGGACTCGCAATGCCCAGTCCTGCGGGTGCCGACGTATTCGGGCCGATCTCCCTCGTTTCGGCGAGTCCCTTTCAGCAGGTCGAATACGCCCACGACGCGGCGATCTCAGGCGCTGGGCGCTACGTCGTGTTCGACGGCTCCATTGGCGGGGTCACGGGTGTGTGGCGCCGCGAAATCCGACCGGGCGATGAACTCGTGCAGGTCGCAGGCGGAGATTCTGAGCTGCCCTCCATCAGTCACGACGGCAGGTACGTCAGCTTTACCACCAACGAAGGGGGCAAGCTGGCCGAGATCACCGACGGCCAGCCCGACGTCAGCCGCACCGAAGAAACGCCAAATGTGTACGTGCGCAACATGAGCAAGCAACCCGGTGAAGTCGGCGCGTTCATGCTCGCCTCCGACCTAAGCTACGAATACTCCGCTGGCCCAAATCAGGCGTCCGAAGAAAAGGAGTATGGGGCGCAGGCGGCCGGGCGCACCGCGCTCAGCGCCGACGGGCAAAAGGTCGTATTCGTGACGACCGCCACCTCCAACCTGGATGGTCCGGGAACTCCCCCCCTGCAGGTGGGGATCCACGATCTGGAAACCAGCAAGACCGAAATCGTGAGCGTCGCGAAGGACCCGGCGACCGGCGGACCGGCGATCGACGAAGCAACCGGGTTGCCCGAGCCGGTGCCCGTCGAACCGCAGAACCCGAAGGTGGGGGCGGTGTACACACGGGGCGGGAGCGGACCTCCGGTGTTCCAGGCACCCCAGCCGCATGCAATCCCCGGCGGCGTGGGCGCTTCGATCAGCGCCGACGGATCGACTGTCGCGTGGATGGGCCAGGAGATCGGCGAGCAAGCCCTGACGCTTCCCGGCGAAACGCTCGGGGGCAACTACAGCGAGCCGTTGTGGCGGCGCATCGCCGACGGCGAGCGAGCGCCGACCCGTCGGGTGACGGGTGGATCGGATCCCACCAACCCGCAGTGCGCGGCGACCCACGGGGGGAGCCCTCCGCCGACGCCCGCGCCGTCAGACCCATGTCAGGGCCCGTTCGCCACGGTGGGGGGCGGGATCTGGAACGGAGCCGCGCCGGACTATGTCGTGCCGCAGCTCAGCGCCGACGGATACGCCGTCGCCTTCATCGCCTCGGCGCCGCTGGTCTCCCAGGGCAGCGACTTCGGGTCCGGGGCGGAAACCCGCCCGAGCGACCTATATGTGGCCGACATGCACGAAGGACTCTCGCGCGTGCATGCGTTGCGTCAGGTGACCGAACTCGCCGGGGGCGATGAAACCCGCATCGCCACCGACGCGCGGATCCTGGATTTCGGAATCTCCTCTGATGGCACTCAGGTCGCCTTCACAACCAAGCGCACGGTGTTCCCGCTCGGCTCGCTCGCGTACGTGAGCCCTCCCGCGGCCGTGCCCGGCCTCGCCGAACTGTTCGATGCGGATCTCGCCGACGCGACGCTCACGCGCGTGACCCAGGGCTATGCGGGCGGCGCGGGCGAACACCCCCATGAAGAAAGAGCGCAGGAAGACCCCTATGAAAATGAAGACGATGGCGCCCTATCGCCGTCGTTCTCCGACGGCGGCGAAACCCTGGCGTTCTCCTCGACCGCGTCCAACCTCGTCTACGGCGACGGCAACGCGCCACCGCTGCGCTCCGTCTTCCTCGACGGAAGTGACGCCTTCCTCGTCAAGCGGATTCAGTTTGGCTCGACGCCAACCCCGCAGTACCTGTCGAGCGCGCCGAGCCTCTCGGTCACACCGGTGTGGAGCCTCGGTGTGACCGCGCGCTCGCTCGGCAATGGGGATGTGTTGCTCTACGTCGACGCGCCCAGCGCGGGGACGGTGGACGCTTACGCGCGCAGCTCAGTGCGGACGCGTTCAGCCGGCGCCTCGCGCGCCGCGCAGGGGAGGCGCCACGCGGGCTCGCGCGTTGCGCGGGGGGAACCACACGCCAGCTCGCGCGCTGCGCGGGGCAGGCCCGCACGCGCCGGTGTGAGCGTTCTCACGCGCACCGTGGCAACCGCCATCGCCCACATCGTCGGGGAAGAAGGCGGTGTGACGACACTGCTGTTGAAGCTTGCCCCGAGCTACCAGGGGCTCGCCGCGCAGAGGGGTGGGCTGTCGGCGACGGCGAACCTGATCTTCACAACGCGGGGCCGCTCGCCGCTGCGCCAGCGGATCGCCGTGTCGTTCCTGCGTGTGGCGAGCCACTCGCAGAAGGCGGCCGTCAACCGCAAGCCCAAGGGGCAAAAGGGTCGATGAGGGGTCCTCGCGGTCTGCTCGCGCCAGTGGTATGGCTGGTGCTCTTGGCGGTGCTGGGGGCGCTCGCGACGAGCGCGGCCGCGGCGGGTCTGAGCGACGACGGTGGCGCTGAATGGCGCGTTGAACAGCCGGAACCGCCTCCGCCCCCGCCAGGGGTCGAAGGCTTGAAAGCCCCGATCGGTCTCGGCCGGATCGGCGACATCGAGTTCTGGGCGCCCAACCGCGGCGCACTGATCACGGGCGGGAACGGCAGCACGGTTCTCCCCGGCGTGTGGCTCTACAACGGCGAACGCTGGCGAGAGCTCGCGACGGTCTGCGGCGCCACCGACGGGCGCATCGCCTGGGCTGGGCCAGATGAATTCTGGACGATCTCCGACGGCCGGCCGGGCCAGGCCGTGTTGAATGCCAGCGAACGTCCACCGCTGGAAGACAACACCCTGTGCCACTTCGCCCCCGGTCCCACGGGCAAGTTCGAAGTCGTCGCCTCGTACGCCTCGCTGGCCTTTCTCTCGACCTCATACCAGGCGATGCACGCCGCGGCCTGCATCGGTCCCAGCGACTGTTGGTTCGCCGGCGATGCGCTCGAAAACCCGCAGGTCGGAGCTTTCCAGCTGCACTGGAACGGGCACTCGCTGGAAGCCGAGCCATACCTTCCCGAAGGCCATGCCGTCGAGAGCATGCGGGAGCTCGAAGGCAAGCTGTACGAGAGCGTACGGCTGCTGCAGGTGTGTGGCGGTGAAGTGATCTCGGATTGCGATCGCGTCGCAAAAGTCCTGCGCCATCCGCCCGCTCTGCACATCATCAACGGCGAAGGGGCGCAGCGCACGTTCGAAGCGATCTCTGAACTGCCTCTGTATGGGGAAGAAGAGTTCTACTCGGCCTTGAACTACCTGCATCTCAGCGCCGGCGAAAGCTCGCTGTGGGGCGCCGCCGGCCCGGAGCTCGAAACCCCCAAAGGCTCCATACCCGCCGGAGTCACCATCATCCGTCTGCAAGCAGGAGCTCCCGCCTGGAGTCAGGTGCTCGGCCCACAGACGACGCCTTCGGGGTCGGAGGTCTTCCCGGAAGATGTCGTGGATTCGATCGCAGCGGAGCCCGCGAGCAACAGCGCCTGGATCGCCCTGGACTCGGAGACGGACGCCGGCCGCGAAGAACCCAGCCTGGGCGTGCCTGCGGTCGTGGCGCGCGTCTCCGCGAACGGGACGGTCTCGGACGTCCTGCAGCTACCGTCGA
>DATMPY010000046.1:0-52650 GCA_035566955.1 Solirubrobacteraceae bacterium | reverse complement strand
CGCCACCGACAAACGCTCCAGCAACAACAAACCCACACCCTCAGACCAACCCGTCCCCCCAGCACCCACCCCAAACGACCGACAACGCCCATCCACCGACAAACCACGCTGACGCGAGAACTCGACGAAGATGCCCGGATTGGCCATCACCGTGGCGCCGCCGCTCAAGGCCAGCGAGCACTCGCCCTGGCGCAGCGCCTGGCAGGCCAGGTGCAACGCCACCAAGGATGACGAGCACGCCGTGTCAACCGTCACCGCCGGGCCCTCCAGGCCGAGTGCGTAGGAGATGCGTCCCGACGCCACGCTCGCCGTGCTACCCGTGAGCACATAACCCTCCGAGCCAGCCGCCGATTCGTGCATGCGCGGGCCGTAGTCCGCGGCCATCACACCCACGAATACCCCCGTCTGGGAGCCATTCAGGCTCAGGGGATCGATCCCCCCCACCTCCAACGCCTCCCACGCAGCTTCCAGGAGGAGGCGCTGCTGGGGGTCCATCGCCAGCGCCTCGCGCGGCGAGATCGAGAAATGATCCGCGTCGAAATCCCCCGCGTCATAGAGAAAGCCACCCCACCGCGTATAGCTCGTGCCCGGGCGATCCGGATCGGGGTCATACAGGCGCTCGAGATCCCAACCACGATCCGCGGGAAACTCGCCGATCGCATCCACCTCCCCCGCGACCAACTCCCACAAATCCTCGGGCGACTGCACCCCACCCGGATAACGGCAGCTCATCCCCACGATCGCAATCGGCTCCTCGACAGCCGCCGGTCGCACCGGCGCCGGCCGCTCGTCACGAGCACCCGTGATCTCACCACGCAGATAGCGGGCCAGCGCCAGTGGCGTGGGATGGTCGAAGAGGAGCGTGGTCGGCAGACGCAGGCCAGTGTGCGCAGTCAACCGGTTGCGCAATTCCACCGCCGCCGAGGAATCGAAGCCGAGCTCCTTGAACGCTCGCTTCGGCTCCACCGTCTCGGCGGAGAGATGCCCCAGCACGATCGCCACCTGGGCAAGCACGATCTCCAGCGCCTCGCCGTCCCGATCTCGCGCGGGGATCTCGACCCCCTTCACACTTTCAGCCGCCGGCTCGCTCGCAACGGCTCCAGACTCCTCACCCGCACCCAACCCCATGGGCTCGAGCCAGTAGCGCTCGCGCTGGAAGGCATATGTGGGCAGCCCCACCCGGCGCGCGCCCGAGCCCGCGAACAGCTTGTCCCAATCGACGTGGATGCCGCGCACATGCACCCCCGCCAGCGCTGCCAGGAAGCGCTCCGGACCACCCTGGTCGCGGCGCAACGAGCCCGTGACCGTCACCTCACCCGGGGCGTCGAGCACATCATCCACCGTGTCCTGGGCTCCCACCGTCAACACCGGATGTGGACTGACCTCGATGAACGTCCGGTGGCCCGCGCCGAGCAGCGCGCGAATCACCGCCTCGAACTGAACCGTCTGGCGCAGACCGCGATACCAGTACTCCGCATCCATCCCCACGGTATCCAGCAGCTGTCCGGTGACCGTGGAGTACAGGGGCACATCGCCCGAGCGCGGGGCGACCGGCGCCAGGGCTGCGAGCAGCCGCTCTCGGATCGGCTCGACCTGCGGGGCATGCGAGGCGCAGTCCACCTGGATCCTCCGCGCTCGCACCCCTTCGGACTCACACTGCCGCAGGAGCTCCTCCAGCGCATCGACATCACCGGACACCACCGACAAAGCGGGGCCGTTCACAGCCGCGAGCGCAACCCGCTCGCCCCACCGCTCCAGGCGCTCCGCGAGCCGATCCGCCGCGAGCAGCACCGACACCATCCCACCCTGCCCCGCGATGGCGAGCAGCGCCTGGCTGCGCAGCGCGACGATGCGCGCCGCGTCGGGCAGCGACAACCCGCCCGCAACGTGCGCCGCCACGATCTCCCCCAGGGAGTGGCCGACCACCGCGTCCGGCTGCACACCACACGAGCGCCACAGCCCCGCCAACGACACCATCACCGCGAACAGCGCCGTGTGCACCACATCGACCCGCTCCAGCTCCGGCGCACCGCTCGCACCCCGCAGCACATCGATTACCGACCACTCGACAAACGGCGCCAGCGCCGCCGCACAGGCCTCAATCTGCTCGGCAAAGACAGGCGCGCCATCCAGCAGCTCCAGCGCCATTCCCCCCCACTGCGAGCCCTGGCCGGGAAACAGGAACACGACCCCACCGCCCCCGCCCTCCGCGACACCCTCGATCACCCGCTCCGCCGGTCGGCCCCGCGCCAGGCTGTCAATACCTTCCAGCAACCGCTCCCGCTCGCCGCCGAGCACGACCGCCCTGTGCTCGAACACCGAGCGCGATCGCGCCAGCGAGTAACCTAAATCGACGCTCCCCAGATCCGGGTGATCCCGCGCATGCGCCAGCAGGTTCCGCGCCTGATCGCGCAGCGCCGGGGCGCTCTTTGCCGAAATCACCCACGGCACCGCCCCGGCCATCCGAGCGCTCCCGTTCGGCCCACTCGCCGCCAGGCCCCCGCTACGCGGCACGGGGGACTCGCCAAGCACCATGTGACAGTTCGTCCCACCCATCCCAAAAGCGCTGACACCCGCCCGCAGCGGCCGCTCCGGGTGCGGCCAGGAGCCCAGCGTCTGCTGTACCCGCAAACGCAATTCCCGCAATGGCAGCTCGGGACTCGGCTCCTTGAAGTTGAGGCTCGCGGGGAGCTCCCTGTGCGCGATGCAGAGGGCGGCCTTGATCAGCCCGACGATGCCCGCCGCACCCTCCAGGTGCCCCACATTGGTCTTGATCGAGCCGACCGACAGCGGGTCCCGGCCCGGCCTGAGGGCGCCGAGCGCGGCGCCGAGCGCGGCGGCCTCGACCTGGTCGCCGAGCCTCGTGCCGGTACCGTGCAGCTCCACGTACTGGACGTCCTCCCGCCTCACACCCGCGCTGCGATAGGCGGCCCGCAGAACCTCCTCCTGCGCTTGCCGGGCGGGCGCCGTCAGACCTTCACCCCCACCGTCGTTGTTCACCGCCCCGCCAAGAATCACACAGTGAATCTCATCCCCATCCGCGACCGCGCTCCGCAGCGGCTTCAGCGCGACAATTCCGCCGCCCTCACCCCGGACATAGCCATTCGCCCGCGCATCGAAGGTGAAACAGCGCCCATCCGCCGACAGCGCGCCCAGCCTGGCGGCGCTGATCGCGCCATCGAGGCCGAGATTCAGATTCACACCCCCCGCGAGCGCCACCGTCGACTCTCCTCTGCGCAGACTTTCACACGCCAGGTGAACAGCCACCAGCGCCGCGGACTGTGCCGCGTCCACAGTGAAACTGGGACCTCGCAACCCAAGGGTGTAAGAGACGCGATTGGCGATAATCCCGCGCTGGGTCCCCGTGGACGCGTGCCGCGTGAGCGCCGCCACGCCCCGTCGCGACAGCAGGCTGGCATAGTCGCTGGAGATCGCGCCCACGAAGACGCCCGTCTGCGTTCCACGCAGGCTCGCGGGCACGATCCCCGCATCCTCAAGGGCCTCCCAGCTGAGCTCGAGGATCAAGCGCTGCTGCGGGTCCATCATCGCGGCCTCCCGCGGCGCGATCCCGAAGAAGCTCGGATCGAAGCGATCTATCCGCTCGAGGAACCCGCCACGGCGCAGGCCAGGCAGCTCCCGTATCGCCGCGTCCGCTCCCGGCTGGCCATCCAGCTCCCACCGCTCGGCCGGCGTATCGACGATCGCCTCACGTCCCTCTCGCAGCAGCCGCCACAGCGCAGCGGGACTCGACGCTCCCGGCAAGCGACAGGCCATCCCAATGACCGCAATCGCATGCCCATAGCGAGCGTTTGACACAGCCGAACGTTATCGAGAAGCCCCCCTCGGTGCTCCGCTCGGCCCGGCCTCGGGCATGCGCTGATTGTTGCAAGCGTCCGGGAGCGTGGACCTGACCTTAGATCCCGTGCGCGGTTTCGACGGCGCGCAGGAGGAGAAAGACGACCACCAGCGCCGAGAGGGCCATGATGCCCTGCTCACGGCGCACAATCGCCGCGACGACGGCGCGCTGCTCCTGCTCGGAGAGGCCGCCCACCTCCTGGGCGCTTTGCAGGCCACGCTGGTCGAGGATCGTCTGGGCGGAGGCGATCCGCAGCTGCTCCGCCACGAACGCGATCGCCAGCGGCAGGAGGGCGTATAGATAGAAGAGGTCTTCCGTCGAGGAATGGCCCGCGGCGGCGAGCACCCCCACGGCGACCGCGAACAGGACCGCACCCCCCTGGCCGACCCGCAGGAGGGTCCAAAAGGCGCTGGCCGATCTTCGATCGGTGGACTCCCCGCGGTACCAGCGCCAGCCGCCGAGCAGGGCGGGGATCGCGTTGAGCGCGGCCACCCCCAGGGCGCCCGCGACGACGGCGTCATTCATAGTCGAGATATCGAGGCGATCGTCACTATGTAACACTCTGCCACAAGCCGGGGAACGCGGTGATATAACCAGCCACGGTGCTGCGCTCCTACTTCCCCGCCATCGTATTCCTGCTGCTCGGCGGCGCCGTGGGAGCGGCCTTCACCGCGCTCAACGGGGTGCTCGGGCCGCGGCGGGTCGCCAAGCAGAAGCAGGACCCCTACGAGTGCGGGCTCCCCTCCGAGGTCAAGCAGGGGATGCGCTTCGGGATCAGCTTCTACCTGATCGCGATGCTGTTCATCCTGTTCGACATCGAGGTGATCTTCCTGTACCCGATCGCGGTCGAGCTGCGCGCCTTTGGCGGGTATGCGCTGGCGGAGACCGTCACGTTCATCGTGCTGCTGTTCGTCGCATTCGTTTACGTGTGGCGGCGGGGAGCGCTCGAGTGGAGGTGAAGCGCGAGCCGATCCGCCGGCGGGAGGGGTCCTCGCTTAGCGCGGGAACGGTCCCGGTCGACGCGGAGCTTCTGCGGGTACGCCGCCTCAACGCGCCCCAGCTGCTGCGCGGCGGGGACCTCCAGGGCCCCAACCAGCCCGCGCACCTGGAGGGCACCGAGCTTGAACGGTACGTGGAGGAGCGCATGCTCACGACCACCCTCGACAAGGCTGTCGCCTGGGCCCGCTCGAACTCGTTCTTTCCCCTCGGCTTCGGCCTCGCCTGCTGTGCGATGGAGCAGTTCCACACCGCCGGCGCGCGCATGGACATCGCGCGGTTCGGCTTCGAGGCCTTCCGCGCCTCCCCCCGCCAGGCCGACCTGATCATCCTCGCCGGGCGCGTCTCGATCAAGATGGCCCCGATCATTCGCCGCCTCTACGACCAGATGCTCGAGCCCAAGTGGGCGATCTCGATGGGGGCTTGCTGCAGCTCGATGGGCGTGTTCAACAACTACGCCCTCGTGCCCGCCGACAAGTTCATGCCGATCGACGTGCACGTGCCCGGCTGCCCCCCCCGCCCCGAGGCGCTGATGCACGGCATCCTCAAGCTGCGCAAGCTCGTGCAGGACGACCCCGACATGGGTTGGCGCGAGCGCTACGGCGCCGTCGGCACGGAGGAGCGACCCGAAGATGCCTGACGCCACGGGTAATCGCCTGTCGGGGAGGGGGCCAGCCCCCCTGCCGACCAAAGAGGAGCGCGATGCCTGACGCCACGGGCTTGGAGCTGCTCGCCAGGGAGCTGGGCGACGCCGCGATCGAGACCGTGTACTTCCGCGAGCGCGCGACGATCGTGGTCGACCCCGCACGGATTCGCGCGGTGCTCCAGACATTGCGCGGGAAGGGGTACGCGTTCATGGCCAGCCTCCACGGCGTCGACCACTACCCCGAGGAGCCGCGCCTTGGCGTCATCTACGAGCTGCTCGACATGAGCGCCGTCGACCGGATCGCCGTCAAGGTACGTGTCCCCCTGGAGGCACCGCGGGTCGAGTCGGTCACCGCGGACTGGCCGACTGCCGACCATCAGGAGCGCGAGGTGTACGACATGTTCGGGGTCGTGTTCGAGGGGCACCCCGACCTGCGCCGCATCCTGATGCCCGAGGACTACGAGGGCCATCCCCAGCGGCGCGACTTCCCGATCGGGGGGGAACCCGTGATCTTCACCCGCGACGAGGCCAAATGGTTGGAGGCACGCGAGTGAGCCCCGTCGAGCCCCGCAATGCGATGACCCTCAGCACGACCCCCCCGTCGGAGTCACCGCGATGACCCCCACCGAGAGCCCCCCGACACTCTCCGAGTACCGCCAGCGCGAGCAGAGCATCGCCCCCGTGGAGAACCTGATCGAACGCTCCGGCGGAGAGACCAGCGAAGAGCTCCTGACGCTCAACTTCGGGCCCCACCACCCCGCCACCCACGGCGTCCTGCGCCTGCTTGTCACCCTCCAGGGCGAGGTCGTCAGGGACCTCAAACCGATCATCGGCTACGTCCACACCGGGATCGAGAAGACCGCCGAGGACAAGGCCTACTGGAAGGTCATCCCGATCGTCGAGCGGATGGACTACCTCTCCTACTACTTCAACGCCATGGCCTACTGCGGCGCCGTCGAGACGCTCGCCGAGGTGCAGGTCCCCAAGCGCGCCCAGTACCTGCGCGTGATCCACCTCGAGCTCAACCGCATCGCCTCCCACCTGATCTGGCTCGGCACCAGCGTGCTCGACCTCGGCGCCACCTCCATCTTCCTCTACTGCCTGCGCGAGCGCGAGCTGATCCTCGACCTCTTCGAGATGTCCTCCGGCGCGCGCATGCACACCCGCTACTTCCAGGTCGGCGGCGTGATCGAGGACATCCCCACCGGCTTCGCCGCCAAGCTGCGCGAGTTCCTGAAGATCATGCCCAAGCGCGCCGACGAGTACGGCGCGATCCTCAACGCCAACGAGATCGTCCTCCAGCGCCTGCGCGGCACCTGCCCGCTCGACGCCCAGACGCTGCTCTCACTCGGTGTCACCGGCCCCCTGCTGCGCGCCGCCGGCAACCCCTGGGACCTGCGCAAGGCCACCCCCTACAGCTCCTATGACGACTTCGCCTTCAAGATCCCCGTCGGCACCGTCGGCGACAACTACGACCGTTACGCCGTGCGCCTCGCCGAGATCTACGAGTCCGTCAAGATCATCGAGCAGGCCCTCGACGGGCTGCCCGAGGGGCCGTACATCACCGAGGACCGCAAGGTCGCGCTGCCCCCCCGGCACGAGCTCGCCACCTCGATGGAGGCCCTCATCCACCACTTCAAGCTCGTCACCGAGGGCTTCCGCGTGCCCCCCGGGGAGGTCTACAACCCGATCGAGTCCCCCCGCGGCGAGCTCGCCTGCTACGTGCGCTCCGACGGCTCCTCCAAGCCCGCCCGCGTGCACATGCGCGACCCCAGCTTCGTCAACCTCCAGGCGCTCTCGCACATGACCCGCGGCTCCTACATCGCGGACCTGATCGCCACCACCGCGATGCTGGACCCCATCCTCGGGGGGATCGACCGGTGAGCCTGGTGGGAGGGGAGAGCGTGGGTAAGGATATAAAAATCCGAGTTGTGTATGACGAAAGTTATACACTCGTCAAAAAGAACATATATAACTCCACGTCCCCCAGCGGTCGACGTGCATGCGGGAGGACTAGATGAGCGCCGTGCCCCGCGATGCGCACTCCTCGACCGCGCCCGGTTGGGACACGCCCGCCGATCTGGAGAAGGACCCCGCCACGATCCCCGATCCCGCCACCACGCCCGTGCCCGACGCGCTGCGCGCCGAGATCGAGGGCCACATGGCGCTGTATCCCAACTTTCGTTCCGCGATCCTCCCCGCGTTGGAGGCCGCCCAGCGCGTTCACGGCTGGTGCGCCCCCGAGGCCATCGAGCAGGTCGCCTGCGTAATGCGGCTCACCCCCGCCGAGCTGGATGCCGTCGCCACCTTCTACGACATGCTCGAGACCACCCCCGTCGGGCGCCACAGCGTGTATGTCTGCACCAACATCTCCTGCTCCCTCTGCGGCGCCGACGAGCTCTACGACGCGATCCGTGAGGCCGCCGGGGACGATCCGGAGTTCAACGTCCGCTCCTTCGAGTGCCTCGGCGCCTGCGACATCGCCCCCATGGCCTCCGTCGATGGGACCTACGTGGGGCCCCTCACGCTGGACGACGTGCCCCAGCTGCTCGATGACATCCGCGCCGGCCGCGAGGTTCTGCCCGACAAGCAGCTCGCCCGCCGGCCCTGCGCCGATTCGGGGGCCCGCTCGTGATTACGCTCTCGCCCTCGACGCGGGGCAGGATGCCCCGCGCGCTCACGCCCGTCGCCCAACTCACCCTCGCGGACGACCCCCAAATGGACGCAATCGGATGACCACCAAGCTCCTGTTCGATCGCATCGACGAGCCCGGGTTGAGCACCCTGGACGTCTACCAGCGCCGCGGGGGGTACGAGTCGCTGCGCAAGGCCCTCGCCATGCCCCCCGAAGCCGTCCTCCACGAGCTCGAAGCCTCCGCCATCCGCGGGCGCGGCGGGGCCGGCTTTCAGATGGGCAAGAAGGTCTCCTTCCTCCCCAAGGGCGGCATGGACAAGTACCTCGTCTGCAACGCCGACGAGTCCGAGCCCGGCACCTTCAAGGACCGCGAGCTCATGCAGAAGAACCCCCACATGCTGATCGAGGGGATCGTCATCGCCGCCCACGCCGCCGGGGCCACCCGGTCGTTCATCTACATCCGCGGGGAGTACGTTCTGCAGGCCGACATCCTCGACGCCGCCCTTGCCGAAGCCCGCGCCGCCGGGTTCGTCGGGGAGCGCATTCTTGGCTCCGATACCTCCCTCTCGCTCGTCGTCCACCGCGGCGCCGGCGCCTACATCTGCGGCGAGGAGACCGGGCTGCTCGACTCCCTGGAGGGCAAGCGCGGGAATCCCCGCTTGAAGCCTCCCTTCCCCGCCAACCAGGGGCTCTACCAGGGTCCCACGCTGATCAACAACGTCGAGACCCTCGCCACCGTGCCGACGATCATTCGCATCGGCGGCGCCGAGTACGCCCAGCTCGGGGTGGAAACCTCCACCGGTACGAAGCTCGTGTCCGTCTCCGGGCATGTATGCAGGCCCGGCAACTACGAGATCGAGCTCGGCATTCCCTCTCGCGAGATCATCTACGGGCTCGCCGGTGGGCCCCCCGCAGGGCGCTCCGTGAAGTGCTGGTTCCCCGGCGGCTCCTCCTCGCCCGTGCTCACCGGCGATGACCTCGACATCCCCTACGACTTCGACTCCATGGCCAAGGCCGGCACCATGCTCGGCTCCGGCGCGATCATCGTCGTCGACGACTCCACCCCCATCCTCGACGTCGCCCTCAAGGTCGCCAAGTTCTACCGCCACGAGTCCTGCGGCAAGTGCACCCCCTGCCGCGAGGGCACCAACTGGACCGTCAAGATGCTCGAGCGCATCGACTCCGGCGAGGCCACCCCCATGGACATCGAGATCATGGCCTCCGTCCAGGAGCACATCATCGGCAACTGCCTCTGCGTCCTCGGCGACGCCATGGCCATGCCCATCGGCTCCATGATCGCCAAGTTCCGCCCCGAGTTCGAAGCCCACATCGAGGCCGCCCGCGCCCGCGCCGGACGCGTCGACGTCTTGGCCGCAGTCGGAAGCGGAGCCGCCGGCGGCGGGGCGCTTGCAGGCGCGGCGGCGGGGGCCACAACCGCGGTTGCCGCACAGGGGGCCCACTGATGCCCCGGCCCGAGCACCGCACCATCACCTTCACCATCGACGGCCTCGAGGTCCAGGCCCCCGAGAACGCCATGCTCGTCGACGCCGCCAAGCTTGGTGACGTCGAGATCCCCGTCTTCTGCTACGAGCCCAAGCTCGGCAACCCCGTCGGCGCCTGCCGCATGTGCCTCGTGGAAATCGAGGGCATCCCCAAGCTCCAGACCGGCTGCTCCACCCCCGTCAAGGACGGCATGGTCGTCCACACCCAGTCCGAGCGCGTCAAGACCGCCCAGAACTCCGTTGTCGAGTTCCTGCTCGTCAACCACCCCCTCGACTGCCCCGTCTGCGACAAGGGCGGCGAGTGCCCCCTCCAGGACATCACCTTCGGCTGGGGGCTCGGCACCTCGCGCTTCATCGAGCCCAAGCGCCACTTCGTCAAGCCCCTCGCGCTCTCCCCCACCATTGCGATCGACCGCGAGCGCTGCATCCTCTGCTACCGCTGCGTGCGCTTCTCCCAGGAGATCGCCGAGGACCACCAGCTCGTGCTGCTGGAGCGCGGCGCCCACTCCTACGTCGCCACCTTCGACGGGCATCCCTATGTCGCGCCCTTCAGCGGCAACATTGTCGAGCTCTGTCCCGTGGGCGCCCTGACCTCACAGCCCTACCGCTTCCGCGCCCGGCCCTGGGACATCGAGGACGCCGGGTCCGTCTGCACGCTGTGCCCCGCCCAGTGCAACGTCACCCTGACCGTGCGCGACGAGCGCGTCCTGCGCGTCCTCGCGCGCGAGAACCCCGAGGTCGACGACGGCTGGCTCTGCGACCGCGGGCGCTTCGCCTACCCCCGCCTCGGCGGGGATGAACGCGTCACCCAGCCGCTCCTGCGCGACGGCGGCGAGCTGCGCCCCGTCTCCTGGGAGCGCGCGCTCGATGAGGCCGCAACACGCCTCTCCCGCGCGGGAGGACGTGTCGGGGCGCTCGCCGGCGGCGGCACCACCAACGAGGAGGGTCTGCTGCTGAGCCGCCTGATGCGCGAAGCGCTGGGCTCGCCCCACCTGGACTCGCGCCCCGCTGGCAGGCTGGCGCTCGAGTTGCACCGCGCGCTCGCCGAGCCCGCCCTGCAGGCGCATGTGCCCGACCTGGAGTACGCCCACGCCGTGCTGGTGCTCGACTGCGACCCGATCGCCGACGCCGCGATCCTCGACCTGCGGCTGCGCAAGGGGGTGCGCCGCCACGGGATGAAGCTCGTGCGCGCAGGCCGCGAGCAGCTGCTCGACGCGGCCGCGCGCGATGAGTTGCTCGACACGCTGCTGGCCGATCTTCGATCGGTCGCTGGCAACGAGATCGTCGTGCTCTGGCACGAGCGCCTCGCCGCCGGCGCCGACGGGGAGCGGGCCGTGCGCGCCCTGCTCGACCTGGCCGCGACGCTGGGCCTTGCCGAGATCGACGGCGCCGGACTGCTCGAAGTCCCCGCCCACGCCAACGGCCGCGGCCTGCGCGAGGCCGGCGTGCTCCCCAACGCCGGACCCGAGCTCGGCGACACCGACGAGGACGGGCTCGACGCGCAGGGCATCGCCGCGGCGTTTGCGCTCGGCGAGCTGAGCTGCCTCTACCTGCTCGGCGTGGATCCGCCCACGGGTGGATCGGGGACGGTCATCGCCCACGCCGCCTTCCTCACCGACGCGCTGCGCGAGCAGGCGGATGTCGTGTTCCCGGCGGAGGCATATCCGGAAAAGGAAGGCACCGTCACCCACCCCGACGGGCGCCTCCAGCGCGTGCGCCGCGCAGTGCGCCACATCGGCGAGACCCGCGACGAGCAACAGGTGCTGGACGCCCTCACAAGCCGCATCGGGCTGGCCGTGCCCTCATGACGCTCGCCGTCGTCGGCTACTACGAAGAATGGTGGATCCAGGTCCTCAAGGCGATCATCATCTTCGCCGTCGGCCTCCAGCTCGTGCCCGTCGTGCTGCTCGCCGAGCGCAAGCTCCTCGGACGCTTTCAGAGCCGCTACGGGCCCAACCGCGTCGGGCCCTACGGCGCCCTGCAGCCGCTCGCCGACATCCTCAAGCTGCTCACCAAGGAGCAGTTCCGCCCCAGCACCTCCGTCGGGTTCCTGTTCGCCATCGCACCCATGATCTCGATCCTCACCGCCGTTGCCGCGTTCGCGCTGATCCCCTTCGGCAACGTCCAGAACATCTTCGGCACCCCCGTCGGGCTGTACGGAGTCGACGTCTCGATTGGGCCCCTCTACCTGTTCGCGTTCGGCGCCGTCGCCTTCTATGGGATCATGCTCGGCGGCTGGTCCTCCGGCTCGAAGTACTCGTTCCTCGGCGCCATGCGCGGCGCCGCCCAGCTGATCTCCTACGAGGTCTCCCAGGGACTCGCGCTGCTCGGCGTGGTCTTCACCGCCCAGACCCTCTCCCTCACCGGCATCGTCAACGCCCAGGCCGGCATGTGGTACATCGTGCCCCAGTTCTTCGGCTTCCTGATCTTCCTCACCGCGAGCTTCGCCGAGATCAACCGCCCCCCCTTCGACCTCGTCGAGGCCGACGCCGAGCTCGTCGGCGGCTACAACACCGAGTTCGGCGGCGGGCGCTTCGCCTCCTACTTCTTCGCCGAGTACCTCAACGTGCTCGTGGTCTCCGGCATCGTCACCACCGTGTTCCTCGGCGGCTGGCTGCTGCCCTTCGGCATCCACCCCCCCGGCTGGGTCGACCCGTTCGTCGTGCTGTTCAAGATGTCCCTCTTCACGTTCCTGTTCATCTGGGTCCGCGCCACCCTCCCGCGCCTGCGCTACGACCAGCTCATGAGCTTCGGCTGGAAGATCCTGCTGCCGCTGGCCACCCTCAACGCACTCGTCACCGCCGTGCTCGTGGTGGTGACCCACTGATGGGCTCCCACACCACTCGGCCCCGGTGGGGGGTGGTCGGGAGGGGGGCCTGCCCCCCTCCCGCTCAGCTTGCGGTGGTGACCCGCTGACATGGCCCCCACCGCCCCACAGCCGACGCCCCCGCCACCCGCCGCACCGTCCACCGCGAGCCTGACCGTCAGGACGTGGAGCCCCGGCGAGGACGTGGTCGAGGTCACGCGCGCACCCGCGCCAGGCGCGGCGCGCAGCACCTGGCGCACGTTCCGGGAGACCGTTCGCGGCCTCGCCACCACCTTCGGCCGTCTCGTCGAACGCCCCGTCACCGTCGAGTACCCCGAGAACAAGACCCCCGTCTACCCGCGCTTTCGCGGGCGGCACAAGTTGCACCGCTTCGAGGACACCGGCCTCGAGAAGTGCGTCGGCTGTTCGCTCTGCGCCGCCGCCTGCCCCGCCGACTGCATCCGCGTCGTCGCCGCCGAGAACACCCCCGAGCACCGCGTCTCCGCCGGCGAGCGCTACGCCGCCGTGTATGAGATCAATCTCTCGCGCTGCATTTTTTGCGGCTACTGCGAGATCGCCTGCCCCTTCGACGCGATCACCATGGGCCACGACTACGAGCTCTCCGACTACGACCGCACCGACCTGATCTTCACCAAGGAGATGCTCCTCGCCGAGCCCATCGAGCGGACCCCGCTGCGCCGCGAGGGGGAGTGACAGTGAACGCCACGCAACGGAGCCAACCAGCGGGCGAGGTGGCCAGATGAGCTCGCTGCTGTTCTTCATCGCCGGCTTCGGCGCGATCGCGGGCGCCGTCGGCGTCGTCGCGCTGCGCGACCCCTTCTACAGCGTGCTCGCCCTCGTCGCCCACCTGCTTTCGCTCTCCGTGCTGTTTCTGCTGCTGCGCGCCGAATTCGTCGCCGCCGCCCAGGTCGTGGTGTACGCCGGCGCCGTGATGGTCCTGTACGTGTTCGTCGTCGCCTACGTCGGGGACACCGGCGAGTCCCTTGGGGAGCGCCTGCGCGGTACCGGCGCGACGACCGCGGGCAGCGGCTCCAGCCTGCGGCTCGGCGGCGCGCTGCTCGGCGGCGCCCTGCTCGTCGAGCTACTTATCGCGCTGCTCGGCTCCGGCCTCAAGGCGATCGAAGGGTACGGCGCCGCCTACGCACCGGGGGTGGGTGGGGGTCCAAATCAATTCGGCACCCCCGCCTACATCGGCAACCTCCTGCTCACCCGCTTCCTGCTCGCCTTCGAGGTCGCCTCCTTCCTGCTGCTGATCGCCGCCGTCGGGGGCGTCGTGCTCGCCCGCCGGCGCGGCGGGCTCGGCGAGAAGAACCGCGATCAGTTCACCCCCCTGGACCTCCCCCGTCCGCAGGGCACTGGCACGATGGCCGAGGGGGTCGGAGGACGTTGAGCATCGCCTGGTATCTCGCCGTCTCCGCGATCGTCTTCGCCCTCGGCGCCGCCGGGGTCATCATGCGGCGCAACCCGATCGTCGTGCTGCTCTGCCTCGAGCTGATGCTCAACGGCGCCAACCTCGCCCTAATCGCGTTCTCGCGGATGTGGGGCAACGGCGACGGGCAGATCCTCGCCCTGATCGTGATGACCGTCGCCGCCTGCGAGGTCTGCATTGGGCTCGGCATGATCGTCGCCATCTACCGCCGGCGGCTGCCGATCGACGTTGACGAGCTGAGGGAGTTGCAGGGGTGAGCGCCACCACGTTCGGCTGGCTGGTGCTGCTGTTCCCGCTGCTGGGGACGCTCGTGATCGGCTTCGGCTTCCGCTCGTTGCCAGGCCGCAGCGCCGGGTGGATCGGCACCGCGGCGATCGGCCTCGCGTTCCTCGCCGCGCTCGGGGCGCTGATCAAGCTGCAGGGCAACGCCCCCGACCACCGCGAGCTCACCTCTTCGCTGTGGAACTACGCCGTCACCGTCGGGATCAACGCCCGCGTCTCGATCCTCGTGGACCCCCTCTCCGTCTACATGATCCTGATCGTCACCGGGATCTCCACTCTGATTCACCTCTACTCCGTCTCCTATCTGGAGGAGGACCGGGGGTTCGCCCGCTACTTCTGCTACCTCAACTTCTTCGTCTTCTCGATGTTGCTGCTGGTGCTCGCCGGCAACTTCCTGCTGCTGATCGTCGGCTGGGCGTTCGTCGGCGCCGCCTCCTACCTCTTGATCTCCTTCTGGTACCGGCGCACCACCGTGACCCGCGCTGGGATCAAGGCGTTCGTGATCAACGTCGTCGGCGACGTCGGGCTCGTGCTCGGGACCTACTTCATCTTCAAGCACACCGGCACCCTCGAATTCCTCGCCACCTTCAAGGCCGCCCCCCACGTCTTCCAATCGGGGGGCGCCGACATCACCGCCGGCTGCCTGCTGCTGCTCGTGGGGGCCTTCGCCAAGTCCGCCCAGATCCCCCTCCACACCTGGCTGCCCGACGCGATGGAGGGCCCAACCCCCGTCAGCGCCCTGATCCACGCCGCCACGATGGTGACCGCCGGCGTGTACCTGATCGCGCGCATGCACACCCTCTTCGAACTCGCCCCCGCCGCCCAGGACACCGGCGCGATCGTCGGTGCGCTCACCCTTTTGATCGCCGGCACGATCGCGCTCGTGCAGACCGACATCAAGCGCGTGATCGCCTACTCCACCATGTCCCAGATCGGCTACATGATCATGGGCGTCTCCGTCGGCGCCTACGCCGCCGGGATGTTTCACCTGATGACCCACGCCTTCTTCAAGGCGCTGCTGTTCATGGGCGCCGGCTCGATCATCGGCGCGATGGCCGGCGAGCAGTCCCTGGACCGCATGGGCGGCTTTCGCAAGGCGCTTCCCTTCACGTTCGCCTGCTTTGTGATCGGCGGCCTCGCGCTGTCGGGCATCCCTCCGTTCTCCGGGTTCTTCTCCAAGGACGAGATCCTGCTCGTCACCGGCGAGCGCGGGGGGTGGCATTGGGCGCTGTACGCGATCGGCTACATCGGCGCCTTCCTCACCGCGATCTACACCTTCCGCATGATCTTCCGCGCCTTCTACGGCGACCCCGTGGCCGAGGCGCGCGAGCTCGAAGGCGGTCACCTGCACCACGCCGAGGTGCCCAACAACCCCGCCACGGGCGAGGTGGAGGACACCGACGTCGGCTTCCCCGGCCCCCACCACACGATCGCCGAGCGCGCCCTGCCGATGCGCGTCGCCATGAGCGTGCTGGCGGTCGGCGCGATCGGCGCCGGGCTCGTGCAGATCCCCGAAGTGGACGACGTGATCGTCACCTTCCTGCGCCCCACCTTCGCCGGCTCGCCGCTGTATGAACCCCACACCCGCGACGGCCTGCTCGTGTTCGGGCTGATCCTCGGCACCCTGCTCGGGCTCGCCGGGATCGCCATCGCCTACCGCATCTGGGTCAAGCAGCCCGCGATCGCCGTCAACGCACGCAAGCGGTTCGCGGCGGTGTACGAGCTGCTCGTGCACAAGTGGTACTTCGACGAGGCCATCGACATCCTCGTCGTGCGCCCCGCCGCCGCCGGGGGGCGCTGGGCGCGCGACACGTTCGAGCGGGTGTTCGTCGACGACACCCTGGTGGGCGGCACCACCGGCATCGTGCGCGCGGGCTCCGCCGCGGTGCGCGCCGTGCAGAGCGGGTTCCTGCGCTACTACGCCGCCCTGTTGCTGCTCGGCGTCGGCGCCCTCGGCCTCTACTTCCTGCTCCAGTCCTGATGCCGCTCTCCATACTCATCTGGCTTCCCCTCGCCTGCGGCCTGCTCGGCGCGATTCTCGGCATCCGCAACGAGCGCCTGCCCGGGCTGTTTGCGCTGCTGGGATCGGTGGTCGCGCTGGGGCTTGCGATCGGGTACATCGCCGACTACACACCGGGCGGTGGGCTGCAACACGTCACCGACGTGGTGTGGATCGCCACGCTCGGGATCCACTACAAGCTCGGGGTCAGCGGCCTCAACGTGATGCTCGTGGGACTCACCACCCTGTTGTTCGCCGCGGCCGTGGTCTCGCTGAACGTCAGGACAAGGACCTCAGCCGGCGCGGCGGGCGGGGACGGGACGGAGGCCGGGATCGAAGGAGACGAGGCCACGTATCCCTACCCGGAGCGACCCCGGCTCTTCTACTTCCACTTCATGCTCGCCGAGTCCGCCGTGCTCGGGGCATTCCTCGCGCAGGACCTCGCGCTGTTCGTGGCGTTCTTCGACCTGATGCTGATCCCCTTCTACTTCCTGATCGGAGGGTGGGGCGTCGGTCCCGACCGGGTGAAGGCGACGATCAAGCTCGTGATCTACACGCTCGTCGGCTCGCTCTTGATGCTCGCCGCGGCGATCGCCACGGGGGTGCTCGCCTCCGAACAGCACGGGACCCCGCTGACGTTCGTGCTCTCCTCTCTGCACAGGCTGCCCCTCAGCGGGGGCTCCCAGGAGTGGATCTTCCTGTTCTTCGCCGCCGCCTTCCTCGTGAAGATGCCCGCCTTCCCCCTGCACGGCTGGATGCCCGACGGCTACCGCGCGATGCCGATCGAGGTGCTGATGGTCTTCTCCGGGGTGCTCTCCAAGGTCGGGGCCTACGGGTTCCTGGCGATCGTGCTGCCGCTCTACCCCCACGCCGCGGTGCACTTCCAGACGCCGATGCTGCTGATCGCGCTCGCCTCGATCATCTACGGCTCCGCGATGGCCTTCACCCAGACCAACGCCCGCCTGATCGCCGGCTTCTCCTCGGTGGCCCAGCTTGGCTTCATCACGCTCGGGATCTTCGCCCTGAACCCCCAAGGCGCGCAGGGGGCGCTACTGCAGATGGTCAACCACGGGCTCGTGGTCGCGCCCCTGTTCTTCATCATCCTGCTGCTCTCCCAGCGGGCGGGGGGCTCGGAGGACGTCCGCGAGATGGGCGGCATCGCGTTCCGCGCCCCTGTGCTCGCCTCGCTCTTCCTGATCGTGGCGCTCGCCACGCTGGCGATGCCCGGCTCGGCCAACTTCGTCGGCGAGTTCCTGATCCTGCTGGGACTCTTCAAAGCGAAGCTCGTGATCGCCATCATCGCCTTCAGCGGCGTCGTGATGGCGAGCGTCTACGCCCTGCGCGTGTTCATCCGCGCCATGCACAACCGCGTCGGCGCCGGCGTGCAGTCGCGCGAGCTCACCCTGCGCGACGGCGCCGTGCTCGTGCCGCTCGTCGCCGTGATCCTGTTCTTCGCCGTCTACCCCCAGCTCGCGCTCATGCGCAGCGAAGACTCAGTCAAGGGCGCCGTGTTCCCCGCGCGGGTCGCGGCGGCCAATCCGAGGGCCAAACTCGTGATAGTCGGCGCAGCCAACCAGTACGCCGCAAGCGCCCCCGAACAGAGCGCCAACGAAGACGCCGCCAGCGCTGGGGACCGCGGGGGACCCGCGCAGGGGAGGGCGGCCCCATGAACCTCGTGCACTACTTCCCCGCCCCCGCGGCCACCGCCCACCTCAAAGGCCCACCCGTGGACTTCGCAGGCCTCTCTCCGCTGATCGCACTGCTCGGCGGCGCGGTGGTGGTGCTGATCGTCGGCCTGCTCGGCCCGCGCTGGATCCGGGAGCACGTGGTGCCCACATTCAGCCTCGTCGCGCTCGGGGCGGCGGCGGGTTTAACGATCTGGCAGTGGGACGAACAGAAGTCGATCGTCTCGGGAGCGCTGCGGATCGACGATCTCGCGCTGATGCTGAACCTGATCCTGGTCGCCGGCGGCGCCGCCACGGTGCTGCTCGCCTGGCGCTCCTCCGCGGCGCGCGAAGCCGCGCACGGGGAGTTCCACGCGCTGCTGCTCACCTCGATCGGGGGTATGTCGCTGCTCGCCGCCGCGCAGAACACCGTCGCGCTGTTCATCGGCCTGGAGCTGCTCTCGATCCCGCTGTATGTGTTGTGCGCGACCGAGCGCCTGGGCGTGGGCAGCGCCGCGGCGGGCCGCGACGGGCAGCGCTCCGAGCACTCGCTGGAGTCGGGCCTGAAGTACCTGATCATCGGCTCCGTCGGCTCGGCCACGCTGCTGTACGGGATCACGCTGCTCTACGGCGCCACCGGGGCCACCGACTTCGGCGCGATCGCCGAAGCGATCACCAACAAAGGGCTCAGCACCAACGTGCTGCTGCTGACCGGCGTCGCCCTGTCCGTCGCCGGCCTCGCCTTCAAGGCCTCTGTCGCACCCTTCCACCAGTGGACCCCCGACGTCTACGAGGGGGCACCCACCCCGATCACCGCGTTCATGGCCGTCGCCACCAAGGTCGCCGCGCTCGGCGTCTTCCTGCGCCTATTCGACGTCGCCCTGATCGGTGCCCAGAACAGCTGGGGGCCCGCGGTCGCGGCGCTCGCCGCGATCACGATCGTCGTCGGCAACGTCGGCGCGCTCGGCCAGTCCTCGCTGAAGCGGATGCTCGCCTACTCCTCCGTCGCCCAGGCCGGCTACATGCTAGCCGGAGTCGTCGTCGCCACCCAGCTCGGGGTGCGCGCGACGGTGTTCTACCTCGCGGTGTACCTGTTCATGAACATGGCCGCCTTCGCCGTGATCGTCGCCCGCGAGCGCGAAACCGACCTGGGCGACAACATCCGCGCGATGGCCGGGCTCGGCCGCGAGCGGCCGTACCTCGCGTGGCCGATGACGCTGGCGATGCTCGGTCTCGCCGGCATCCCCGCCACCGCCGGCTTCATGGGGAAGTTCTACCTCATCGACGCCGCCGTCTCGGGGAACTACACGTGGCTCGGCGTCGTGATCGTCATCGGCTCGATGATCTCCCTCGGCTACTACCTGCCCGTGGTCGCCACAATGTGGATGCGCCCCGCGGCCGCCCCCGAGGACGCCGCGGGCGCCGGAGCGCCGCAGCCCCCCGCGGGTCCGCTGCCCGCGATCGCCGGGGGCTCGCCAGAGCTGGACCCGCCCGCGGAGCCCGACCACATAGGCACACCCCTGCGCCCCACCGGCCCCCAGGCCGAGGTCGCCCTCGTCGCGGTCCTCGCCGGCGCCGCCACGCTCTGCTTCGGCATCATCCCCCAGCCGCTGTTCAACCTCGTGCAGCACGTGGGCAGCGGGCTGGGGCTGTTCTGAGCTGCCGGGTAGCAGAGGGGCCACCTCGGAAGCGGGCAGGGCTGTTCCAGGGCCTCCACGGCGGGCCCTCAGCACCGAGCGAGCGTACCGTCGCCGTCGAACCTTACGATCGCGGCATGACATTGACTTACCCCAACCTCACGACGGTAAAGCCGTCCCTGTGGCGTGACTGGTATACTGGTCATGTGGATAGAATGATGACCGCAACCGAGGTGAAGGCGAAGATCCTCGCGCTGCTAGACGAGGTCGCCAGTGGCGATGAGGTTGAGATCACCAAGCACGGCCGCGTTGTCGCGCGTCTCGTACCCGCCAGCGGCGCCCAGTCGCTCAAAGGCAAGCTCACCGGCGTCGCAATGACGGCAGCCGCCGAGGAGGATCTGTTCACGACCGGGGCAACCTGGAACCTTCCATGACGACGGTGGTCCTCGACACCCACGTCGTCCACTGGTGGTCGGCTGAGCCGGACAGAGTGAGCCCCGCCGCGGCCGAGGCGCTGAACGAAGCAGACGAGCTCGCCGTCGCGGCCATCTCGTGGTTTGAGCTCACGTGGCTGGCCAAGCACGAGCGGATCGCCGTCGCCATTCCCATCCGCTCCTGGCTGGAGCGGCTCGCCGGCCAGCTGCGCACCGTCGGAATCACCCCAGCCGTCGCCGAGACCGCCGTCTCCCTGCCATCCTCCTTCCCCGGAGACCCCGCTGACCGTCTCATCTACGCGACCGCGATCGAGCACGGGTGGAGGCTCGTAACAAAGGACCACAAGCTGCGCAGCCACCGTCACCCACGCGCGATCGCCGTCTGGTGAGTCGGAGTCTCGCCCGAAGCTCTCGTTCCCCAGAGCACGGTCCATTCGGGAGCGCCAAGGCAATCAGCGACCTTCGAAAAGCGAGTATGACCAGGTTATACTGCGGGAGATGAAGACCGCCATCTCGCTTCCGGACGACACCTATCGTCGCGTGGACCGCGCCGCGAAGCGAATGGGCGTTTCGCGCAGCGAGTTCTTCGCCCGCGCGGCGGAGAATTGGCTGGATGCTCTGGAGGACGACGGCACCACCGAGGCGATCAACCGAGCGATCGCCGGACTCCCAGCCGATCATGCGTTCATCGACGCGGCTGCCGCGGCCCTGGCCACCGACGATCAGAACTGATGGTGCGAGGTGAGCTGTGGTGGGCCGACCTCGGGCTGCCCAGGGGCTCTGCCCCCGCGCTGCGGCGCCCGGTGCTCGTAATCAGTGCCGACCGGTACAACCGCTCCAATCTACGAACCGTCACCGTGGTGGTGCTCACGAGCAACGTCCAGCTCGCCGCGCTCCCGGGTAACGTCGCGGTACCAGCCGACGTCGCCGGCCTCGAAGCCGACTCGGTCGTCAACGTCACACAGATCGCCACAATCGACCGGGGCGCCCTCGAGGAGCAAATCGGCACGTTGCCCGATTGGCTGATGGCCCTAGTCGATGCCGGTCTCGGGCGCGCGCTCGCGCTCGCTGATCTCTGACGACGCGCCACGATAGGGACGAGCCTGCCGCCCCTCTCGGCAATGAGCACCTGAGGCCCATACCCGTATTGCATCCGACCGCGAAGTAGCTGCAATAGCCAACTCGCAGGTAACGGCTACCGGTCCCCCACTCCTACCCCTCGCGCGGCAGCTCATCCGCGGATGCGACCCCGTCGCGCAGCGGCACGTCCTGCCAGATCGCCGCGATCGCCGCCTCGCGATTCTCCGCGGGCGGCAGCTCGCGCTCGAAGCCCGTCAGCTCGAGCACCCGCTGCACGCTCGACTCCGAGGCGCAGACCACGCGCAGCGCTTGGCCGCGCCGTTTGAGGTGGAGGCGCAGCTTGAACAGCAGACCGATCGTGGCGCTGTCGATGTAGGTGGTGGCGCTCAGATCGAGCACCAGACCCAGCGCCTCATTTGACACCTCGTACGCCGCCTGCTCCAGCACCCGGATGTTCGACACGTCGAGCTCGCCGGCCACCGCGACGATACACACGCCGGCCCGCTCGAAGCGCTCGATCTCCGCCAGCGGGCCGGCCACCGAGGCGCCCGCTACCGACTGCTCAGAGCCGCCCATCGCCGTTGGTCGCCTTGCGCATGCGCACCGTCGTCCCCGCCGGCGCCCGCTCTACGTCCACCGTGTCCATCAGCTGCTCGATCAGGCGCAGACCCAGCCCACGCTGGGAACCACGCGGTCGACGCCAGCGGCCCGAGTCGGACACCTCGATCACGACATCGCCCCCCGCGCGCTCCGCGAGCAGGCGAAACGTGTGCCCCGACTCGGGGCCATAGGCGTGCTCGACCGCGTTGGCGCAGACCTCGCTGACCGCCAGCTTGATCGCGAAGGCATTCCCGTGTCCCCCACCCGTCTGCGCCAACCAGCGGTCGACCCGGTACCTGGCCACCGACACCGACCCGGGCTCCGCCGGGAGCACCACCTCCAGGCGCTCTGCGTCCTCCTTCAGCAGCCGCACCGCCAGCAGCGCCATGTCGTCGCGCGCGCCCACTCCGCTTGGTGCTCGATCGATCACGTGGGAGCAGAGCTCCTCCAGATCCTCCGACCCCGTGCTCAGCACCTCGCGCAGACGCTCCAGGCCCACGTCGATCGTCTCGCCGCGGCGCTCCACGAGGCCGTCGGTGTACAGCAGCACCGTGCTCCCCGGGCTCAGCTCGCCCTCGTAATCCCCGAAGACCGTGTGCTCGGCCGCCCCAAGCGGGAGCGCGGAGTCGTGCCGCAAGAAGCGCGTCGAGCCGTCCGCTTCCATCAACAGCGGAGGCAGGTGCCCGGCGCTGGCGAAGCGGATACCTCCGCCACCGGGGTTCATCACCATGTACAGCAGCGTCGCCACCATCCTCGCGCTGTGAGTGGCCGCCACAAGCGTGTTGAGACGGCCCAGCACCGCGCCGGGAAAGTCCGGCTCCAGCAGCGCGTACGCCCGCAGCGCCGCACGCAGCTCGCCCATCAGCGTGGCCGCGCGCACCCCGTGCCCGACGACATCCCCGATCACCAGGCCCACCCGCCCGCCGGGCAGTCCAATCGCGTCGTACCAGTCCCCCCCGACCTGCGCGATGCGCTCGCTGGGCCGGTAGCGAGCGCCCATCGCAAGCCCCGTCACCCGGGGCAGCCGATCCGGCAGCAGGTGGCGCTGCAACGTGTGGGCGACCGCCTCCGCTTCGACCCGCGCGCGCGCCTCGCGCACGCGCGCGGCCCGCTCATGCTGCAACTCGACGAAGACCGCGACCTTGCTGCGCAGCACATCCGGGTCGAACGGCTTGACCACATAGTCCACCGCCCCAGCGGCATACGCCCGGAAGACCTGCTCCACGTCCTGGGCGTGAGCCGTCAGGAAGATGATCGGGGTGTGGCGCGTGCGCGCGCGCGCGTTGATGTAGCTCGCGGTCTCCAACCCGTCGAGCCCCGGCATCCGCAGGTCGAGCAGGATCACCGCGAACTCTTCGTGCAGCAGCCGCCGCAGGGCCTCCTCGCCGGAGCACGCCGTGAGCAGACGTTGCCCGAGCGGCTCGAGCACCGCCCCCAGCGCGCGCAGGCTGTCCTGATCGTCGTCCACCAGCAGGATGCTCGCCGTCGCCGGCGAGCGCGCAGGCAGGGCGTCGGATGGCTCCGGCGCGCCCGCGAAGGGCTCGAACGCAGCCGCTCGGGAATCGGCCGGCGCAGGCGCGCGCGGAGCGGCGAGCTGCTGAGCACTGCTCCCCGCGCTCGCCCGCGAAGACGTCACGGTCGCAGCCATGTCCCGATGAGCGACAGCAGCCGCTCGGGCTCAACGGGCTTCGTGATGTAGTCCGAGGCCCCCGCCGAGAGGCTACGCTCGCGATCGCCCTCCATCGCCTTGGCCGTGACAGCGATGATCGGCAGCTCGCGCCCGCCGAGCGTGTGGCGGATCGCCTCGATCGTCTCGTTCCCGTCCATGTCGGGCATCATGATGTCCATCAGGACGATGTCCACATCCGGATTGCGCTCCAGGGCCGCGAGCGCCTCCTTGCCCGTCTCCCCGAAGACGACCTCCATGCCGCGATCCTCCAGCAGGCTGGCGAGCGCGAACAGGTTGCGCACGTCGTCATCCACGATCAGCACCTTCCTGCCCGAGTGCTCGGCGCCCACCTGAGCGCCGCTCGGGATTCGCAGCGCGGCCGTCGCGGGGGCCTCCGGACCCGGTGGCAGCGTCGCCGCGCCGACCCCGACAGCGGGTGGGAGCGCCAGCGCGGGGTGCCCCGCGCCGCGCTCGGCGGGGATGAGCTGACCACCCCCCTCCGGGCGTGCGTCAAACGGGGCGCCGAGCGGCCGGGAGTAGCTGAGCGGCAGGTTGAGGGTGAACGTGGTGCCCTTGCCGACCGTGCTCGCAACCTCGATCTCCCCGCCGAGCGCCCGCGCGAGCTCGCGGCTGATCGACAGGCCCAGGCCGGTGCCCCCGTACTTGCGGCTGGTCGTGCCGTCCGCCTGCTGGAAGGCCTCGAAGATGACCTGCAGCTTGTCCGGGGGAATGCCCACACCCGTGTCCGAGACCGCGAAGGCGATCCGCCCGCCCCGCCCACGTTTGACGCTGAGCGTGACCCCTCCCACCTCGGTGAACTTGAAGGCGTTCGACAGCAGGTTCCTGAGTATCTGCTCGAGCCGCTGCTCGTCGGTGACCACCGTCGCGGGCAGCGCCGGATCCGAGTCGATCGTGAAGCTCAGGCCTTTGTCGGCGGCGATCGGGTCGAACGTGCTCGTCACGTACGCCTGCACGTCGGCGAGACCGACGAGGTCGGGGAGGACCTCCATCTTGCCGGCTTCGATCTTCGAGAGGTCGAGGATGTCGCTGATCAGCTGCAGCAGGTCGGCCCCCGCCGTGTAGATCGTGCGCGTGAACTCCAACTGCTTCTCGCTGAGATTGCCATGCTCGTTCTCCAGCAGCAGCTTGGAGAGGATCAGCAGGCTGTTCAAGGGAGTCCGCAGCTCGTGGGACATGTTCGCCAGGAACTCCGACTTGTACTTGGAGGAGAGCGCCAGCTGCGCCGCCTTCTCCTCCAGGCCGAGCCGCGCGAGCTCGATCTCGCGGTTCTTGGTCTCGATGTCGAGGTTGCGCTCCTCCAGCAGCGCCGCCTTCTCCTGCAGCTCGTCGTTGGCCCCCCGCAGCTTGTCCTGCTGTGACTGGAGCAGCTCCTCGGAGGCCTTCAGCGATTGCGCCTGCTGCTCGAGCTCCGCGTTCGAGCGCTTGAGCTCCTCCTGGCGGCGCTGCAGCTCCTCCGACTGGGTCTGCAGCTCCTGGGTGAGCGACTGCGACTGCTGCAGCAACTCCTCCGTGCGCATGTTCGCCATGATCGTGTTGAGGACCACGCCGAGGGTCTCCATCAGCTGTTCGAGGAACGTGCGGTGGATCTCGCTGTACGTCTGCAGCGAGGCGAGCTCGATCACGCCGAGCACCTGTTCCTCGAACAGGATCGGCATCACGATGATGCTCGCGGGCGCCGCCGAGCCGAGCCCCGAGGTGATCGAGATGTAATCCGCCGGCGCCTCGGCGATGAGGATGCTCTTGCGCTCCACCGCCGCCTGGCCGACAAGCCCCTCGCCCAGCTCGAACGTGTTGGAGATGCTCTTGCGCTGCTGGTAGCCGTAGCTGGCGATCAGGCGCAGGCGGGTCTTCGCCCCCTCACCCTCACCTGGCTCGGCGAGGAAGAAGGCGCCATGCTGCGCGGAGACCGTGGGGGTCAGCTCGGACATGATCAGCTGCGTGACCGTGCCCAACTCGCGCTGACCCTGCATCAGGCCGGAGATCCGCGCCAGGTTGGTCTTCAGCCAGTCCTGCTCCTCGTTGCGCTTGGTCGTGTCCCTGAGGTTGGCGATCATCTGGTTGATGTTGTCCTTCAGCTCCGCCACCTCGCCCTGCGCCTCGACCGAGATCGAGCGCGTGAGGACACCCTGCGTCACCGCCGTGGAGACCTCCGCGATCGCGCGCACCTGAGTCGTGAGATTGCCCGCCAGCTGGTTGACGTTCTCGGTCAGCCCCCGCCACGTGCCCGACACCCCCTGCACCTCGGCCTGGCCACCCAACTTGCCCTCGGTGCCGACCTCGCGCGCCACGCGCGTCACCTCGTCCGCGAACGAGGAGAGCTGATCGACCATCGTGTTGATCGTGTTCTTCAGCTCCAAGATCTCGCCCTTCACATCGACCGTGATCTGCTGCGAGAGGTCGCCCTGCGCGACCGCCGTCGTCACCTGCGCGATGTTGCGCACCTGATCGGTCAGGTTCGACGCCATCCGGTTGACGGACTCGGTCAGGTCCTTCCACGTGCCCGAGACCCCCTTCACCTTCGCCTGGCCCCCAAGCTTGCCCTCGGTGCCCACCTCGCGCGCCACGCGCGTCACCTCGGCCGCGAACGAGGAGAGCTGGTCGACCATCGTGTTGACGGTCGTGCCGATCCGCAGGAACTCGCCCTTCACCGGCTGCCCCTCGATCTTCAGCGCGATCTTCTGCGAGAGGTCGCCCTCGGCGACCGCCATGATCACGCGCGCCACCTCGGTGGTTGGCCGCACGAGATCGTCGATCAGCGCGTTGATCGAGTCGATGCTCGTCGCCCACGCCCCGCTCGCGCCGGCGAGCGCCGCCCGCTCGGTCATACGCCCCTCGCGGCCGATGATGCGCCCGACGCGCACGAGCTCCTTGGCCATCCGCTGGTTGGTTGCCGCCAGTTCGTTGAACTCCGCCGCGATCTCCCCCAACAGCCCGCGGCGGCGGGTGCTCAGCCGCGCCGAGAAGTCCCCTTCGCGCACGGCCTGCAGCGCCGTGAGCAAATCTTCCAACTGCGCCTGCTCGGGCGCCCGTCGGTTCAGAGCCGCGCCATCCGCCGGGCCGCCATCACCGTCCTGTGGGCCGTTGGCCCCCATCCCGTTCTCTCGCTCCGTCCCGCGCGTCTGCGGCTCCGTCGCACGCGCCCGACGTCGAGTGGTCGATGTCGCTGCCATCAGGTCCTCCCTTTGAGCCCCATCCCTTGTCGACTTCGGCGTTCGTGTTCACGCCCGAGCGCGTTCAACCCACACCCGAGCCGAGGTAACCAGCTTGCTACGTACCCGCTGTTACGCAAGCCCAAACGGACGCATTGTCGAGCTGCTGGGCAGACCGCGCAAACCGACCGCCCAAGTGCTCTCTACGAGTAGTAAGAGAGCCACGCGAACAGGCTGGTGGTGCCCGCCATCGTGCGAAACATCCCGGGCAACGTCTGGGAGTCCCTGATCCGGCCGCCCCACCAGCTGTCGAGCCACAGGCCACGGCTGTCCGTCGCATGCTGGGCAGCCTGGGCGGCGTTGGTCTCTGCCACGTCCAGCCAGTGGCCGTCGCCCACGGCCTGCCCGTAGGCCATCATCCACTCCATGAAGATCGAGTCATACAGCGGCGCGAAGTTGTACTCCATCCCGTAGATCTCGGTCATCGAGCGGGCCTGCTGCGCCGCATGCTCGCAGTAGCCTTCCGCGCCGGTGGCCTTGCAGAGCAGGTACTGAGCGTAGATCAGCGGGGACTCCACGTAGTCGATCACCGTGCTGTGCGGGCCCCCACTGAGGAACAGCCCGTGGAAGCCGATGTCGTGGGTATTGCCCCAGTCGACGAACTTGCGCACCTGATCGAGCTGGAAGCGCTCGTGATCGTCCTGGTAGAGCAGCATCCCCAGCAGGCTGTCAGCGGCCAGCGCCTCGCCCGCGTGGTAGGGGTGCTCGGTGTTCCACCACATCCCGCCCCCGTCCACCGCGTCCCAGCCGTCGGCCGCGACGAAGCTGAACGCCCGCTGGGCGTCGTGCAGGTAGCGCGACTCACCCGTGGCCCTGTACGCCTGCGCGAACGCCACCCCCAGCCAGCCGTTGTCGTCGAACCACGCCTCCACGCCCCTATAGCGGTCGCCGGGGTAGGGGGCATAGCCGTTCAGGTAGGGGTTCCAATAGCGCTCCGAGGCATGCGCGAAGCGGTCCACCTGCCGGCGGTGGGCCGCGGAGGGCGCCGCGATCTCCAGGGCGTCCACCGACTCGAACATCCGCACGTCCCCCCAGGTCGTCAGCAACGGGTAGGCGCCCGTGCAGCCCAGGTACTCGCAGTACCAGTCCCCCGCGCGCCAGCTCGCGTCCTGCGCGACCCCCCTTTCGGCGAGCGCCATGTAGTCAAGTGGCTGCGCCGTGGCGAGCGCCGGCGCGACGGCGGCCGCCGCGAGCGTCACCGTAGCGGCGATGACGAGCAGCGCGCGAGCGATCCGAGCGGTCACACCGCCCCTATCGACAAGCCGGCCCACGGCGATTAGCCCCGCGCCGCCGAAGCGGTCACTTTGGCCAGTCCAACCATCGCGCGCCGACGCGGGGCAGGACGCCCCGCGCCCCCCCGCACGGTATGCCTGCAAGCCCACGCGGACGATCCCAAATATACGACCCCCCAGCGCACACCGCGATCAGGCCTGCGCCGCGCGCGCGGCCGTTTCGGCCTGCTCCAGCTGGCGCTCCACGAGATCCAGGCCGGCGTCCCAGAAGCCCGGGTCGGTGAGATCCACATCCACGATCTGCCCGAGCTCCTCCGGGCTGCGCGAGCCCCCCGCCGCCAGCAGCTCGAGGTACTGCGGCACAAACTCCTCCCCGCGCTGCTCGTAGCGCTCGTAGACCGACAGCGCCAGCAGCTGGCCATAGGCGTACGCATACACGTAGCCCGGGGTGTTGATGAAATGGGGGATGTACGACCACCAGCTGCGGTAGCCCTCCGTGATCTCCACCGAGTCCCCCAGCAGCTCCGCCTGGCTCTCCGCCCACAGCTCCCCTAGGCGGTCCACCGACAGCTCCCCCTGCTCGCGGCGGCCCGAGTGCACCAGATCCTCGAAGCGGTTCATCGCCACCTGCCGGAAGACCGTCGCGATGATGTCCTCCAGGTGCTCCGCCAGCAGCGCCAGGCGGGAGTCCGGGGTGGTGTCCTCTGCCAGCAGTCTCCCGAACACGACCGTCTCCCCGAACACCGACGCCGTCTCCGCCAGCGTCAGCGGGGTCCCCTGGTGGAAGACCCCCTGGCGGGCCGCCAGCGCGAAGTGCACCCCGTGGCCGAGCTCGTGCGCGAGCGTCAGCACGTCCCGGCGGCGGGAGGTGTAGTTGAGCAGCACATACGGGTGCGCCGAGGGCACCGCCGAGGCGCAGAAGGCACCCCCGCGCTTGGCCGGGCGCACCGGAGCATCGATCCAGCGCTCCGCGAAGAAGCGCCCCGCCAGGTTCCCCAGCTCGGGAGAGAAGGAGGAGTAGCAGTCCAGCACCAGCTCCCGCGCCTGCGCGTAGGTGAAGCTCACCTCGTCCTGCGTGACCGCCGCCATGCGGTCGTAGTCCGCCAGCCGGGGGAGCCCGAGCAGGCCCGCCTTCAGCCGGTACCAGCGGCGTGCCAGCTCGTAACGGCCGCGGACCGCGTCGATCAGCGCCCGCACCGACTCGTCGCTGGCCTCGTTGGCGAGGTTGCGCGCCGCCAGCCAGTGAGGGTAGCGGCGCAGGCGGTCGTCCACCGACTTGTCCGCCAGCAGCGTGTTGAGCACGTACGCCCGCGTGCGCAGGCCCGGCGCGAGCGCCGCCGTGACCGCCTCCGCCGCGGTGCGGCGCAGCTCGCGGTCCGGTAGCGCCAGGCGGCTGAGCGCCACGTCGAGGGCGACCCGCTCCACCTGGCCCGCCCCATCCCGACGACCGCTCGCGCCACCTGACCCGCCGTCCTCCACCGCCCCGCCCGCGGCCTCAGCCCCACCAGCGGGGGGTGCTCCGGGTGGGGGGGCTCCGATCTCCACCTCGATCGCCGAGGTCAGCTCTTCGAACAGCCGCGCCCACGCCGTGGCGCCGGTGAGCGACTTCTCGGAGAGAACCTTCTCCTCCGGTTCGCTGAGCAGGTGCTCCCGGTAGCGGCGCACGTTGCGCAGGAAGTGGCGACAGAAGTCGAGCCCCGCGCTGGCCGAACCGGGGATGCGAGCGCAGCTGTCTCCCTGTTCGGCGAGCAGTTCCTCCGCGCGCTCCTCCGCGAGCGCCGCCCACTCCAGCTCGAAGAACAGCAGCGTCGTCTCGATCGCCGTCTCCCGCTCCTGCACCATCTGCAGCAGCGCCCCGTTGGCGGGGTCCGCCGTGTCGGTGGAGAAGCGCAGGCCCGCGTATGTGCCCGCCCGGCCCACCAGCTCGTGGATCGCGGCCAGCTCCCGCATCGCCTCCGCAAGGCCCCCCCTGTCGAGCTCGCCCACCCTGCCCGCGTGGCGCTCGGCAAGCGCCCGCGCCCGGGTCAGCGCCTCGCTCAGGCGGCGCTCTACGCCCGCCTCGCCCTCGCCTTCCAGGAGCGGCTCGAGGTCCCA
Organism: Solirubrobacteraceae bacterium; assembly: GCA_035566955.1. Lineage (GTDB taxonomy): Bacteria > Actinomycetota > Thermoleophilia > Solirubrobacterales > Solirubrobacteraceae > Palsa-744. The sequence continues at coordinate 22,839 of DATMPY010000046.1, read as the reverse complement.
CGCCGCGCGCTCCAGCTCGGGGTCGGTGGGCCCTGTGGCGACAGCGGACATGGCGGGTCAGGATAGCCGCGGTGGCGGGCTGCGCCGAAGCAGGGGGCGGGGCGGCGCCGGAGCAGCGGGCAGGGCGGCGGTGTCCGGATGACCTCCTACCATCGCTCCCCCCATGCACGAGACGACTCCAAGTGTTTTCCTGATCGCCCGGCCGTCGATCGACGTCGAGGGGATGGTCGCGTACCTGCGGGACGTCGGTGGGGAGTCGTGGCTGGAGCGGCGCCTCGGCGAAGGGGGTGATCCTCGGGGAGGGGAACCCAACGCGGGAGAGACGGACCGGCAGGAGATCAACGCCGGTGAGTTGCTCGTCGAGTTCGGCGGGCGCGCCTGCTACCGCAGCTGGGAGCCCGGCCTCAACCCCAACGTCTCCAAGATCCGCACCGACCGGCGCGAGTACTTCGCCAACATCCTGCGCAGCGGCCACGGCAGCGTGCTGGAGCACGCGAGCTACTCCTTCGCGATTCGCAATTGCTCGCGTGTGTTCACCCACGAGCTCGTCCGTCATCGCGCCGGCTCGGCCTTCAGCCAGGAGAGCCTGCGCTACGTGCGCCTCACCGATATCGGCTTCCGCGTGCCCCCCGCGCTGGAGCCGGTGCGCGAGCAGGTGCTCGCGATCGTGGAGCAGTTGGAGGAGTTCCAGGTGAGCGCAGCGAGCACCCTCGGGATCGACGGGGAGGGGGTGCCCTTCCACGTCAAGAAGGAGATCACCTCCGCGCTGCGCCGCCTCGCCCCGATCGGGCTCTCCACGGACATCATGTGGAGCGCCAACCTCCGCACCCTGCGCCACGTGATCGAGATGCGCACCGCCGAGGGCGCCGAGGAGGAGCTGCGCCTCGTGTTCGACAAAGTCGCCCGCATCATGCTCGCCGAGGCCCCCAACATCTTCCAGGACTTCGTGCGCCACGACGATGGGTCGTGGGTGCCGGAACACAGGAAGGTCTAGCCGCAGCGACCAGGGAGTCGGTAGGCAAGCGAGGCAAGGACGCAGGGAGCGTGGCGTGCTATTTGCACGCGAGCGACCGAGGACGCAGACCGATCGAAGATCGGCCAGCGCCGCCTAGCGGCTTCCTGGTTAGGCGTCCATCTTGGCCGTGCGCCATGCGCCGAGCGCGAGGAACAACGCCAGCCAGGCGATCAGGACGAGCAGGGCGGTGCCCTGCGACAGTGCGACGGTATCGCCGTGCCCACCGTTTCCCGTGTGCACCGGGCTGAAGTGGGCGATCGCCTGGCTCAGCAGGCCTCTGCGCGCGCTGCCCAAAGAGCTGATGCTGACGAGCAGCGGGCTGGCGACGATCTGCCACGCGATCAAAGCGATTATCGAGGCCGGCTTCGAGGTGGTGAGCGAGGCGAAGCCCACCGCCACGACGCACAGCACCCCTGTGCTCAGGAGCGTGAAGCCCAGGCCATTGAGGATCAGCGCTCCTGTGGGCGTCGGAAGGTTTCCGGCGAACGCGAATGTGCCAAGCAGTAGCACCCCGTACGAGGTGCCCATCACAGCGCAGCACATTGCCAGCGCAGCCGGCACCCTTGAGGCGAACAGCGCCACGCGCGCGCGCCCAGTGACGACCAGGTCCCGGAAGACGCCCGCCGAGGCGTCCCCGGTGCCCGCCTCCACGCCAATCAGGAGAGCCGCGAGCGGGCCAAAGAAGAGCGCAATCACGCGCAGACCGTCGGCGAAGTTCGACGTGCCCCCGGCGGGCCCATACTTATGCGGATCCGAGGAGTGCTGGATTACTGACACCACAAAGTAGATCAGCACCGGTGCGCCGGCGAGCACCAGCGCCCAGATCAGGGTCCCGCGCTTCTTGCGCAGCTTGAGAAAATCGGCACCAAACATCTGCGCCGCGATCCCCAGAGGCGAACCGTCGGCGCCGCGGCCGCCAGGGGCGGGGGCTGTGGGTGAGATCGCACTCATGCCTTCACCTCCTCCGCCTGCGCGGAGCGCTCCGGTGGGGCGCCTTCCAGCCGCGAGGTGACCTCCAGGAAGCGCTGCTCGAGGCTGTGGCGCACGGGCTCCAGGCGCACGACGGCGACGCCCGCGCGTACAAGGCTGGCGTTCACCTGCGCCGCGCTCTGGGGCTCGCCGCTCAGCACCACCCGCAGACCCTCGTCCGAGCGGCGGGCCTCGCGCACGAACTCGCTGCCTCCCAGCGTGCCGAGCGCCAGCTCGACGTCATCGACGCCCACGATCAGCTCGTTGCGGGCGCCGTCGCTGCCACGCGCGAGCTCGGCGATCGGGCCCTGCGCGATCACCTTCCCGCGGTCCACGATCGCCGCGTGGTCACAGATCTTTTCCACCTCATCCAGGAGGTGGGAGGAGAGAAATATGGTGCGGTTCTCGTGTTCCACCATGGTGCGGATCATTTCGCGGAACTGCTGGATGCCAGCGGGATCGAGGCCGTTGGTGGGCTCGTCGAGGATCAGCAGCAGCGGGTCGGCGAGCAGGCAGCGCGCCACCCCCAGACGCTGGCGCATTCCGAGCGAATACTTCTTGACCTTCTCGTCCGCGCGCTCAGCCAGGCCCACGCGCACGAGCGCGGGGGCGATCCGCGCCTGCACCTCCGGCCCCCGCACGGCGGCGACGATGCGCAGGTTCTCGCGGCCGGAGAGGTTGGGATGAAAGCGGGGCTCCTCCACGATCGCGCCCACGCGCCGCAGCGCAGCTCCGCGCTCGGCGGGCACCGGGTGCCCAAGCACGCTCATGCTCCCCGCGCTGGCATGGGTGAGGCCGAGCAGCATCCGGATCATCGTCGTCTTGCCCGCCCCGTTGGGGCCGAGGAAGCCGAACGCGCTGCCGCGCGGAACGTACAGGTCGACACCGTCGATCGCCGTGCGCGCGCCGAAGCGCTTGGTGACCCCCTGTGTCTCGATCGCCGCGCTGTCCACAGCGATGAGACTATCCAACCGCTAGTCCTCCTGCGCCTGCAACTCGTGCACGCGCTCCTCCAGTTGTGACATCACGGCGGGGTCGCGCAGAGTGGTCACGTCTCCCAGCGCGCGCCCCTCGGCGATGTCGCGCAGCAGGCGGCGCATGATCTTGCCCGAGCGGGTCTTGGGCAGATCGTCGGCCCAGATGATCCGCTTGGGGCGCGCGAACTTGCCGATCCGCTCGGCCACCGTTGCGCGGATGCTCTCCACCTCGCGCTCGTCGCCCTCCAGCTCGCCCTGGAGGGTCACGAACGCGACGATCGCCTGCCCGGTGTCCTCGTCGTGCTGGCCGATCACCGCAGCCTCCGCCACGTCCGGGTGAGCGACGATCGCCGACTCCACCTCCGCGGTCGAGAGCCGGTGCCCGGAGACGTTGACCACGTCGTCGATGCGCCCGATCACCCACAGGTAGCCATCCGCGTCGCGGCGCGCGGCGTCACCCACCAGGTAGGTCTCGTTGCCGAAGCGCTCGAAGTAGGTCTTGATGTAGCGCTCGTCCTCCCGGTAGAGGGTGCGCAGCATCGAGGGCCACGGGCGGGTCAGCACCAGCAGCCCCTGACCCCGCTCGATCGGGTACCCCCCGGACTCGTCGAAGACCTCCGCCTCGACGCCCGGGAAGGGCCGGGTGCAGGAGCCCGGCTTGGTCGCCGTGATGCCCGGCAGGGGCGTGATCATGATCGCCCCGGTCTCCGTCTGCCACCAGGTATCGACGACCGGGCAGCGCCCGCCGCCGATCACCTTGTGGTACCACAGCCACGCCTTCGGGTTGATCGGCTCCCCGACCGTTCCCAGCAGACGCAGCGAGGAGAGGTCACGCTCGTTTGGCCACTGCGCCCCCCACTTGATGCAGGCGCGGATCGCGGTGGGGGCACAGTAGAGGATCGTGACCCCGTAGCGCTCGATCAGCTCCCACCAGATGCCCCTGTGGGGGTAGTCCGGAGCGCCCTCCCACATCACCGAGGTGGCCCCGTTGGCCAGCGGGCCGTAGACGATGTAGGAGTGTCCCGTCACCCAGCCCACGTCGGCCGCGCACCAGTACACATCGGACTCCGGCTTGAGGTCGAACACGTAGCGGTGAGTTGCCGCCACGCCGGTTAGGTAGCCGCCCGTGGTGTGCAGGATGCCCTTCGGCTTGGCGGTCGAGCCGGAGGTGTAGAGGATGTACAGCGGGTGCTCGGCGTCCATCGGCTCCGCGGGGCACTCCGGAGCGGCGGCCCGCATGATCTCCTCGTAGAACACGTCGCGGCCCTCGCGCATCTGGCAGGGGGTCCCCTTGCTTTTTACAACCACGATCTTCTGCAGGGTCTCGAGGTCGCCCATCACCTCATCCACACGGTCCTTCACGGGCGCCGTCTTGCCCTTGCGGGCGGCGCCGTCCACGGTGATCAGGACCTTGGCCTCGGAGAACTCCATGCGCTCGCGCACCGCCTCCGCGGAGAAGCCCCCGAAGACCACGTTGTGGGGGGCCCCGATGCGCGCGCACGCGAGCATCGAAACCACCACCTCGGGGATCATCGGCAGGTAGATCCCCACAACGTCGCCCCGCCGGACCCCGAGATCCTCGAGGGCGTTAGCAAAACGCTGCACCTCCGCGAGCAGCTGCGCGTAGGTGATGTCGCGCTCTTGCCCATCCTCCCCACGCCAGTGGTAGGCCACGCGCTCGCCCCGGCCCTCCAGCACGTGGCGGTCCAGGCAGTTGTAGGAGACGTTCAAGCGCCCCCCCACGAACCACTTGTAGAAGGGCGGGTTGGAGTCGTCGAGCACCGTCTCCCACGGCTCGAACCAGTGCAGTAGGCTCTCCGCCTGCCTGGCCCACCACGCCTGGGGGTCGCGGGCCGCCTCCTCGTACACCTCCGGATCGCTCAGCAGGGCGTGCTCGCGGAACTCGGGGGAGGGCTCGAACGTCTGCACCTCCAGCAGCTCCGCCAGCTCGCGGTCGAGCGCCTCGCCCGAGACAGACTTAGGTTCAGTCGCCATCTCCCGCCACCCTCTCTTTCTTTCTTTCTCTCTTTGTTCAGTTGCGTTTATTCAGCGGCACCACCGGCATCACCGTGCGACCGAAGGTCGAGTTTGTCACAGCGGCGAACGAGGCGTACCAGGCAGCCGCCGCGGTCGCCAGACCGATGTAGCCACCCCAGTGGGTGACCGTGGCGTGTGGGCCCACGGCGCCGATCGCCAGCAGGATGAAGGTGGCGGTCAGCAGCGCGAAGACGGCCAGCACCGCCAGGCTGACGCGCAGCGCCGCCACGGTCATGTAGGCGGTGAAGATCGCCCAAGCCCACAGGTACACGCCGACGGAGTGGCCCACATTGCCGCCGATCTGCTTGGCGTAGAAGACGTTCAGGGCCCAGAACGAGATCCAGAAGGCCCCGTACGAGCAGAACGCCACGGCGCCGAAGGTGTTGCCGGTGCGGAACTCCCAGATGCCCGCGATCAGCTGCACGATCCCGCCGTAGGCGAGCGCCAGCCCGAGCACCACCGGGACGCCCTTTTCGTCGACCAGGTTCGCGTTGAACATCGACAACACGAACGTTGTCATGGCGAACCCCGCCAGGCCGAGCGGGGCGGGGTCTGCCGGTTTCCAGGCGCTGCCGACCGCGGTCTCCCCGATCGGCGGCTCGCGGCGCGGAATCGCCTGCATCGGCTCCGGGCGATGAATTGATGCTGCCTCCATTGGGAACCCTCCCTTCGACCGCCCCTTGGGCGGCTCAGGACGCTTTTGCGGATGCTCTTGAACGGGGAGGGGCTTGTGCCGATTCCCACGTTCTCGCAGTGGTTATTCCCGCTGGGAAGAGAACTCAATCATCCACCACATAGCTGAGGCTGTATCGCAATCGTCTCCACCGTCAGGAGCAGAGCACGTGGGCGAGGAGCGAAGACCGGGGGTGCGAAGAGCAGAGCGCGCGGGCTGTAAGTATCAAATTCAAAGTTGCGTATGACAATGGCTACACGCGCTCTGAAAAATGTATATTCACCTCCAGGCACCCCACCCGAGGTGAGACGGACCGAGGTGAGACAAGACCCGAGGTGAGACGGACTACCGACGCGAGCCGCGCTTACGCCGGCGCCTGCTCCCCTCGCGCGCCGGCGGCTGCATCGGCTCGGGGACGGCGTCGCCCGAGCCATTCTTGCTCGATGTGGGACCCTGCCCGGAGCCGGCGGAGACCCGGGCAGCATTTTTCCCTCCACCCCGACTCTTCCCGGCCTGCGCGGCGGCGCGCTCGGCGCGAGCGTCGGCGGAGGAGGGCCACGGTCGCGCCTCGCCCGCGGCCCAGGCGGGGGGGTCGCCACCGGGCCAACGGCCCATCAGGAGGATGCCGATGCCGACCATCCAGAAGGACGGAATCAGCTGCTGGGCGGATCCCAGCGCCAGCCCGAAGGGGGTGAAGGCGAGCAGGGCGGAGAAGATCCCGAGCATCATCATCCAGCGGGGGAGGATCCCGGTGCGGGAGCCACCCAACATCACGATCACCGTGCCCGCGGCCAACGTGAGTCCCCCGAGCAACCCGAGGTACTGGGTGGCTTCGAGCAGCGCGCCGTGGGTGAGTGCCTGGTTGACAGCTTCGGTACTGAAGTCGTGGCCCGCGGTGAAGTTGTTGGCGTTCACCGCCTGGGCGGCTGGGTGGACGATCGACACGAGCACCATCACAGCTCCCCCGCCGAGCACCAGAGGGTGTGCAAGCGAGCTCGTCTGCGGCCGGCGAAAGCGGATCGTTCCGAGCAGGAACAGGAGGACCAGGACAAGGAAGAGAACCGCCAGCGCCTGCAGCACGTTCCCGGCGACCAGGCCAAAGGCGTGATGGCTGATGAACCTCACCTCGGCGGCCCCCGGGCTGACGGCGGGATTGGCTTCGCCCCGCAGCGCGGGAGCGAGACCCTGAAGCACGCCCACCGTGGGCAGGGCTTTCAGCGTCGCGCTGACAGTGATCCCGCCCAGCAGGTAGAGGACCCCGCCCGCGACGGCGGGCACCCCGAGGCGGACACGCCGCTCCGACTCATAGGCCACCCGCTCACGGATCTCCTGCTTGCTCGGACCAGGCGCGCCGGCGCCGGGTGCTTCGGGGTTGCGGCTCTGGGGCATGGGCAGGGCAGTCTATGGGCTGGCTAAAACAGAGGGGCCCGACTCGCCGGCCCTCCGGCCGCCCGCGCCACCCCGATCTGACAGAACGAGGCGCCCAGCTCGCCGGCCTCCCGCCGCCCGCGCCACCCCGATCTGACAGAACGAGGGGCCCAGCTCGCCGGCCTCCCGCCGCCCGCGCCACCCCGATCCGAAAGACCGAGGGCCCAACTCGCCTCCAGCCGCCTGCGCCACCCTCGTGGCCGCTAGGATGAGAGCACGATGGGAAGCGAAGGTGGTCTTGGAGACCTGTTCGGAGACCCCGAGGAGCTGCAGCGGCGCCTGGCGGACTTCGCCCAGCAGATGCAGGGCCAGCAGCGCCTCGCGTGGGCAGACAACGCGATCAAGCTCGCCGTCGACATGACCGTCGCGGCCGTCAACCGCGTCAACCTGCAGGGCAGCCCCGAGGCCCAGGCCGAGCAGATCCGGACCGTGATCGCAAGGGTGTTCCCCGAGGCTGTCACGCTCGTGCGCGAGGCGCGCGAGGGACTTCAGTAGCCGGCTCCTCCGGGTGAGCGGGCGTCAATAGCACCCCCGCCCGCTCGGCGCGGCGCTCAGCCTCACGGGAGGCATGCCCGGCGGCGATCACCTCGCGGAAGGAGCGGAAGCGGAAGATGAACACCACCGCGCCCAGGCCCACCAGGGCGGTGAAGACGGCGATCGCGATCTGCTGGCCCACCGAGTAGGCCGCAACCACCGCGGCACCGGCGGAGTTCGTGGCGAACACCTTGACGAGCAGCGCCTGCTGCACCCCGGCGCCCCCCGGTGTGAAGGGCACCGCGCCGGCCACCTGGTTGACCCCGAACACGAGCAGCACGTTTTGCACGGACCCACCCACGCGGAAGGCTTCGAGCATGAACCAGAAGGCGGCGAAACGGCACAGCCAGGCGACCGCCTGCCAAGCCGCCACCTCGCGCAGGTACCGGGGGCGGTCGTAGAGGATCGTCACGCCCTGGCGGATCCGCGCCCAGAACGACTTCAGCCGCACCGAGAGCAGGGCGAACACGACCAGCCCGAGGATCGCCAGGGCGGTGATCAAGAAGAGCGTGAAGCGGAAGTGCTCCGCGAGGTAGGAGATGTCGAAGGAGCTCAGCTGAGAGAAGTCGGGGGGCTTGGGGAAAACCCCCTGGGTGAAGGCGAAGATCAGCACGAGCACCCCCACGCAGATGTCGAACACCGACTCCACGAAGAAGGCGGAGGCGACCGTGGGGTAGGTGGAGCCGGGGATGGAGCTCCGGGCGAGGAACAGCTTGATGATGTCCCCCCCGCGGGCCGGCACCACATTGTTGAAGCCCACCGCGGCAAAGTAGGCCCCCCAGATGCGCCGCCACTGAAAGCTCACCGCGGGGTAGGCCGCGCGCAGGCTGTGGAAGAACGCCCGTGAGCGCAGCGTGAGGTTCAGGCCGAAGAACACCAGCCCCAGCAACAGGGCCCCCCAGTGGACCGCGGCCAGGTCCGAGAAGAACTGGCCGACAGCCTCCAGGAAGGAGCTGAGGCTGTGACCGATCGACGTCGAGGCTAGGGGCACGCCTCAAGCGTACGGCGAGCACGCCCCGCGGGGAGCCCTCTCGTGAGCCAACGGGCCCCGAGCCCACAACCAGCGGAAACCAACCCCACCCCGTGAGCCAACGGGCCCCGAGCCCACAACCAGCGGAGAACCAACCTCACCCCGGCAAGCCAACGGGCCCCGAGCCCACAACCAGCGGAGAACCAACCTCACCTCGGCAAGCCAACGGGCCCCGAGCCACCCTCCGAGGGGAAGCCCCTCCCACCGGAAGCCGCCCAGCCGCGAGGCTGCCCGCGAGAGACCCTAGATGTCGTCTTCCTCTCCGTCGTCCTCCAGGCCATCGTCGTACTCGTCCAGGTCCAGCTCCTCGTCATCGGTGCCGAACTCCTCGTCTTCCTCCCAGTCCTCGTCGTCGAACTCATGCTCGGGGATCTCGAGGATGGTGCTCAGCGACATGCGTCTCTCCTTTCGGGCGCTCGTCGTTTGTCTTTTCTACCCGCTCCGGGAAGGGGGCGCATCATAGTGTTGCGCTAGGCGCACGTGGGGGTAGTTGACCAGGAAGTTCGACGTGCAAACACAGGTCGCTGCATGGCGCCGTCATCATGGGAAGCCGGTGGAACCGACCGCCCACGATCGCGTTGACATGGGGCGCGCCGCCCGCGCGCGGCGCGCCACCACCCGGATGCTCGACCGGCTGCTCCCCGAGGGGAACCCCGCGGGGGCGGTGTACGGCACCATCACCCTCGGCGCCCTCCTCGCCGCCGAGAGCGGGCTGCACGACACCTACCTCGAGACCGTCGGCTCCGCCGTGGTGACCCTCGTGATCTACTGGCTCGCCCACTCCTACGCCGAACTCCTCGGCCACCGCCTCACCGACCGCACCCACCTCACCACCCGCGACCTGGGGCGGGCCCTCGCACGCGACCGGACGATCGTGCAGAGCGCCAGCGTCCCCCTGCTCGCCCTGCTCGCCTGCTGGGCCCTGGGCGCCAGCCAGGAAACCGCCGTCACCGTCGCCCTCTGGGCCTGCGCCGCCTGCCTGCTCGCCTTCGAGCTGCTCGCCGGCCTGCGCACCCGCGCCCGGCCCGCCGAGCTGCTGCTCGAGGGATGCGTCGGAGCCGCCATGGGCCTCGGCGTGCTCGCCCTCCGCGTGATCCTCCACTGAGAGCCACTCCCCTGGGTCATCTACTCACCGATCTTTCCCCGCGGGTCGACATCGAGCGCCCTGGGACACCACCGCATATCGCCCACCCGCCCCCTCCCCATACCGGCCGTTGCCGCTGCCGTACGCCCCGCCCCGCACACGAACTCCAAATCCCATCCCCATCCCCCACCCTTCCGGCTCTCCACCCCCACCCGTTCCCGACCACCGCCCCGTCGGTTACCCTTCGCCGCGATGGCCGGGGAGTCCCCGATCCTGATCGCCTACGACGGGTCCCCCTCCGCGCGCGCCGCCGTGGGGGGGGCCGGCGCCCTGTTCGCCCCCGGCCGCGCCATCGTGCTCACCGTCTGGGAGCCCGCCCTCGCCGCGCTGACCTTTTCCCCCGATCCCACCGGGATGGGGGGCACCATGCTTCCCCTCGACCCCTCCCTCGCCCGTGAGGTCCAGGACGCCGGCGAGGAGCGCGCCTGGGCGCTTGCCCGTGACGGCGCCACCCTCGCCAGCGCCGCCGGGCTCGACGCCCAGGCCCTCGCCGCCGAAGACCTCGCCCACCCCGCCGACGTCATCGTGGCGAGCGCCGCCGAGCACCACGCCCGCGCGATCGTGATCGGCTCCCGCGGCCACCGCGGGCTGAGATCCAAGCTGCTCGGCAGCACCTCCTCCGATGTGCTCCGCCACTCCCCCCTCCCCGTCGTCGTCGTGCGCCACCCCGACGACCACGGGAACCGCGACTGAACCTCGCCGGCCGCGGGTCGTCCGCTACGCGCCTCGCCAGCCGCTACATGCCTCGCCGGGCCGCTACATGCCTCGCCAGCCGCGCCCGACCCACGCCAGGCCCCGCCCCGATCCGCCGCCCAGCGCCGCGTCCCGCCGGCGCCGTGACTACGGCCGGCGCCCGGGTGACTCTGTGGCGGCGGCCGGGATATCCCACCCCATTCGCCGTAGCGGCAGGATAAGCGGAGATCGACGTAGTGGCAGACATCCACTGGCTCGCATTACGAGCCGGTTCCAATCAAGCCCGCAATCCGCCACAGTCCTTCGTGAACGCCCCTCCACGCCAACTCAGCTATCTTCAAAAGCCCTGTGGTTGCTGGGAAAAATCGCCCATCCGAGGCCCCTTGACGTGGCCCGGAGGCGTTGCGTAAAGTAAGGTGTAGACAAAAAATCGCTGACATGGAATAATCTTGTTTACCAGACTCCATGACAGTCTGGTGTTCGAGAGCATGCGGGGAGGTCGAATGGCTGGGTCGGAGCGAAAGCGGGGATCGTCGGGGCAAAGCGGCCGCAAAGCCGAGCCGGGCGGTGATCGCCAGCGCGCGGACCCCCCGCGGGGCGGCGCTCAGCGCGCGGATGGGCGCATCCGTAAAAGCCCCAACCAGAGCACCCGCAAACGCAAGAAGACCACCGCCAGCGGGATCACCCCCCTCTACACCCGTCTCCCCAAGGGCCCCCACAAGATCGAGCCCGGCGAGGTCGCCCACCACCAGCGCATCCGCATGCACGGCGCCATGATCGAGGCCATCTCCAGCCACGGCTACGAGAAGACCACCGTGATGCTCGTGATCGCCCTCGCCGGGGTCTCCCGGAGGGCCTTCTACGAGCAGTTCTCCGGCAAGGACGAGTGCTTCTCCGAGACCTACGATCTGATCGTCAACCGCGCCATCCAGCGCCTCGCCCACGCCTACCGCACCGCCACCGGCGACCCCCAGAAGCGGATGCGCAGCGCCATCGACGTGTTCATGGGCGAGTTCGAACAGAACCCCAACGCCCTGCGCCTCGTGCTGGTCGACTCCCACCACGCCGGCCCCGACGGGGCCCTCCGGCTGCACCGCACCACCGCCATGTGCGAAGGGCTCTTCGCCAGCGCCTTCTCCGATCGGCGCCTCCCCGACGCCCTCCCCGTGCCCGTCGTGCGGGGGATCGTCGGCGGGCTGCGGCGGGTGGCCTTCATGCGCCTGCGCGACCGCGAGATCGAGGATCTCACCGCCCTCGGGAGGGAGATGCTGAAGTGGCTCGCCGCCTTCCGCTCCCCCGCCATTGGCGAGCTGCGCCCCCGGTCGTGCGCCAACCCCCCCTTCGCCAACCCCATCACCCTCGATCCCACAGCCTGTGGCGGGCAGGGCCGGCGCGCCAAGCTGCTGCGCAGCGCCATTGAGACCGGCGTGCGCGAGCCCAAGTTCGATGAGGTCAGCTCCCTGCGCATCGCCGACCAGGCCAACCTCCCCGTCGAGGCCTTCATGGAGCTCTACCGCGACCCCCACGCCTGCTATCTCGAGGCCCTCGACGTCCTCGGCGACGAACTGCTCCAGCTTGTCGCCAACCCCAACCTCGTCTCCGAGGAGTGGGCCCCCGCCGTGTGCGCCACCGTCGAGGAGCTCCTCGTCCACCTCTCCGACAGTCCCGCCCGCCTCCTCACCCTTGCCGGCAAAGCCCTCGACGCCGGGCCCCTCACCAACGCCAACGTGATCGACCTCGCCTACGAGATCGCCACCCTCCTCACCGAGGGCGCCCCCCGCCGCCCGCGGTGCCGGATCGCCGTCGAGGGGATCGCCGGCGGGCTCTGGCACATCCTCTCTGGCGAGGTGCTCGCCGGCCGCAGCCACCGCCTGCCCGTCCTCTCCGAGTACGTCTCCTACCTCGTCCTCTCCCCCTTCATCGGTGCCGAAGAGGCCGTGCACGCGATCGTCTGCTCCCGCGGGGCTCTCGCCGCGGCGACGCCCGTGGGCCACGCCGCCACTACCACAAACGGGATCGCCACCATCAACGGCGCCCCGCATTGGGCCGTCCCCGTCGCGACCAACGTTGTGGTCCCAGCCCCCCACATGAACGGCGCAGCCCCCGTCGCCGAGATGAATGGGACGGCCCCCGCCGCGGAGACCAACGGGGCGCAGCCAGCCACGGAGACCAACGGGGCGCAGCCAGCCACGGAAACCAACGGAGCGGAGCCCGCGGGCGAGGACTACCTGCGTTTGGCGGAGCGCCGCTCGGCGAAGTGCGTGAACACCACCCCCACCAGCACCGACAGCACGATCACCACGATCAGCGGCGCCTGACCCGAGCCGAAGATCCAGTTGACCTCGACGCTTTCGACGTTCAGCACCGCGAACAGCGTCGCCAGCACCGCCAGCAGCACCAGCCCAGCCGTGCGGGCCGTCTCACGATTGCTGCGCTTGGACTTCGGCGCCGGAGTCTGGGTCGAGGCGGACATTGCCTGCTGCCCATGGTAGGGCATCCGCGACAGGCTCAACCGGTGGAAGAGTCCCCCAACGTGCAGCCCGATCGTCGGCTCGTCGAAGGCTCGTCGAAGACGTAGGTCCGCGACAGGCTCAACCGGTGGAAGAGTCCCCCAACCTGTCGAGCTCCGCGCGCACCCACGAGCAGCCGCTCGAGAGGTCCTCCACGCCGAGCGCCGCCGCCACATTGAGCGCCATCCCATGGCGGAAGAAATCGTCGATCCGGTCGTCCTCCGCGCCTGAGAGACGCTGAGCGAGACCCACCAGCCTCGCGTAACGGTGACGCACCCGCTCGCGCACCACCTCGTCGTCGCACGCCGCGTATGACTGGTGCTGGAGCATGAGATAGTCCCGGTCGGAGAGCAGCAGCTCCTTGTATGCCCTCCCCATCGCCATCAGCGCGTCCTCGCACTCCTCCGGGGCACGCCCCTCCCGGTACTCCGCCGCCGCACGCTCGAACGTGTTGGCGACCTGTTCGAAGCTCCGCTCCAGCGCCGCCAGGAACAGCTCCCGCTTGCTGCCAAACAGACTGAACACGTACGGCTGCGCCACCCCCACCCGGCGGGCGATGCGCTCCACCGGGGTCCCATGCAGGCCCCCCTGCGCGAACTCGTGCACCGCCGCCGCGATCAACTCCTCGCGGCGCTGCGCCGCCGGTACCCGGGCGCGGGGGACAGCCTGACCGACCGCTGCCCCCACCTGTGCCGGAATGGTGCCCGCAGGGACACCCTCGGCGAACGCCGCCCGCACAGGCGCCGGCGCGCCGGCGCTCGGGCGCTCAGGGGAACCGGAGGTCTCCAGCGCAGCGCTCGGGCGCCCAGGGGAACCGGGGGTTTCCATACTCAGGCGGTCTCCCCCGCGACTCCGGCCGGCACCCGTGTGGGAGCAAGGTCGGGCGCCCCCCCGAGGGCCACTGTGCCCGCGGGCACGCGCTTCGGCGTGGCATCCGCCGCCGGCACCACCGCTCCACTCTGCTCGGCCGGGCGGGTCTGAGAGGGCAGCGCAAGCACCGCCACCGCGCCCGCCGTGAGCATCCCCACAGCCACCCATAGCGCCGGGACCACCCCGTTCACGAACGCCTGCGGGGAGCCATACCCCCCGGCGTGCGTGAACACCGACGCGAGCACCGCCACCCCCAGCACCCCTCCCGTCTCGCGGATCGCGTTCGTCGCCCCCGACGCCTGCCCCGCCTGGGCCGGCAGCACCGCCGAGAGGACCGCGTTGGCAGAGGGCGCAAACACCAGCGCCATGCCCGCCCCCGCCATCACGAACGGCACGATCATCGCGCTGTACGGGATGCTCGTAGAGATGATCCCTGCCAGCCACGCCAGCGCCCCCGCCTGGAGCGTGAGCCCGGCGAACATCAGCGGACGGCTACCCACGCGCTGGGAGTAGATGCCCGCCAGCGGAGCCGTGATCATCGTGGCGCCCGTCCACACCAGGATCTTCAATCCCGCCTGGAGGGGCGAGTTGTGGAGTACGTCCTGCATGAACTGAGAGAGGAAGAAGATCGACCCGAACATCCCGAAGTACATCGTCAGCGAGGCGAAGTTGGTCACCGCGAACGCCCTTTGCGAGAAGAATGACATGGGCAGCATCGGCTCGGGGGCGCGGCGCTCCCAGGCGACGAACAGCCCCACCAGGGTCACCCCCGCGACGATCGACGTCAGCACCCGAGTGGACGTCCATCCCAGCGACTGCGCCCGCACCAGTCCGAAGACCAGGCCGAACGCTCCCGTCGAGGCGAGGGCGAGGCCCGGGAGGTCGAGCGACCCGTACGGCCCGTGGCTCTCCCGCAGGCGCAGCGCCGCCAGCGGCACCAGGATCAGGCCGATCGGGACATTGATCCAGAAGATCCAGTGCCACGAGATGCCCTGCACCACCGCGCCCCCCAACAGCGGGCCGAGCGCCACCGCCGCGCCCGAGATGCCCGACCAGATCCCCAGCGCCAGCCCCCTGCGCTCCGCCGGGAACGCTTCCGCCAGGAGCGTCAGCGTCAGCGGAGTCACCAGCGCCGCCCCCGCCCCCTGGACCGCGCGCGCCGCCACCAGCAGGTCCGTCGTGGGCGCCAGCGCCGCCGACGCCGACGCCGCCGTGAAGAGCGAGAGCCCCGCCAGGAACATCCTCCGGCGCCCAAAGCGGTCTCCGAGCGCCGCCCCCGTGAGGAGCAGCACCGCGTAGGAGAGCACGTACGCATTGACCGTCCACTCCAGCGACTGGATCGACGCCCCCAGGTCGCGGTGGATCGAGGGCAGCGCGATCGACACCACCAGGTTGTCCAGCACCACCATGAACAGTGCCGTCGACACGATCCCCAGGGTCCAGTTGTTCCTGCTCCTCCGGCTGTTCTCGCTCGAGCCACTCATTCGCCACCTCTTACCTTAGCTCTTACCTTAGTGATTGCTAACTATTTTCTTAAATTAGCAGTGACTAATAAGCTTGTCAAGAGCGTGGGGCGAGCGAGTATTAAAAATTCGGGTTGTGTCTGACAATCGTTATACAGCGACTAAAAAGAACATATGCTTCCCTGTGGACCCCCGATCGGCCCATTCCGTCGACCGCGCAACCCCCCGGGTCTCGCGGTGTTGAGCGGGAGGTGGGCGCTCCTACGGCGGCGAATATAGAGAGGCCATGATGAGAGCAGCTGCGTTAATCGCGGGCGCGTTGGCCCTGGGAGGGACCGGCGGCGTGCTGCTCGGAGGCTGCGGCGGAGGGACAAAGACGGTGAGCATCTCCGCCGCCCCCACCCCCGCCCCCGAACCCGGGGCCGCCGGGCATTCCAAGTCGACCTCAACTGTCGGCGGCCGCACGTCCACCGCAGGCGCCTCCGCCGCCACCGGGGCGACCGGGAACGCCACCGGAGGCAGCGCCCCAGGGCAGGGCACCAGCACCACCCGCACCGCACCCGAGCCCGCCTTCACCCACACCGCGACCCAGTCGGTGCAAGACACCACCGGCGGCCAGGCCACCGCCGCGGCCGCCACCGTGAGGGCCCACGGGTACACCCCCAACAACACCTCCGACTATCACCCCAACCAGACTCTCACCGTGCTCGTCGGCACCCGCACCGGCTCCGCCGACGGGTACGACCAGCGCGCTTTCTTCTTCCTCGACGGCCGCTACATCGGCACCGACTCCTCCCAGCCGTCCGCCTCTGTGCGGGTCGTGAGCCAGAGCGACACCGAAGTCACACTCGCCTACGCCCTCTACCGTTCCCACGACTCCCTCTGCTGCCCCTCCGGCGGCCAGGCCACCGTCCACTTTCAGCTCAACAACGGCACCCTCGTGCCGCAAGACCCCATTCCGCCCGTCGCCTCCACCAGGGGCCCCGCCCGGCAGTAAACGCAGGCCCTACGCCCTCAGCCAGCCCTCCCCGCGGGCAGTCCCTATCTTGGTGGTGTGCAGTGACACGCCCGCACACTCACATGTCCCCAAACACCCCGAGAAGGAGGACTCATGAGCTCGAAGATCGAGGGCCGCGCCGAGGAGCTGCTGAAGGGCAAGAACTTCTGCAACGTCTCCACCCTCCGCCCCGACGGCTCCGTGCACGCCGCCCCCGTGTGGGTGGACGTCCAGGACGGACTTGCCGTGCTCAACACCGCCGAGGGGCGCGCCTGGCCCCGCAACCTCGAGCGCGACCCCCGCGTCACCCTCACCGTGCAGAACATGGACAATCCCTACGAATACGTCACCATCCGGGGGAGCGTCGCCGAGCGCACCCACGAGGGCGCCGACGCCCACATCGACGCCCTCGCCATGAAGTACCTCGGCCAGGACACCTACCCCTACCGCCAGCCCGGCGAACAGCGCGTCATCATCCGCGTGAATCCCGGCCACGTGCACGTTTATGGGGGGTGAGGCAACTCGCTGATGCCTGCTACCGCGCCCCAGCAAACGCCGCCACCACGGCGCCCCGCACCGGCTACCCACAACCCGGCAGCGGCCGTCGCCACGCACCCCGCACCGGCTACGCACAACCCGGCAGCGGCCGCCGCCCCGCACCCCGCGCCGGCTACCCGTGCCCCAGCAAACGCCGCCACCACGGCGCCCCGCACCGGCTACGCACAACCCGGCAGCGGCCGCCGCCACGCACCCCGCGCCGGCTACCCGTGCCCCAGCAAGCGCCGCCACCACGGCGCCCCGCGCGGTTGGGCGCGCCGCCACTCATCCCGTGAGCGCAGCTGGCCCCGTTCGCGCGCGCGGGCCACGCACCGCGTGTGCGCGTGGCGGCGGCGACGGGTGTCGCCTTCGGGGGCGATCAGCATGTGCTCGCTGAGCGCGGGCAGGTGATGGCCGCAGATCGGGCAGCGGTACGTCGCGGGCTTGCGATTCGCCGCCATGCGCACCGTCCACCATGGGGCCGGCGGAAGCCTCGGCATGGTCCCATTGTGGCCCCCCTTCGGCGCCGGCCCGTCGCCGCCGCGCTGCTCGCGGTCGGCGTCGGGGTCGCCGTGGCCCTCGCCAGGGCCGAGCGGGAGCGCCGCTCCGCCGCGGCCCGCCCACCGCGTCAGCGCCGGGAGAGGCGGACGGCGCTACGCAAGGGCGAGCCCCTCGCCGAGGGGCTGCGGCGCGTGATCCTGGGGCAGCTGGAGCTTGCAATCGAACTGCTGGAGAGCTACCCGGAGGGGGCGGGAGACGAGACCGTGCACGAGATCCGCAAGGCCCTCAAGCGCGTGCGCGCCCTCATCCGCCTGCTGCGCCGCGAGCTCGGCCTAAAGCGCCACGCCCGCGAGAACGCCGCCCTGCGCGACTGCGCTCAACGCCTCGCCGCGGGCCGCGACGCCGAGGTGATCCTCGCCACGCTCGATGGCATCCTCCAGCGCCACCCCGGCAAGCTCTTCGGCAGCCCGGCCGTGCAGGCCCTCCGCGCCCAGCTCGTGGCCGAGCGCGAAGCCGCCGCCGCGCACGCCATCCGCGACCCCCAGCTGCGCGCCGCCGTCGCCCGCGACCTGCGCGCCACCGCCACCCGCGCAGAACGCTGGACGCTGCGCGAACGCCGCCGCAAGCTGCTCGCCCCTGGGCTCGACCGCCTCTACCGTCAGGGGCACCGTGGCCTGCGCGCCGCCCGCCGCGGCGCCGGCCGCGGTGGGGACGGGGGTGCCAGCGCCCTGCACGTCTGGCGCAAACGCGTCAAGGACCTCCGCTACGCCGCCGAGACCATCGACCGCGGCGGCAAGTCCTTCGCCTATGTTCGCCGCATCGCCCGCGAAGCCGACCGCCTCGGGGAAATCCTCGGCGAGGAGCACGACCTTGCGCTGCTCGACCAGGGGGTGCGCCAGCGCTCCGCCCTGTTCGCCGCCGAGCGCAAGACCCGCAAGCGCCTCCTGAAGGCGATCGCCCGCCGCCGTAGGCGACTGCACAAGCGCGCCCGGCGCGACGGCGAGCGCCTCTATCGGCGCAAGCCCAAGCGCTTCGAGCGCCGTATGCTCGACCACGTGTAGGCCGGGACCCGCTGCCGGGTCCCCGAGCATCGGTTTGCGGGCAGACCAGCCCCTGAACACCGGTCTGCGCAGACCGGCCCCCTGAGTACCGGTCCGCGCAGACCGGCCCCTGGGCATCGGTTCGGCAGACCCCCCCGGAACACCGGTCCGGCGACAGGCGTTGGGACCCCGGCAACTCGCTCACATCGAGCGATCCAACTTCAGAACCGCACCCCCACGGCCGATGCAGAAGTGGAATGCAGACAACTACGCGCACAAGGCCCAGATCCGTCACCGTGATCCTCGCGCTGCTCGTGGGGGGAGTGGGTGTGCTCATGTTGCACACCCTCCTCGGCCTCGGCCGCTTCCCCTCGGAAGGGCTCTTCGACTACACGATCTATGGGCTGGTGATGGGCGGTGCCTCGCTCACGGTGCTCGCCCGCGGGGCGGTCGTCAGGCCCCAGCGCGCCGCCTGGCTGACGCTCGGCGCGGGCCTCTTCTGCTGGGGCCTGGGGGACCTCTACTACACCCTCTTCGTGGAAGGCCCCGGAGCGGCCGGGGGCGGCGTCACACCGGCGGATCTCCTCTACGTGGTCTTCTACCCCTGCTGCTACGTGGCGCTTGTGCTGCTCGTCAGCGCCCACCTGCAGGAGCTGCGAATCGGGATGTGGCTGGACGGGCTGATTGGCGGGCTCGCGGCCGCCGCGGTGGGGGCTGCCGTGATCCTCCCTCCGATCCTCGGTGGCGCCCACGGCGATGCCGCCTCGATGGCGATGGCGCTGGTCTACCCGATCGGGGACCTGCTGCTGCTCGTGTTCACCGTCGGCGCGCTCGGCATGACCGGCTGGCGCCCAGGACGGGTGTGGCTGCTGATTGCCGCCGCAATGCTCGCCAGCGCGGTCGCCGACTCCGGCTATCTCGACCTGATCGCAACCAACAGCTACCGCGTGGGCGACTGGGTGCAACCCCTGTGGCCCCTCTCCGCCACGCTGCTGGCGATCGCCGCCTGGACCCCTTGGCCACGGCCCACCCGCCGGCGGGTGGAGGACTGGCGGCTGGTGTCGGTGCCCTCCCTGTCATTGCTCGCCGCCCTGGGGGTGTTGATCTACGGCAACCTCCGCGGCCAGCTCACCCCCGTCGCCCTGATTCTCGCGATCGCCACCGTGCTCGCGGTGTGCGTGCACCTGATGATGACGGTGCGCGAGAACATCGCAATGCTGGTCCGCTCCCGACGCCTGGCGCTGACCGACCCCCTCACCGGCCTCGGCAACCGCCGCCAGCTGATGGAAGACCTCCACGTCGCCTGTCGCCGGGTGAGCGCGGGGGAGAGCTGGGAGCTCGTGCTGTACGACCTCAACGGCTTCAAGCGCTACAACGACACCTTCGGCCACCCCGCCGGCGATGCCCTGCTCACCCGTCTCAGCGACAAGCTGAGGGCCGTGGTCGCCCCCCACGGCACCGCCTACCGCATGGGCGGCGACGAGTTCTGCGTGCTGCTCTGCGGCCACCCCGAGCAGATCGAGCCGGTCGTGGAGGCCAGCGTCTCGGCGCTGCGCGAGCGCGGGCCCGGCTTCTCGATCGGGGCCGCCCACGGCGTGGTCAGCATCGCCCCCGGGATCCAAGACCCCTCCACGGTGATGCAGCTCGCCGACCAGCGTCTCTACCGGCGCAAGGACGAGACCCGCGAGGCCAGCGCGGTGCATCAGCTGCGCGACGTCCTCCTGCAGGCATTCCAGGAGCGCTACCCCGACCTGCAGGAGCATCAGCGCGGGGTCGGCGCGCTCGTGCTCGAGGTGGGCCGGCGCCTGGGGATGACCGCCGAGGAGCTCGACGTGCTCGCCCGCGCCGCCGAGTTGCACGATGTCGGCAAGATCGCCATCCCCGATGCGATCCTGAACAAGCCCGGCCCCCTCGACAACGAGGAGTGGCGCTTCATGCACCGCCACACCATCCTCGGCGAGCGCATCCTCGCTGCCGCCGCCGCCCTGCGTCCGGTGGCGCGGCTGGTGCGCTCGAGCCACGAGCGCTTCGACGGCAACGGCTACCCCGACGGCCTCTACGGCGATGGCATCCCCCTGGGGGCGCGAATCATCTTCGTGTGCGACGCCTTCGACGCAATGATCTCCGAGCGCGCCTACAGCGGCGCCATCCCCCCCGCCAAGGCCCTCGCCGAGCTGCGCGCCTGCGCCGGCACCCAATTCGACCCCGCCGTGGTCGAGGCTTTCATCGCAACCCTTGAGGAGCCCACGGCAAGCGCGCCCGTGGTGGACGAGAACGGGCGGCACGCGGTTGAGAGCACAAACGGGCGCCACCCGGCCAGGAATACAAACGAACCACACCCGTTCGGGGAGGCAAACGGGCGGCACCCAGTTGGGAGCACAAACGGGGGGTATTCGGCTGAGGGCACGAGCGGGCGGGATTCAGTTGGGAGCACAAACGAGGGGCACCCGGTCGAGGGCGCCGATACCAACATCATTTTCCCGAGCAGCGTCTAACCATCGCTATACGCGACACGTTTTTTATACGGTCACTGCACGCTGAGGACCGTCAGCACGCTCTCCCCGCGGGGCAGCGTCACCGCGGCCTGCTCCCCGGGGCGACGCCCCACCAGGGCGCGGGCGACGGGGGACTCCGCCGAGAGGCGGCCCTCGGCGGGGGCGGCGTCGTGGGAGCTCACGATCATCCATGTGCGCTCCACCCCGTTCTGATCGCGCACGGCAACCGTCGAGCCGAAGCCCACCGCCCCGTCCGCCGCGGGCCCCTCCCCCTCCTCCACAACCACCGCGGTGGAGATCTTTTCGCGCAGGCGCGCGATCTTCGTCTCCAGGTGGGCCTGATCGTTCTTCGCGTCGTGGTACTCGCTGTTCTCCTTCAGATCCCCCCACTCGCGCGCCACTTTGATCCGCTCCGCGATCTCCCGGCGGCCCTCCCCCTCCAGCGCCTGGAGCTCCCCCCGCATCGACTCCAGGCCGGCCGCGGTGATCAGGTTGGTCGCCTCCACACAGCGAAGCCTACCTTGGATCGGCCAGTGAGACGAAAGCGCCGGGGAGGCCCGACAGCAGCGCGTGGTCTGCGTCAGCCGGGCCCGCCCGAAGGTCAGGAAAAAGCGTTGGCGGGATCGACAGCAGCAGCGCGTAGATCTGCACCAGCGGAGGACCGCCGGAAGATCAAAAGAGAGCGCCCGGGGGGATCGACAACAGCGCATAGATCTGCACCAGCGAGGCCTGCCCGAGCAGTTCGGCGGTTGGGGGGGAGCCGTAGGCGAAGAGGTTGTCGCTCAGGCGGTGACGCTGCCAGGCGTAGTAGGCGTATTCCTTGGCGGGCAACGCCCCGGGGGGATCGTGGGTGACGGAGTCCAGGTAGATGAGGTTGCGGAAGTAGACCTCCACGAAGAACGGGTTTTCCGAGGAGAGCCGGCTGTAGGTGTAGTAGGCGAGGGCGGCCTTCGCGGTCTGGCGAGCCTGGTAGAGATAGAGCCCGTTGTGGGTCGCCTGGTAGAGCAGCGCCCCGGCGCCCATCATCGAGCCCTGGTTGTAGCTCCACAGCACCCTGTTCACTTCGCCGTCGAGTTCGATGTGGTCGGCGTAGAGGCCGCCCGGTTCCAGCAGGCATTCGCGCACCCAGCCGTAGGACATCTCGGCGAATTGCAGATAGCGGACTTCGTGGGTGATCCGGTAGAGCTGCACCCCCAGCTCCGCCGCGGGACCGTCGGTGACGGTGTTGCGCTGCGTGTTGTTGGCGGCGTTGGAGAATGGCAACCCGCCGGGGCAGGGCAGCTGCTGGCCTTCCTGGCCGGCGGTCTGCCAGCCCGCCATCACGAACTCCATGATCTGCTCTGCCTGCACCAGCGCGGCGGGGTTGTGGTCGAGCTCGTAAATGCGCGCCAGCTCGATCCCCACCCACTCGTTGTCGTCGTAGTAGCTGGCTCCCCCTGGGCCCACGGGGGGCGCGACGACGCCGTCGAAGGAGCGCAGCGTGCCAGCCGTGGAGGCCCCCGTCGCGGTCGCTTCCCCGGGAGGAGCGCCGGGTGCGCCCAGGTAGACCTGCAGTCCGGCCGTCAGCGCCTTCATCGTCCCTTCCACCTTGGCCTGCTGGCCGGGGAGGTGGGCTAGGCTGACGGTCGCAGCCAGGGCCTGGGAGAAGGGCCACAGGAACGAGTACTCCGGTTCCCCCTTGTAAAGGCCGGTGGCGGGAAGGTAGAAGTTCTGCTGCATCGCCTCGTACCCCAGCACCGCCCGGGTCCCGTAAAGGTCGAGGACGGGCGTCTTCTTGCGGACGGGCTTCCTCTTGGCCTTGGAAGTGCTAGCGCCGGCTGGGGCGACCCCGCCGGAGGCGGCCCCCCTACCCCGAGGGGAGCCGACCCCCCGAGAGGAGCCGACCCCCTTACCCCGAGAGGAGCCCGCCCCCATACCCCGAGAGGA